>JAHBAL020000528.1 GCA_018500105.2 Anaerolineae bacterium
AATTTGATGAAATTGCTACATTTTGACCTGCCTCGTTATGGATCTCCGCTTTCGCGGAGATGACGGGTTAAGTGGCGTGCTGACTTTTGAACAGCCTTGACTTTAATCCACCACCAACGGCAACAACACGCGATAGAGGGTGGTGTTGGGGTCAATTTGCGCCTGCATCGAGTAGCCATCGAGCCAAGGCTGGGCATTGCCAGCGCGGTCAACCGCCCGCACGCGAAACTCGTAGGCGCTGCCCGGCACGCCGATAAACGCGGTTTCGGTGGCGGTCATGGCGCTGCCAATCGAGACCCATGACCCATTGACTGGCATGAGCGCCTTCATCGGCATAAGTTTTACTTCTTGCTGGGTTTCGGTATAAATTACCGAGCGGGTGATTTCTTGTGTGCCTGAAATGGTCAACTCGGTGCGCAATTTTTGCAGCGGCTTTTCCACCACCGTCGCCGTCATGACCTCGGTGGCACGCACAATTTCGCGGGCCTGCACTTCGTAAAATGCCACCCCGCTCAGGGTGTCGGTTGCCGTCCAAGTCAGGGTCAGGCCGGTTGTGCCAGTCACTGGGGCGCTGGTTTTGGGTTTGCCGGTCGCGGGGTCAATGGGCACAAAATTGCGCGGCACAGCAGCCATCATTTGCGCAAACGGCGGGGTGCGATCCACCACCAGCTCGCGGGTGCGGCTCCAATCGCTGACCGTGCTGCCATCGCTGGCGGACACGCGCCACACATAGCGCCCATCTTTGGGCAAGGCCACCGTCCATTCGGTTCCCGTAATCCAGCCACTGTTCAGGTTCCAATTGCCGCCCAATTCCCATAAACCAGCGTAGAATTTGCGCTGCTCACCGGGCACGGCATCGCCCGTATCCACCCACTTCAGCGTGGCGGTGGCGGCGCGGGTAGCGCTGAGGGTGCTGGCATCGGCCAATGGGATGCTGGGCGGCAAGTTGAAGAATTGCAATTGCGCCAAACCCTTGCGGTTGACGTATTCCACCTCGACCTTGTGCAGACCGCTCGGCAGCGAGACGATGCTTTGATGCTCGATCAAAATGTCGTCGGGTGCTTCCCAGCCGTCCACGACCAAACGCCCATCTACCCACACCCGCACCCCGCCAATGGCCTGCACTTTGAATGGGTAATTGCCCTCGGTCAAGGCCCACACCCGTGACCAACGCGCCGAATAGCCGCTTTTGCTCATGTTTGGCGCTGGGGACACACCGGTCCAGCGGAAATTGAGGGTCGAATCGAGCCGGATTTGCGAGGCTGGCTGGCTGAGTTGGTTGTTATTGAAATATTGCCCCACCCACGAGGTGAACATACTCGGCAAATTGTCGCCCATCGGGTATTGGTTAAGCGGCAGCGTCGCCAATTTGCGGATGTGGCTCTTGTTCAGACGTAACGCGCCAAATGTGTCATTGTCGGGGATGCGATGGCGTTTGCCATTGAGCACAATGAAACTTTGCAGCGAATCAGTTTCTGAGCGCACAATGAGCGGGGCGCGCCATGTGAATTTGATCGCATCGGCCCACAATTTGGTCGGAATTTTGTCGTTGGTGAAGTTGCCCAATTGCACCGCCACGCTGCCGCCGCGCACAAACGGAAATGCGCCCAGCGACATCCAACCTTGGGTGGCATCTTGGTGCGAACGCCGCACCAAGTTTTGGCCTTCGGCGTGATTAATTTTATACAGCGCCCCTTGGCTCAAATTCACATCTTTTTCGTCGTGCGGCATCCACGCCGACACTTCCCACATGCCGTCAAATGGCAATTCGGGCTGCCAACGCGCCCACGCCGAATCGTCAACCGCGCTGGGGTTTTGGTTGGCCGACCAAATGGCGCGTGATTCGCCTGCAAAGCCATAGCCGAGCGCCACCTGCCATTCGCCCGACATCGAAAAGCCGGGGTCTTTGTCGTTGACAGTAATATCAAAATTAAGCGGAATATGCAAATTGAGGTCGGCGGGGCTGGCGGGTTCAATCGTCACCATCGAAAACCCTTGGTAGCCCACGCCCCACTTCAAAATAATGTCGTCGCGGTTGGGCAAATTGGGCCGCACAATCATGGCGCGTTGCCCACCAGCGGTGTCGTAGCCGATGATCGTGCCCGCGTGGCTGCCCCAAGGCGATTCGGCAAATGCGCCGATGACGGGGCGACCCGAGTCTATTTCGCGTTTAATATCGTCGAAGGTTGGCTCGGCGATGGGCACAGTTTTAAAGGCATAGCCTTTTAGGCCGGTAAATTGACGCACACCCGTTGCCACATCGAAGGCATCGTAGCCGGTATCGCCGGGCTTGCCGTTGTTGTTGCCATTGCCATAGCACAACAAATTGGGGAATAATTCGCGCAATTTGTAAAAAGTGGCGTTTGGGTCATTGTTCCACAAGGCAGGGTAGCCCCGCGCCGCCCAATATTTCAGCACACTGGCGGCAGCGACAGTGAAGCAGCCCGGCCAGCAGCCGTCCGAGTCACAGGCGCATTTCCACACATTGCTCGCCGCTGGCAGCAAGTCGTCAGGAATATTTGGCACGACGACACGGGTGGTCGCGGGTGCGGGCATAAATGTGCCCGTGTCAACCGCGTAAACAACATTGACCGCGATAAGCCCGTGTACGGTGATGGCAATGATGAGGAGCAAGTGAAGCATCACTCGCCCGAACAGGCGTAAAGCTTGCATTTGGTTAAATTATACCGCTCGCAGTGGTAGCGCCGTCGTCCCGACGGCCCAGTCACCCCTTAGCAGCGTCTCATCCTGGCGTTCAATCACCCTGCAAATATTCACATCACCGTAGCGCCGTCGTCCCGACGGCTCAGTCACCCCTTAGCAGCGTCTCATCCTGGCGTTCAATCACCCTGCAAATATTCACATCCCCGTAGCGCCGTCGTCCCGACGGCCCAGTCACCCCGTAGCAGCGTCTCATCCTGGTGTTCAATCACCCTGCAAATATTCACATCACCGTAGCGCCGTCGTCCCGACGGCCCAGTCACCCCGTAGCAGCGTCTCATTTTGGCGTTCAATCACCCTGCAAATATTCACATCACTGTAGCGCCGTCGTCCCGACGGCTCAATCACCCCGTAGCAGCGTCTCATTTTGGCGTTCAATCACCCTGCAAATATTCACATCGCAAACGGACACGGAGCCGTCGGGACGACGGCGCTACAAGAAGCGTCGCCGATCTTGATAAGCGCTGCTAAATCGCCAATCCTCTGCATTTTGCACCAAGCCAGCTTTAACTGGATTTTGTTCGATATAGTTAATCGTTTCTGTTAAATGCCGATCATTGCGAATAAAACGATCATAATACTCGCGTGCCCAAAATATTCCATTGCGCCCCAATAGCGTATTCGCTTGCTTTGCCGTAAAAGATTTCCACGAGTGCACCACTTGACTAAGTGGGTAATTGAGTCGTGTTTCAATTAATATATGCACATGATTGGGCATGACGCACCATGCTAATAAGCAATACCGCATCACCGTCAAAATATAGCAACGCATCCTCGACCAGAGCAGCGATTTGTGGGTTACGCAACCAACATTGCCCATGACCCGTATCTTGATAATCCATAAAACGTTGGTATAAGGTCGCATCCATAGCAGGATCAAAATGCGCCGTATTGGCGGTCAATTCCTCGTGCCATTGCTCAAGCACTGTTTTGGGCACTGAATCATGCAAGCGAAAAGTGATAGATTGACATAATCCCGGCTGGTCAAAATGTGGCAAATAGCCACGTGATCGCCACCCCATAGGGTGTCTGTGCAAATGGTTGTTTGCTAAGCTCATGGTCGGATGGGTAAAAGGAGCCGTCGGGACGACGGCGTTACGTGTAGCGCCGTCGTCCCGACGGCTCTAACGCTCGCGTTTCATGCGGTCAACCTCGGCTTGGCTCAGTTGTGGCCCTAAGCGCTCGGTCACGCCGAGGGCGCGGCGTTGGGCCTCGCGCCAACGTGCCAGCCGCTCAGACACCGCCTGCTCATAGCCCTGATTGCTAGGCGTGTAAAACGACATACCCGCGATTTCTTTGGGCAAATAATTCTGCGCGGCAAAATGCCCCTCATGTTCGTGCGGGTAAACATAATCTTTGCCATGCCCCAAGCCCTTTTTGTCGCGGTTGCTGTCTTTCAAATGGTCTGGCACTTCGCCCGCGCCCTCGCGTTCGATCTGCGCCCGCGCACTAAAATAATGTGTTGCCGTGTTCGACTTGGGCGCGGTCGCCAAATACAGCGTCGCCTCGACCATCGGAAAAATCCCCTCCGGCATCCCCATCCATTCAAACGCATTCGCCGCCGCGTTTGCAACCACCAACCCCATCGGGTCAGCCATGCCGATGTCTTCGCCCGACAAAATCAGCAAGCGCCGCATGATAAAACGCGGGTCTTCGCCCGCATACAGCATTTTTGCCAGCCAATACAAGGCCGCATCAGGATCGCTGCCGCGCACACTTTTGATAAACGCGCTGATGGTGTCGTAATGCGCATCCCTTTTTTTGTCATACAACACCGCCCGCCGTTGAATGCTCTCTTGTGCCACCGCCAACGTTATGTTTATCAC
>JAHBAL020000452.1 GCA_018500105.2 Anaerolineae bacterium
GGCTCGGAGATGTGTATAAGAGACAGCCCTTTTACATCGGTCAATGAGACCAATTCTGGGCCACCTGCTTCAAACGGCGGCGGTGTCGGGCTTTGCGACGGCAAATTTGCTGCATTCATCATACCCATCCAAATTAAAACAGGGATGTCATTATGTTTTTTGTTTGACATAATGCCAAACACAATCACTGTCATATCGCTGGTCAAATCTTCGGGGGGTGAAAGAATCACTACTTGCTCCGGTGCGCTTATGCCTGAGTTCCAATGTGGCAACGTAACCCGATCGAGCACGCCGATGCGCTCGCCGGATGCCTCTGTTTTTATTTGCACTTTGGCGGGCATAGATATAAACGACTGCTGCTGGTCAATTAACCGCCAATCCGTGACTTCTATCCCCACTTCGCCTTTGGCATCACGAGTCAAGCGTCCGGTCACATGCAACGGTTGATATTGCATCGTGTCTTGCGTTTTATTTAACTCATCCAAAATAGAGGCGGGGTAATTGGCGGTGGTAGCATTGCCGATCATAAGCAACGGTTTGCCTTGCCATTCGATAGGCGTAAGCACATAGGGCCGCCCGATAAAATCAAATGGGCGACCGGGTTTCAATTCGGGCCACCAATATTGAACTTGCGTTTGTGGCGCGGGGATGTTTGCAAATTGAATCGAGAAATTGGTCACTTTGCCGTCTTGCAATTTTTGCCACGCTGCCTCTGCTGATATCAGGGCAGTGGTTTTTTCGGCATCAATACTCGCCAGTCGCTCGTTATAAAAAGACATCACACGCCCCTCTGGTGAAATCAATACAACCATTTGCGGGGTAGGCCAATAGATTGGTTTGGGGCCATTTGAAATCACTCGCCTAAAAAACACAGGCATCATGCCTTCAAATGGATAATAATTCGGCTCAGGGGGCTGAATAACATATTCAAATGTCAGCAAATTGCGCGATTTTAAAAATTGTTCGGCAATGGCACTGGCTTTTTCAAAACTCAGCGGGGGCGGGCCAGCAACGGGCGGCCCATAATATAATCCCAGCATAGATTGTTGTGACGTATCTTGATAATTCACTGTCGCGCCAAAAAACGAGATCCGTCGTGCCCCATCCACAATAAAGGTAGGCAGTTTCGCCTCAAATGGCGGCGGCGGGGTGGGAAAATTCACCGAATATAGCTCTGGCTTCAACCCCATCTGATTTGCCAATCCCCGCATATCATCATTGTTGGGCGGGGGCAGTTGTTTGGCCGTGTAGATATTCGCCTCGGCTGGAGCGGGCGGTAATGCTGTTGCCAAAACAAATATGCCGATTGGCCCCACTCGCCCCGATTGTTGCAACGTTTGCGAACCCGCAATAGCCGACCGATACATCTCGTTGACGGCAACCGGGTCGTTACTCTGGGCGTGTGCTTGCCATGTGCCCCAATCATTGTTGATTGCCAAAAATAAACTGGTGGCGATGGGTAATATGGCGAGCCGTGAAAGTGATTTATGCATGTATTGCTCCTTCATTTGGCTGCGCTCAATCATAAAAATACCTCAAGGCAGCCCATAAATGCGGGTAATTTGGGCAAACTGCTCACCGCAGTGACAATTTCATCGAGTCGAGGTCTTACCCGCTAAAAACACTCGGCTGCACAATCGGTCATTGCACGTTAAAAATTGGCCTTAGACCGACAAAATATTGATATTTAACGGCGTTCTTCGCAAACGCGATGTATTTATAGCACAAACAAGAGGTAAAGACAAGTAAAAAATCGCCAAGTGAGGTAAACTGTCAAAAAAATTTAAGGTTCACACACTAAAGCCACTCGCCATTTAATTGCATCAGTATAAGAAAAATGCGACGTCGCTCCCAATAAACTTTTAAGGCTGTTTAAAAGTCATCGCAATCTAAGGCTGTTTAGCCAAAATAAATACCGGAATCGTCTTGTAAAACGCTCTCCGATTCTCCGCCAATTCCGCGTCTCCGCGATCCAAATTCTGTGATCGCGGAGACGCGGAATTGGTAAAGAATCGGAGAATTATTTTTTCTGAATGGCCTAATTGGAAAAGCCCGATAGGGCTTCGCTATTAAGGGCGGCGGGTTTACCCCCGCCCATCGTTGCTCAACAGGCGCGTTCGCCAGAGGTCACCCCATCCAGTTTATCAGCAAAGCCTTATCCCTATGCTTGCCTGAAATCAATGGTATATAATCTTTAGCTCATGGAATTTTCAGAACTTATTCAACTTTTGGCGATCGCCATCGCCAGCGCCACCCCGCTTATTTTTGCGTGTATTGGCGAAACCATCACCGAACGCGCCGGTGTCATCAACCTATCTGCCGACGGCACAATTTTGCTCTCGGCCATGACCGGTTTCGCAGCCGCCCGCGCCTCCAATAGCGTCTTGGTTGGCCTCATCGCCGCCGGGCTAATCGGGGGCATCATCGCCCTGATCGTGGCCTACGGGGCCATCACCCTGCGCCAGTCCCAAATCGCCATCGGCTTTGTCTTGGCTTTGTTGGGGGCCGACCTGTCCTCATTTTTAGGGTCACCGGTCGTGCTGGTCGAGGGGCCATCTGTGCCGCATTTCGCCATCCCGATTCTGAAAGACATTCCCATCATCGGCGAAATCTTCTTTAATGCCGACCCGCTGGTCTATTCAAGCTATTTGCTCATTATCGTCTCGTGGTGGTATTTTTACCGCTCGCGCAGCGGCCTAACCTTACGCGCCATCGGCGAGCAACCCGCCGCCGCATTTGCGCGGGGGGTGAATGTGGTGCAAATGCGCTATGTTTACACCATCCTTGGCGGCGTGTTGATGGGCCTTGCGGGAGCGGCCTTCTCGCTCGATGTCAAACCCGGCTGGACGCATCGCCACACCGCCGGTTATGGCTGGATCGCGCTCGCCATTGTCATCTTCGGCGGCTGGAACCCCTTGCGCGTTGCCATCGGCGCTTACTTGTTCGGCATTTTGCAATCGCTATCGAGCAAAGCCCAAAACGTCATTGATTTCATCCCAACCCAAGTTTTCCCCATTTTGCCCTTCGTGCTCATGATCGTGGTCTTGGTGCTCACTTCGGGCACGTGGCTTGAACGGGCGCTGAGCTTTTTGCCGCAAAACACGCGCCGCAGCATCTTGCGCACCGTGCAAACGCCCCCACCCGCCGCGCTTGGGCGGCCATTCGAGCAAGATTAAGCAAAACGCCGGAGGGTAATCCTCCGGCGTTTTTTGTTGAAGCACAACGCTAGGGGGCCGCCAAGATGGCGGCGCTACGATACTACCGTTGCGCCAAAATGCGTGTAATTTGCTCAATGTGAACGCAATCGTGATGCCCAACTTGAATGGCGGCATCAATGATCGAGAACTCGCCGCGTTCGGGGTGAATACCGGTGCGATCCCATTGCGCATCGGTCAATTGCTTGAAAAACACCACAAATTTCTCGCGTGATTGCGCCAACGACCAGTAAGCATCGGCCAATTTTTGCTGACTATAGGCGCGTTCAATCGCCAACGCCTCGTGATCATAGGCGGGCAAAACCGGGTGGTCTTGTTCCAGCATCAGGCGGGCGCGATGCGCAAAAAACGCATCGAAGTCGCGCAAATGGCACACAATCTCCAAAATGCTCCACCCTTTGGGGCCATCTTGCTGATCGCGCAGCGTTTCGGCTTGGGTTTGGCTCACGCCACCCAAAATATGCCCCAAAATAGTCACGGTGTTTTGCATCAATTTAACATGACGACGACGAATATCAACAAGTGTGCTCATATGCAATCAGTATGCCATATCTGTTGCACAGGCTTCAATTAGATTACGCTAAAAAAGCGCTTGTTGTTCACCCAGCGACGGCGGCGGCAAATGGGGCGCGGGCAGCGGCGGCAATGCCACATGCGCCTGCACGGCTGTATGCAACAGGCGCACAATATCGGGCGCATAGGTATCGTCGGGGTGATGCCCAAAGAAATACACATCGTGACCCTCATTCAGCCATGCCGCCACCTGTTGCGCCCACTTACTCAGCCAAGGCTGGTTCAATGGCACATCGGTATGCCCAACATAGCGCACAAACGCAAAGCCCGCCGTGCGGGTGTGGCGCAATGGAAAACGCGGCTTGCGCGATTGTGCATCAGCCACGAGCGCGTTGTAATTTTTCGGCAAACTAAACAGGGCAGTGGTGTCGAAAATACAACGGGCGGCGGCGTGTTCGCGCAATAGCGCATCGAAGGCGGCTTCGGCCGGGCCGCCGAAAAAATCGGCATGGCGCGGCTCGACCGCTAGCGCCAATTGGCGCGGCCACGCGGCCAAAAACGCCGCCAAATCGCCCAAATTGCGCCCGCTAAAGGTGGGCGGCAACTGCAAAAAGGCCGGCCCACAACGACTGCGCAGCCGCTGCAGCCGATCTACAAACTCGGCGGTCTCGGCCTCGCATTGGCGCAAGCGCTTGTGATGGCTGATCACTTGCGGCACTTTGAGGCAAAACTTGAAGCCTTCGGGCGTTTCATCGCGCCAGCGCTCGACCAAACTGGCTTCGGGCAAGGCATAAAAGGTGGTGTTGCCCTCAACCGTGCTAAGGCGGCGGCTATATTGGGCCAAATAGTCGCGCTGTTTTGTGCCTGCGGGCAAAAAATTGCCCACCCACGTTTTTAGGCTCCACGCTGGGCAGCCAAGATAAAGCGTCATGGGGGAAATTGTATACTTGCCAGATCGTTATGATTGTGATTCATGCACTATGGGATTGTGTTGCTGATCTGATTGGGCCGAGTGCGCAGGCCAAGCCAAGCGCTGCCCTGCCCTGTTTGGCGTTATGGGCCGAAAACAGTGACGCGCTACTGAATGCCCAACCCGCAGCCGTTGCAACGAAGCGAGGTCGAAAAAGCAGTTTAGCGCCCGCGCACCCCTTTGCCCTTAACCCGAACAACCTGAGCCAACAGTTGCGCCAATTGACCAGTGACTTTATCATTAGCCAGAGCAATATTCACGCCACACAAGTGCGATTGCCCAGCGTGCTGGGGCAGCCCCTTCCCTCGCCCGAACTGCCATTTCATGTCGAAAATAACGAAGTGGCGCTACAAACGTGGCTGTTGCCGGTGGTGACGCTAGAGCCGCGTTGGGCCGATGACTGTTTGTTGGACTTGCCAGCCACGCCACCACAAATGGCGGGAGACCCGCTGAGCGCGAGCAGTGACGATTATGCCGAGGTGCAATATGGCGCGTCGCTCATTTACTGGATGGAAGTGGCGAAATTTGCCCAACAAATCATCGTTGGGCAGCGTTTTGCGCCTGGCATTCGCAATGGCTTTGCCCGCTGGGAGCCGGTTTATCACGAAGAAGACGTGGCGCGGCTAAAATTGTTGGCACGGGCCATGCCCCCCATTTGCCGCGCATTCGCGCCCAAGGCCGAGGCGTTTGATGCCAATTTGCTCAAGCCCGATCTCATTTTGCTGAATTATGTCAATACGATAATTGATGTTTATGTGCGTGGCAAATTGCAAAGCGCCAAAGTGAAAGCCAGCAAAAGCAGCGATGTTAAAGATTTATTCTTGGCGGCGCTGACTGCGCTCACGCCGTCACAGGCCCGATTTAGCCCAACGCAAGACACCAGCGAATTGATCTATTGGCTCACCAAATTACGCGCCACCAATATGACGGCGGTGCGCACCTGTTTTCGGCTAGAGTCGCCAGAAGAGGCGGCGATGATAGATGAAATGGCCGCTAAAGCCGAGGCGATTGAACGCGGCGAGGAGGCAGGCGAAGCCGAGTATGACGAGCATGATGACGAAGAAGCGCCTTTTATTGACGCGCAAAATGAGTTGCCTTGGCGGCTGAGCTATCATTTACAGTCTACCGATGACCGCAGTTTGCTTGTGCCTGCCCAAACGGTGTGGCAGGCCAGTAGCAATACGCTGACATTTCTCAAGCGGCAACTCGAAAACCCGCAAGAAGTGTTGCTCGAAGATTTGGGCCGTGCATCGCTCTTGTTCCCCTCCATTGATATTAGCCTGAATAGCGCCCAACCGACCCATTTGCTGCTCGATACCACCCAAGCCTATCAGTTTTTGCGCCAAAGCGCGGCTTTGTTAGAGCAAAGTGGGTTTGGCGTGTTGTTGCCCAATTGGTGGAAAAAACCCGTTGCAAAAGTGGGGCTAAAGGTAAAAGTGCAAAGCGCCGAACAAACATCGAGCGGGTTGATGGGGCTAAACGCGATCGTGAATTATGACTGGCAAGTGGCGATTGGCGACGAAACCTTGAGTCTCAAGGAGTTTGAAAAGCTGGCCAAGCTCAAGATTCCGCTCATTCAGGTGCGCGGCAAATGGGTAGAGCTAAAGCCGGATGAGATTGAAAAGGCGCTGCATTTTTTCAAACATCACAAAAATGGGCAAACGACGTTGGGGCAGGCGTTGAATATGGGCA
>JAHBAL020000396.1 GCA_018500105.2 Anaerolineae bacterium
CCACCGATTACTTGCATGACATAGCCGAGAAGACCATGAAAATAATAAACTACAGTTACTAAATTTCATGGTATTATCAACTGTGTGATCAATCGAGTGCACCTAAAAAGCCAAATTACAGAACGATTAGCGTGGAGTCGTGCGGTGGTTTTGATTGGCCCGCGTCAATGTGGCAAGACAACCTTGGCGCGGCAATTTGTTGCGCCCGATTCAGCGAATTATTTTGACCTCGAAGACCCCGTAAACTTGGCGCGATTGGAACAGCCGATGACGGCACTGTCGCCCTTGACCGGCCTCGTGGTCATTGACGAAGTGCAGCGCCGCCCAGACTTGTTCCCCGTATTACGGGTTTTGCTCGACCGAAATCCGTTGCCCGCCAAATTTCTCATCTTGGGCAGCGCTGGGCCAAGCCTATTACAACAAAGCTCTGAATCATTGGCTGGGCGAATCAGCATGTTTGAGATGCGCGGGTTTACTTTGGCTGAGGTTGGTGCAGCGGCACAAATGACGCACTGGGTGCGCGGGGCGTATCCGCCGGCCTATTTAGCCGACACCGATCAACAAAGCGTGCAGTGGCGACGCGATTTGTTGGAGACCGTCGTCACCCGTGATGTATTGCAAAATGGTCACATGCTGCCCACCGTAACGGTGTTGCGCCTGTTGCATATGTTGGCCCATTATCACGGCCAATTATGGAACGCCTCGGAATTGGCGACCTCATTAGGTATTAGTCAACCAACCATAAAGCGCTATGTTGATACCTTCGAGGGCTTGCTGATGTTGCGACAATTGCGCCCTTGGTATGAAAATTTGGGTAAACGCCAAGTTAAAACGCCCAAGCTGTATATCCGTGACACAGGTTTGCTCCATCAATTATTGGGCATTCGCACTCAATCCGACTTGTTTAATCACCCTAAATCTGGCGCATCATGGGAAGGCTATGCAATTGAAGAGGTTATTGGGCGTTTTCAAACGTGGCAGCCGTATTTTTGGTCAACGCATAATCAAGCCGAATTAGACCTGTTTTTAACGAATGGCAGCCAGCGTATCGGGGTTGAATGCAAACGGGTTGATGCCCCTCGTTTAACCCCGTCTATGCAAATAGCGATTAACGACCTGAAGCTTGATCGTTTATTTGTTATCTATCCGGGCGCGATACGTTATTCGATTGCCGAAAAAATCGAGGCGATGCCACTTAACATGTTGGCATCGCCTGAGTTTTCGTTGGTTTAGGACTGAACTTGCAGAAATCGGGTTTCTGAAAGAAACCGATGTCTAATTATTTCTAATCGCCACTACGCCTGCCAAACCACCCGACCATCAACGATGGTCATGACCGGCATAATGTCCTTGATTTCCTCGGCGGGGCAGGTGAAATAATCGCGGTCTAGCACGGCGATGTCGGCCAAGTAGCCAAGCGAAAGCGGGCCTTTGCGGTCTTCTTCGCGGGTGAGCCAAGGCGCGGTGCAGGTGTAGGCATACAACGCCTCTTCGCGGCTTACGGCCTCGTGTGGGGCAATCAGCGTGCCTTTGTGCGTTTTGCGTGTGACGAGCGCATATAAGCTGATATAGGGGTTGTAATGCACGGTGCTTGGGATGTCGCTGGTGGCGATGACGCGAATGCCGCGATCCAAATACGTGCGCATCGGCTTGTATTGATGCGCCAGTGTCTCGCCGACATCGCGGAACAAATCATCGCCTTCGTAATAGATGAAGGTGGGTTGAATGACCGCCCCCAGACCATACTCGGTCATATTTTGCAAGCTTTCTTTGGTGGCAAAATAGCTGTGAATGAGGTTGTGGCGATGGTCACGCTTGGGCGCTTTCTCTAGCACATCGGCAAACGCCGCCGCACATTCATGATGGGCGCGATCGCCGATGGCGTGGATGCCGATATCCCAGCCCAATTCGTGCCCACGCGCAAAATAACGCCGCAATTGGGCCGGATCGAGCCGGTTATAGTCGCGCACGACGGTTTCACCGACAAATGGCTTAAACATCCATGCGGTATGGCTGGTCGTGCCGCCGTCTACCGCCATTTTCATGCCGCCCAAACGCAGCCAGTCGTCACCCAATCCACTAAACACGCCGAGGTTGGCGGCGCGGTCGTCTAGCTCGGCCTCGTGTTCATCTTCGCGGAATCCATGCCACGACGGCATGAGATTGACCCGCACCCGCAAGCGCCCGGCCTTGTGCGCCAACAAATAGGCTTGCATCTCGTAGGGGTAAAGGCCGGGGTCGAGCACGCTGGTGATGCCATAGGTCAAATATTCGCTGCTGGCGGCATCGAGCGCGGCAATACATTCGTCCATCGTCGGCTGCGGCAATAGGCTGCGCACCGGCTGCTTGGCGGCGGCGCGTAAAATGCCGCTCGGTTCGCCGTTGGCCTCGTGCTCAATTTTGCCGCCTTGCGGGTCGGGGGTGTCGCGGGTGATGCCCGCCAGCGCCAAGCCGCGACTGTTCACCACATCCATATTAAAGAAGCGTTGCAGAATGACCGGATGTTCGCTGGTGGCGACATCAATGTCGTGGCGATTGGGCAAGCGGCCTTCGGCAAAGGTGGACTCGTTCCAGCCTTCGCCGATGATCCATTGGCCGGGCGGGGTGGTTTTGGCGCGTTCACGCACCAGTTCAACCATTTCGGCGATGGATTTGACCAGATCAAGCTGGATGCGCGTCATCTTGATGCCGAGCTGAAGCATGTGGTTATGCCCATCGTTTAGGCCGGGCACGGCAGTCTTGCCTGCAAGGTCAATTTGTTGGGTGCGCTGGCCCGCGAGGGCACGCACGCTGGCATCGTCGCCGAGGGCAACCACGCGCCCGTCTTTGCAGGCAATGGCGCTGCATTGTGGCACGGCTTTGTCGAAGGTGTGGATGTTGCCGTTGTAGAGAATGAGGTCGGGGGAGAGGTCGCGGATAGATAGCATGGGGTAATTTTAGCCGAATGATAAATTAGACCGTAACCCCCTTACCCGATCAATTAATACTTCCAATTGATCTTCTTGGCGATCTAAAGCCATGATTAACTCTAAAACTTTAGTACGGTAATTATCGCCTCGTAAGTGATCATAAGTCACACCAATGAGGAAACATAGCTCCTTAAATTCATCTAAGTTGAATTTATCTGTAATTGCTTCAAATATAGGTGCTAATCGAGAGGCTTTTACTGTGTTTAGCCGAATATCAGTTTCTTGCGCATGGGTTGGATTGGTGGCATAATAATGATTAACGATCACATCACGTCCAACAAAGTCTCGACTAGTTTGCACACTCCCTTGAATAGTAGTATTGTTCGTTGTATTTTGGGCTTGTGGGGCGGCATGGATATGGAGTGTTTGTCTTAGTTCGCTGGACCAATCTTGGAATAAACATGGATTGACGCAATAAGACCCTCTACCATTATGCAATACAAAGCCATGATAAATCAGTGTAATCATCGCTTTTTGTGTATCAAAATGAGGCTTGTTAAGTTGCGTTGCCAAATAATCGCGCAATTTTGCAATGGGTACCCAACCTTGCAAGTTGCATAAAGCGGTATAGGCATAACGTCCGTCTTCAGTTAAGCCGCTGCTCCACCAAGCATTTAAGTTGTTTAGCTGAGATGTTGCACAAATTTGCGCCACGATATCTGTGATTACGGTTTGATTTAGCTGCTCGCGCTGCGAAAATAAACGCTCTAGCAAGCACTGGGCAATAAATGGATGACCACCTGCTATCGCCATAATTTGGCTTGAAAGATCAATCGGAAAGGTGGCACGAGTAATTAGTCGTTGAATATCGGCATCGGATAACCTTTCTAAATAACGCACTTCTAACACATTGAGTAAAGACGATCCACGCTCGGCAGCTTCTTCAAAACGGCGTGACCCAGCCATAACATACGATAAATAGCTTTTGACATTGCTATCGTTAATCAAAGATCTTAAGTTGCCTAATAATTCGGCGGTAAATACCCTGTCAAGAATAACTTCTAACTCATCAATTAAAATGACAATATGTAAAAGCCAATGTTTGGTATAAGCCTCTGAAATAAGTGTGATGAGCAATTGTTCAAACTGGGCAAATGACAAGGGGGATGGAGCAGGCGTTATGTAAGTCGGCAACCCGATATCAATTAGCCGCTCACTAGAAAATGGCGGCGGCAATACTTTTCCGCACAACACTTTTTGCAATTCATGTGCCAAAAAACCAAACACATTTTCAATGCTAGCGCATGTTGTTGCTTGCAATGAGACTTTGACTGGCACAACACAGGGCGTTGCTTGATTCGGCGCCGCTTGTTGTTTCAAACGCTGTTTGAGTTGATGCTCGATGGCAACTAGCAAACTGCTTTTACCAAAGCGCCTCCCACCAATAATACGCCATGAATGTGGCATGGCTGAGTGAAGATCATTTACAATTTCTGACACAACATTTTCGCGCCCCACAAAATCTTCCGGTTGGGTGGGTTGATGAATGTAAAAAGGGTTGCGTGCCATGTTAATTGGTGATACCCAGGTGGGCTTGGCGAATCCAGTTTTTAAACAGACCAAAGGTGATTTGATAGCTTTTATTTTCAGTTTGCGGAGCAAGTTGAACAACAGATAAGCGTTCCATATTTTTGAGAGATATTTTGCGTAATGGCCGTTCTTCTTTTGGCTCAATCAATATAGACTCAGTTTCGGTTTCATTTGTTTGGCTCAATTTTTCTAAAATCCGTTGGCTCGTCATTGCAATTTTGGTTGTCCAAATGGCAGCATTGCCAATTTCGGTTGTCCATAGCTGACTGATCACACTCGAATAGCTGGGGTCAAAGATAAATTCATCACAAGCCTCTTTAACATCCGTCAGTGTAACTTGGCCCGGTTTCTTGTCACGTTGGTTATAAATAAAACTACACAGTTTTCGCGTATAAAATGGATGCCCACCGCCGGCAATCGCAATCGCAGTTAAAGCTTCATTACTGTATTCAAGTTGGATAAATCCACCCAATACACGCACCATTTGTTTACAGTCACCAATCGAAAGGGGAGGCAGAAATCGTTCTTCGAGCATTTGAAAGAATGGATTTTGTTTTTCTCCAACCCGACTATTGCGAGTAATGGCTGGGTCAACCCCCGCTACCATAATAGAAAGAACGCCATTTTCTTGCACTAACCCACGCAAAGCAGCCATAAATTCTAATGCCTGAGCGACTTTTGCGTCTAGGACAGAGTCTGCTCGTGGCATTAATAGCTCAATTTCATCTAAAAATAAAACAAGTTTGGCGGGGTGATGTTTGATTGATTGCAATTTTGTGATAATTTGTTTGATAAAAGTAACAAAATCTGAAACAGAACCAACATCTTCGCGCTTTACTTGTCGCATTCCTAAATCAATACCAAATCGAGTTTCAGCGTCTATTTGCCATGCCTGCAATGCACGGTGAGAAATGCTAACTGGATTTGCGTCTTGTTGTAAATCTAGCCACGCGGCTGGGACTGGCATTTTAAATTGCATATAACGCATGAGCGAGCTTTTGCCTATCTTGCGTAGTCCATACAAGGCAATATGTTTGCCGTTGTCAATCAAATCATGAGTTAGTTCGTCGGCTAAAGTTTCACGCCCATAAAATTGAGTGCTATCTGTAACTGGGGTTGATTTACTATAAGGGTCAGTATCGCCCATCATATCGCGCAAATGCGTTTGCAGCAAATGCCGCGCGGCATTGGGTTGCTGGCTTGACTTTGCTTCATATAATAATTTTTCGTTAATAGGCAAAATCGTCACCCCTTTCAAACGCTCAGTCGTAATTTGGGCTAATGCATCGTCTTGAGGCTCTTTGTCGGTAACAACCAAGGCAAATTGACCTTGTGGGGTTACATTTTTTGCTTGATCTCGAATTTTTAGAATATCATCACTGGTCAACCGTTTACCAGCAAAGATGCAAGCATAAAAACCACCTTTTATATTATCTCGCTTTTCTTTTGCATTACAAATGATGCTGTGATCTTCACCAGTACTATTGAGCAAAAAACCTGCATTTTCAAAAAAACGCTTTGCTTCAGCGATCAGTAAATATCTCGGTCGGTCTTGATCTGTTTGTCGTCGGTGTGCAATCTCAATTTTTTGCTCGACTAAGGCAATTGTATTTTTATCTCCACGTTGAATCAAAATACCTTGGGCCGCTTGGTAAGCCGTGATCGCTTGTTGTAGATTAGCTTGGTCAAGATGGATATCGCCAAGGCTAATATTCACACCTGCGGCTGAAATGGCATCTTCGGCGATGGTAAAAAGGGCAAGACTACGTTGGTATTGCTCCATTGCTTGGGCGAAGACATTTTGTCTTGCTAAAACTTCAGCCAAATTTCGAACAGCGACGGCTTCTTCTTTACGATCTCGCAATTGTGAAAACAGGGCGATATTTTGGCGAAAAGTCTTTTCAGCGGCGGACCAATCTTGCTGTTGCACATAAACAGCCCCAACATTATTTGAAATTTCTGCGAATAGACGCGGATTGTATTCTTGATCAATTAATGGAAGCGCTTTTGAGAAGAAGTTGATTGCTTGATTCAATTGACCACGTTGAAGATACATTAATCCAATTTCATTCTGCGTGATAGCCGCATTACTTTGATCGTCTGCTATGATAAATTGTTTGTAAGCATGATTTTGTTCAACTTCTGCTTGCTCAAACTGCCCCTGCGCACGAAAAATTTGTGCTAATCCCAGATATAAGTGCGCTAGTGTAAGTTGATCATCAATCGTATCTAGCTTGCGCTGAACTAATGAGATGGCTTCTTGTAAATAAACACATGCAGGGGCATATTCTTCAGTTGCAACTAAGACTTCACTTAATCCGCGTAAAGTAGTTATTTCAGCGGGTAGGTGGGCTTGTTCTAATACTGCAAGGCTTTGCTTGTATAGTGAAATAGCCGTTTTAAAATCTTTGTTATCTCGTCTTAGCCCAGCCAACAAGTGTAATGCGCGTGCTTCTTTGGGCTTATTGCCTATTTCTCTAGCAAGATTACGCATCTGAGAGAATAATTCTTCTGCGTCTTGAACCCTCTGATTGGCTTGAGCTTCACTTCCTGCTCTTTCTAACTCTGCTAGATCTTTTGTGTTTGGGGGTAGGGTAGATATAAAGTCTTGATCTTTTTCAAAACTAAACTTTACGTTGGGTCGTACTCTTTCTATTTCTGATACTAAATCGTTAAGGCGTCCTCTTCGATGAAAATATTGAATTAAACTCAATGTCTTTATCGGCAAGGATTCCCCGTCAATATATTCATAATCTACATCAAGGTCAAAGCATAGAATCTTGATTTCACTAGAAGTGAAGCTTTCGCTTAAAACAGTTCTTAATACCTTCAAATCTTTTGAGGAAAATTTACGATCCATACTATCTACCATAAATAAATTATAGTAGCAAGTCTGGTTTTGTGTATTGCATTGTAACTTTTTAAGTCGAAGGCACTAACGCCGTGTAATCGGCAAATACACTCGCCGAAATTGCCGCTCATGCGTGTGCAGGCTGACGCTCACCCCGTGAAATTCGTGGTTGAGGACGGGCGGCATTTCGCTGTGCAGCCAATCGCGCACCCAGCCGCGTTCGTCCCATTGATCAGCCTCCGATTCGACAAACCACAGCCGTTGCGACAGCGCCTGTGTGCCTGCCATTTGCAGCGCCACCCAGTCAGGGCTGCTGCCGAAATTGGTGAAGGGCGCTTCAAACACCGTGCCGGTGTGCGCGTCGGGTTTGCGGTAGGCATGGGCCGCGCTTGGCTCGCCGAGGCCATAATAGGCGAAGGCATGGCGACCATAAGGCATTTGAAAGATCAGCGCGTCGCCGGGTTGCCAATTGGCCCGCACCCACGCCGCCGCGCTGCGCATGTTGGGCCGTAGGGGTTGGGTCAATTGGGCGATGAGGCCCAACAAATTGAAAATTAAAAATGTAAAATGTAAAATTGGGACGAGGCGACTTTTCAGTTGCCAACTGGTGGCGGCGAGCAGGTAAAGCGCGGGTGACGACCACAGCACATAGCGCGGCTCGAACAGCGGCACGCGCAACGAGATGAGTTGCACGATGACGGTGGGCAAGACGAGCCACGCCAGCAAAAACACCAGCAGCCCATAGCACCGCGCCCGCCACAGTTGCCATCCCCCCAACCCCGCCATGCCGCCGAGCAGCAGCGGCGCAACCCACACCCATTGTGCAGGCCAGCCAAAGGGCATGGCTTCGGTCAGGCCATACGACCAATTGAGCGCCAAGGTCAAGATGACGACATCGGCGGGGGGTTGGGCGGGGCCGGGG
>JAHBAL020000218.1 GCA_018500105.2 Anaerolineae bacterium
CGTCAGATGTGTATAAGAGACAGGGTCATGACTGAACAAAACAGAATAATTTTGGGGCAATTTTACGCGCTCAACATGCCACTCATTTCTCAATCGCCCGATTCAGCCCAAAGCGACTGCGCCCATACAGCAAAAACAAGGGAATGGCGGTGACCACGATCATGATAAAGGCGGGCAAGGCAGCTTGGGTATAGATCGAATCGTTGGCGGCGGCCCATAGCCGCACCGGCAAAGTATCGAAACCGGCGGGGCGCAACATCACGGCGGTGGGCAATTCTTTCATGGCGGTAATGAACACCAAGGCCCACGCTGCCATGAGGCCGGGCGCGGCAACCGGCAGCAAAACCCGCGTGACCGTCTGCAATCCTGTACTGCCCATCACGCGGCTGGCGTGCTCGACCGAGCGCGGCACGGTTTCGAGCGCGGCATAGGTGGTGGTGACCGATTGCGGCATGAGGCGAAAAATGAAGCCAATCAGCAGGCCCACAACGGTGTTATACAGCCAAGGCGTCCATTGGCTAAGCAACATGATGAAGGCCAAACCAATAATCGGTCCCGGCAAAGCATATGATGATTTGCACAAATTAAGCAAGGCGTGGGTGAAACGCGAGGGATAACGCAGCGACAAATAGGCCGGTGCAAACGATAACGCAATTGAAAACGTGGCAGTGGCGATGGCTAAACCGAGCGAATGCGCAATTTGCCAGCCCAGACTGTCTGAGCCAACGCTCCACATCAAGTCAATTTTGCTCGGCCAGACCAGCGCTTGCACGCTCAGCCCGCCAAGCACCAGCACCGGCAGCCCAATAGACAAAAACGCCACCGCGCCGACATAGGCCAACACCGGCCAACGCCAAGCGCCGAGCGCAATGGGTTTAATCGGTTTCCACGCGCTGCCAGTTTTGCCGCGATTGGTCTGATGCGACAGCCACGATTCGCCCCACAACAACGGAATGGTGATGACGGCCAAAACCATGCTCAAAATGGCGGCTGCCGAGCGGTCAATTTGGCCGCTAAATTGGTTATAAATGGCGCTGGTGAAGGTGTTGTAGCGCATCATGGCGACCGTGCCGAAATCGGACAAGGCATACAGTGCCACTAACAGCCCGCCGCCTGTCGCGGCGGGGGCCAACATGGGCAAGGTGATCTCGATGAACGTGCGCAATGGGCCGCGCCCAGAAATGCGGGCGGCTTCTTCGAGCGAGCGATTGCCCGTGCGCAAAGCCGCCAGCACCGGCATATATACATATGGAAAAACAAATAGGCTAATGATGCTGGCCGCACCCGCCAAGGTGTAAATATTGAGCACGGGCAGTTGGCCTTGCGGCGCGCCCGTCAAGGCCATGTAGGCTTGCTCGATGAGGCCGCCACGCCGCAGCAAAATGATGTAGCAAATGGCCCCAGAATAGGCCGGAACCGCCAACGGCAGCGCCAACAGCCAACGCCATGTATTGCGGGCGGGCAAATCGGTGCGTTCGACCAACCACGCCAATGAAATCCCCATCACCAGCGTGATGCCACCTGCGATGGTCGAAAGCCAAAAGGTATTGCTAAGCAAACGCGGAATTTGCCCCGTCCACAATCTGGCCCAAGTGTCAAGCGGAGCGGCGCTGGCCCGCGCAAAAATATAAATGAGTGGCATGGCGGCAAGCAAACTTACCGCACCAGCCACCCACAACAATCTAATCGAAAATCGTCGTCCGCGTATCACGATGTTAAAAGCGTGCCAATTTTAGAGCAATTTTAGATTAGCAATTCACCTATACGTGCAAGGTAAGTATTTCACCACGAAGTGCACGAAGGATACAAAGAAAAGAAGGCTTTCGAATACAACGCTTTGAGTTCTTTGTGCACTTTGTGGTAAAAAGTTTGAGCCTTGCGTAACGTCAGTTAGCAACGACGAGCGGATTTTTGCTCTATGGCAACCCGGCCTGTTGCATCATTTGCTTGGTGGCTTTCAAATCGCTATACAAGCCTTGCATCTGCAAATCGTTCACCTTAAATTTATCCAGCGCCTCTACCCCAGTTGCCAAAGCCACGCCCGGCACGATGGGATATTCGTAATTATTTTCGGCAAATACCTTTTGCCCGGCTGGCGAGAGCAAAAAGTCAACGAAGGCTTGCGCGGCGGGGCCATTCTTGCTGCCTTTCACCACGCCTGCTACCGTTGTGTTCACAATTAGGCCGGTGGTATCGAGGTCTGGGTAAATAATGCCTACCGGCGCGCCTTCGACACGCGACAAATGGTAATAATAATGATTGACAAAACCGAGCTTCAATTCGCCTGCGCCAACGGCCTTGCGCACATCGGTATGCCCGCCGAAGAATTGTGTGCCATTACCGACCAAATCCTTGACAAATTTCTCGGTCTTTTCGTTGCCAACTAATTTCCGCAATGCCGCGAGGTTTGCCGTCATGCCGTCATTGGTGCTATTGGCTGCGCCCACTTGCCCTTTCCACTTCGGGTTGGCCAAATCAAAAATAGATTTTGGCAATTCTTCGGGCTTGACCAAATTGGTGTTATACATAATCACCCGTGGGCGCAGGGTAAGCCCCACCCAAGCATTGTCGCTGGCGCGATATCGCTCTGGAATTTGGCCGGTTTTGGCAGAAGTAATGGGTGTAAAAATCCCTTGCGCAGCCAAGTCAATCGCGGCGAGCATGTCTGTGCCCACAAATACATCGGCTTGCGGGTTGGCTTTTTCTTCGGCCAATTTTGCGCCTAGCTCGCCACTTTTGCCGCTGAGCAGGCTAATTTTCACATTGGGGTTGGTTTTGTTAAATTCGGCCACCACCGGCTTAAACAAGGCTTCGGCGCGGGTGGTATAGATGGTAAGTGTGCCAGATGGGCTTGCTGACGAAGCCGACGACACAGGGGCCGATGATGCTGGGGCGGCGGGGGTCGCTGGTGCGCTACAACCGACCAAACTGGTTGTTAGCGCCGCAGCCGCAGCCGCCCATAATGTTGTTTTAGAGGTAATTTTTGTTTTCATGCTTTATTCGTTCCCGCGTCAAGACTTTTAACCTTGACGCGGGAACGAATTTTGCACGTTTCGCCCACAAAATCAAGCCCACAGGTTTATTGCGGGTATGCAATCACGCATCAACCCAAATTAACCTTGGTTAATTGCCTTACTTCACCCCAAGCAATTCGACCTCAAACGTCAGCTTGGCATTGGCAGGGATGACGGGCGGGCGACCTTGTGCGCCATAGGCGAGGTTTGCGGGAATGACCAACTTGCGCTTGCCGCCCACTTTCATGCTCAAAATGCCTTCATCCCAACCCTTTATCACCTGACCAACCCCAATCTTAAATTCGGCGGGTTGGTTGCGCTTGTAGCTGCTGTCAAATTCAGTGCCATTTTCGAGCGTGCCACGATAATGCACAACAATCGTTTGGCCCGCTTGCGGCTGCGCCCCAGTGCCTGCTTTTTCATCCACATATTGCAAACCCGATGGGCTGGTAATGAGCGCACCGGTTGCGCCACCACCAGCGGCAGGCGCGACAGGTTGGGCGGGTGCAGCAGGCGCGGCTGGCTTCGCGGGGGCGTTATCTGACGAAATTTGCGGTTGTGACGGTTTCGGCGCGGGGATAGCGCCAGCGGCAGGCTGGGTCGGCGGCGGCGCAGCGGCAGGCGTGCTTGATCCGCCAAAACCCGCGAACGAGATGGCGAATAAAAATAGCGTTAATGCCGAAATGACAGCAATGCCAATCCATGTATTTGTAAGTTGTTTGTTCATTTTAAGTTGAGTATGCGTAATTTTTGAGTGTGCAGTGTAAAACTCAATGCAAGCATAATACCAAAATTTTTAGCGACTTAGAATCAGTCTAATGTCTCAACTGTGGCCTGTGGCAGCATTACAATCAGAATCACAGGTTGACTTTTGAGCATGACAATATTTGAAGCTGAATGTGTGGAAGGGCTGGAAGAATTACTCGCCGATGAAGTTCGGCAATTGCAGGGGGCAAATAATGTAGCACACGCTCGCGGTGCGGTGCAATTTAGTTTTGCTGGCAATGTGGGCCACTTGCACACCCTCAAATTGGCACAGGCGGTGTATGCGCTGCACACGTTCGCTGTGCCACGCCCCAAAGCCTTGCTCGGCGATCAGCATTTTCGGCGTATCCTCAGTCAAATTGACAGCGTGCTACACGCATGGCCGCGCCAAACATTTCAAACCATCCACCTTGCCGCCGCTGGCGCAGAATCGAGCATCATGCAACGCCTGCTGCACTCGTTGGCCCAACACACCCACCTCCAACCTCACCCCGACGAAGGCGATTTGTGGATACGAGTAAGAACTAAGAGCCAAGAGCCAAGAGCCAAGAGCCAAGAACCAAGAACCAAGAACCAAGAACCAAGAACCAAGAACCAAGAACCAAGAACCAAGAACCAAGAACCAAGAACCAAGAACCAAGAACCAAGAAC
>JAHBAL020000279.1 GCA_018500105.2 Anaerolineae bacterium
ACGGAAACGCCGACAAACACGCCAACCGCAACCGCGACGGCAACCGAAACGCCGACAAACACGCCAACCGCAACTGCGACGGCGATGGCAACCGAAACGCCGACAAACACACCAACCGCAACTGCGACGGCAACGGAAACGCCGACAAACACGCCAACCGCAACCGCGACGGCAACCGAAACGCCGACAAACACGCCAACCTCCACCGCGACGGCAACCGAAACCTCGACGAACACGCCAACCGCAACGGCGACGGCGACGGGGACGCCGACAAACACGCCAACCGCCACAGCAACGGCAACGGAAACGCCGACGAACACACCCACCGCCACCGCGACTGCAACCGAAACGCCGACGAATACGCCAACTGCGACGGCGACCGAAACACCAACGAACACGCCAACCGTAACCGCGACTGCGACGGCAACTCCGACGAACACGCCAACTGCAACTGCGACGGCGACGGCAACTCCGACGAACACGCCGACATCAACGCCAACCGCCACCGCGACAGGGACAGCGACGCCGACGAACACACCAACTGCGACAAACACGCCAACCGCCACCGCGACAGGGACAGGGACAGCGACGCCGACGAACACACCAACTGCGACGAACACGCCAACCGCAACTGCGACCGCAACGGCTACGGCGACGCCAACAGGAACGCCAGTTCGCTATTCGATTGGTAACCTAATCTGGCTCGACGCGGGTATAGGCGCAAACACCAACAATGGGCGCGTGGACGCCGGTGAGGCAAGCGCGGGCAGCGGCGTGGTGGTCGAGTTGGTGAATAACAGCACAGGCGCGGTCTTGACGATGACGACAGACGCAAACGGCTACTACCGTTTTGACAACTTGAGCGCGGGCAGTTACTTTGTGCGCATTCCGGCCAGCAATTTTGCCAGCGGTGGCAGGTTGTTTGGTTATGAGAGCAGCACCGGGCAAACGGTCGGCGCGACTACGGCGACAAATGGCTACGATCATGGTGACGATACTGAGGCCGATGGTGTGACCAGCCAGAATATAACACTTGGCGGCGGCGAGCCGTTGGGCGAAGTGGACGCAGGCGCAACTGGCAATGGCACAAATGGCCCAACGGGTGACGCCAATGACAATCTGACGCTTGACCTTGGTTTCTACCCAGTTGCCAGTTTCGGCAACTTTGTGTGGGTCGAAAGCGACAACGACGGCATTGCTGTGACGGGCATCATTACGCCGGTGGTGGGTAAGGTCATCACCGCGACAGACGAAACTGGCACGGTTTACACCACCACCACGAACGCGGCGGGCTATTACACCTTCACCGTTCCGGCCAACCACACCTACACGGTGAATTACGGTGCAGCCCCCGCAGGCACAAGCGTCAGCGCTACGCCGAACGACAACACTGCCAGCAATAGCGACCTTGGCACAGACCAGCAAAGCCGCCCGAACAACGTGGTAATTGTGACAAGACCCGGCGATGTTATCAGCAGCATTGACTTTGGGTTTAGCACCAGCCCAAGCACCGCCATCATTGGCAATCAGGTTTGGATTGAAGGCGATAACGATGGGGTGTTTGAGGGCGGCGAATTGCCGGTGCAGGGCATGGTCATCACGGCCACCACCAGCACCGGCGCGATTTACACCCGCACCACCGACGCGAACGGCTTGTATACATTTACCGTTCCGGCGGGCACGTATACCCTCACCTATGGCGTTGCGCCAACTGGCACGCTGGCTAGCCCCAGTGTGGGCGGTGGCACGGTTAATACCGGCTCGCCCGATAACCAAAGCCATAGTAACAATTTGGTGGTGACGGCGAATGCAGGCACAGTGGTGCAGGCTGCCGATTTTGGCTTTTGGCAACCGGCCTCGCTGGGCAATTATGTGTGGGAAGATGTCAACCATAACGGCCAACAAGACGCGGGTGAGCCACCAATTGCGGGCGTGTTGGTCACATTGCAGACCCAAACCAGCACGGGCACAGTGGTGCTCACGACCACGACCAGCATCACGGGTTATTACCAATTTACCAATTTGCTGGCAAACGTGCCTTATACGGTCACGTTTGCCACGCCCGCTGGCTATCAACAGACCTTGGTAAATGTGGGCGGCGACAGCGCCGACAACGACGGATTGGTGATTCCGGTGACGCTGACGATGGGGCAAAATAACGCCAGCATTGACAGCGGCTTCTGGCGACCGGCCTCGCTGGGCGATCGGGTATGGCTGGATGTGAATAACAACGGTGTTCAAGACGCAAACGAGCCGGGTGTGGCGAATGTGACTGTGCGGTTGTTTAGCAATGGGGTGGTGGTGAGCAGCACTCAAACCAATGCCAATGGCGACTACAGCTTCACCAATCTCATCAGTGGAACCTATAGCGTGACTTTTGCGCTACCGGGCGGGTATAACTTTGTGGCGCCCAATGTCGGCAATGACGAGTCACTCGACAGCGATGCCGACGCTGTAACCGGTTCGACGGGGTCGTATATTTTGCCGAGCGGGGGCAATGAGCCGCGTGTGGATGCTGGCTTGTTTATGCTGCCGCAATTGGGCATCGAAAAGCGTGTCACCACGCCCGACGGCGGCGGCGATGGTTCGTCGGTGCATCCGGGCGATGAATTGATTTACACGCTGGTGGCGCGAAACAATGGCAATACGGTGGCGACGGGCGTCGTTGTGACCGACCCGCTCGACAGTAGTTTGGTGGAATATGTGGCCGGTAGCGCTGTGCCAGCCCCCACCCGCAGCGTGGGCCGCACCTTGATCTGGGAGCTTGGCACGCTCAATCCGGGTCAGAGCCGAGAAATTACGTTCCGCGTGCGCGTCTTAGAGAGTCAAATTGCGGTGACGGTGATCACCAATGTGGCACAAATTGGCGGTAATGAGAGCGGCATTGCGGTGACCAGCCGCAACAGCAATATCGTCAATAGTCCATTTAACCCCAGCGCGGTGACACTGGCGAGCTTCACAGCGACGCCAACGGCAAACGCGGTGCGCATCAAGTGGGTGACGCTGAGCGAAATTGACACGTGGAGCTTTGCGCTTTACCGCGCCGAAGGGCTGCACAGCGGTGACCAAGTCGCTGATGAAGCGGTGAAGGTGACGGCGAATGCCATCTTGGGCGAGGGTCGCGGTGGCGGTGGCGCAACCTACGAATTTGCCGACACCGGCGCGGCTGGCGGCAAGGTCTATACCTACTGGCTGGTCGAGACCGAGACGACGGGTCGCACCAACGTCTACGGCCCGGCCAAGTGGGGCGGCACATTGCCCACCAAGGTGTATTTGGCCCTCTCGCTTAGATGACGTGGCTAAATGGCGCGTTATAAATGAGGGACGATAAGTAACGAGTGCCGAGTAATGAGTATTTCTACTCATTACTTGGCACTTTTGCATTAGGCTGTTTAGCCAAAATAAATACCGGAATCGTCTTGTAAAACGCCCTCCGATTTTCCGCCAATTCTGTGTCTCCGCGATCCAAATTCTGCAATCGCGGAGACGCGGAATTGATAAAGAATCGGAGTATTATTTTTTTTCTGAATGGCCTTAAGAGGCTGTATAAAAAACTGGGTTCGCAAGTTTGCGGCAAGAAAATCTCTCACGAAGAGCACAAAGAACACGAAGTTGAATCTAAGGCTGTTCAAAAGTCGCCTCGTCATTCCCTCGAAAGAGGGAATCCATAACGCTACAGGCACAAATCGAGTGGGTTGCGTCATTTTTTGTGGGCCTTGTTATGGATCTCCGCATTCGCGGAGATGACGTATTAAGCGCAATGCTGACTTTTGAACAGCCTTAAAGTTAAATCGAAAAACCTTCCTTCGTGATCGTTGTGACTTTTGTGAGAGATAAACCTCTGGCGATTGGGCAGTGCGCAGGTGCGGCTCACTTCTTTACGCCACGCACGATCACGTGCTTCGACTCGGTGCGATTACCGGCAGCATCAATGGCAACGACCCAGAGTTGGGCATCCCCGTTGTAGCCGGGCGGGATGACCCATTTGGCCGAGAAGGGCGCGATGGTTTTGGTGGCAATGGGTTTTTCGCTGCTATTGACGTAAAACTCGACCTTGTTAATGGCGTAATCGTCTTTGATTTCGGCATTCAAGTCAATCCACTCCGCGCCTGCGGCGTAAGACGGTTCGGCCACCTTGGCGGTGGGCGGCGTAAGGTCGAGCGTAAATTGCACAACGGCATCGGTGCTTCGCCCGTCTTGCTCGATGCGCGTCACCCGCAGCATATATGGCCCGGTGCCGAGGCCGGTAAAGTTGAAGCGCTCTAGCGAGCCATTTTCGACCTGTTCGCTACGATCTGTGCCGATCATTTGCCATTGCGCCTTGGCGGGGTCGCCCCAGCCCTTGGCAAAGGTCACGCGATACGACAGCCATTGCCCGCCCTTGGCGCTGCCGCGAATGTCAATCACCCCATCCACCCCCTGCGACAACACAAATGAATTTGAGATATTGGTGCTGACGTAGCTGCCATTGCCGGGATAGGTGATGGCGACCTCAGCCGAGGTTGGCGCACCTTCATACACGCTGTCGTATTCGGTCGGGGCCAATGGGTAACGCTGGCGCTCGGTGTCGGTCCAGTCGTTAATCCAATCTTGTGCTTGCGAGGGGAAAATATACAGCACTTTTTCTTCGACCAATTCGGGCGATGTGCCGGGCAATGCCAGTTTGCCGGTGTCTTTGCGAATGGGGAATTTTTGCACAATGGTGCTTGCTTGCTTGGGTTGCGTGCCCTCGATGAACAGCTCGGCGACAACCGGACACGCGCCCAGCGTCGGCAGTAGCCCGTCAATGGCACACACGCCTTGCGAAACGAGGCCGTCGGGCTTTTTGAACGCCGCTGCCGGTTTGCCCTGATGCAGCGTGTTCATCACCTCGCGCCAGATCGGGGCCGCGCCGGTCACGCCAGTCAACGAGCCATCCATCGGCGAACCATCGCTGTTGCCCACCCACACGCCCACCACATATTCGGGCGAATAACCCATCGTCCAGTTGTCGCGGTTGTCGTTGGTGGTTCCGGTTTTCACCGCCGCCGGACGATTGCCCGCCAACAACAAATTGTCGCCAAACGCCGCCACGCGGGCGGTTTGGTCCGACAACATGCTGGTGACGAGATAAGTCAATTGCTCGCTCTTGGGGCCAAGCAAACGTGGGTTGACCGCCGGTTTATAGGTATATAGCTCGTTGCCCTTGGCGTCTTCCACCCGCAAAATGACAGCGGGGTCGAGGTCGCGGAAGCCCGCCTTGCGTTGGCTGGTGGGACGTGGCACGCCTACCATCGAGCCGCTATTGGCAAAGGTACTATACACATAGGCCATGTCGAGCAATTTCACCTCGCCACCCCCCAGTGCCAGCGCCAAGCCATAAAACTCTAGCCCGCGATCAAGGTCGGTGATGCCGAGTTTGTGCGACAAGCGGATCACATTGCCAATGCCAGCCCGTTGCATGGCATCTACGGCGGGGATGTTATACGAGCGGGCCAACGATTCACGCATCCGCGACGGCCCGTGATACTTGCGGTCGTAGTTTTCGGGAATATAGGGCACATCGCCGCCGGATGGGAACATGGTGCGCGTGTCCCAAAACAGGGTGGCAGCAGAACCGCCTTGGCGCAGCAATTCGAGATAGGTGATCGGCTTAAATGACGATCCGGGTTGGCGTAACGCCGTCGCCACATTAAATTTGCCATCAATGCCATCGTTGTAATAATCGAGGCTGCCCACCATTGACAACAATTCGCCCGTTTCGGGCTTAATCACCACCACCGAGGCGTTATTCACCTTTTTGTTTTGCAGCGTGGCAATTTGGCGGTTGGCAATGCCGCGAATTTGATCATCGAGCGACAAATCGAGCGTGGTGTAAACCTTCAGCCCGCCCCGATTGACCAATTCGGTCGCGGCTTCGACCCCGATGCCGAGATGATCGCCGAGCAAATCCACCACTTTTTCACGCGCATACACCGAAAAATGCGGGGCTTTGATATTAAACCGCGCATTGCGATTGACCACGCGCAAGGTTTCGCGCTTGGCTTCGTCGGCTTGCTGTCGGGTGACGGTGCAGCCCGGCACACTCGATTGCGTGCGCTCGACCATTTGGTCAAGCACCAAGGCTTGGCGCGTCTTGGCCTCGTTTGGCCCGTCAATCGGGTTTTGCTTGGGGAATTGGGGGATGGCCGCCAACATGGCCGACTCTGCCAAGCTCAGGCTCCGCGCTGATTTACCAAAATACACCCGCGCAGCCGCCTCGATCCCATACGCCAAGTTGCCGTAAAAGTTGGTGTTGAGATACCATTCCAGCACTTGCTCTTTTTTATAGCGGCGGCTAATCTCATTGGCGAGAAAAATTTCGGTAATTTTGCGGTCGAGGCTAAGTTTTGTTCGTTCTTCGGGCGAAATGACCGAGTTTTTAATGATCTGTTGAGTGATGGATGAGCCGCCTTGCACATTGCCGCCTTGCAGGGTGGCGACCAAGGCACGGGCAATGCCGCGTAAATCAAAGCCTTGGTTGTCGTAAAAGGTCTTGTCTTCAATCGAGACGGTGGCGCATTTCAGGTCGGCGGCGATGTCGTTGATGCCCACCCATTGGCGGTCGCCCTCGTTTTGATCAATCACCTCGTATAGCACTTTGCCGTTGCGGTCGTATAGCGTGGTGGTTTGGGCGCTTTCTTGCACCGTTTGCACCTGCTCAGGGTCGGGCAAGTCGCGGGTGAAATAATTGTAGGCCGCATTGGCCGCCACCGCCGTCGAGACAGGCAAAATCAGGCTGACCGCCATGACCAACGCCGCGATTCCGGCGAGCCATTGGGCTGCACGTTTGGCGGTGCTGTTGTGGCTGCGTCCTCGCCGCCGATGACGCATTCGAACTAAACTGGTTGACCTCACAGGTTTGCTTTACGTTTGTATTTTACTGGTTTAGAAAATACCAGTATACATTTTTGCGCCGTCAAGCGCAGAGAATATTGCGCCACACACGACAATATCAGCATGTCTCAACCTAACCCCAATTATCATATCAGCACCGACCCTGAAAAATTAGATCTGGATGTCATCTTCGGCTATCTTTCGCGCTCATATTGGGCCAACCAGCGCCCGCGTGACATCGTCGCCAAGTCGTTGCGGCATTCGCTGTGTTTTGGCGTGTATGAAAATCGGGCTGATGGGCAGCCCGGCTCACAAGTCGGGATGGCGCGAGTTGTCACCGATTACGCCACCTACGCCTATTTGTGCGATGTTTTTATCCTCGAAGCGCATCAAGGGCGCGGGCTGGGTAAATGGCTCATGCACGCCGTGACCACGCATCCTGACTTACAAGGGCTGCGCCGTTGGATGCTCGCCACCCGCGACGCGCACGGTCTGTATCGCCAAGTCGGGTTCGCCGATTTGGTTGCGCCCGATCGCTGGATGGAGCGCTTCGATTTGGCGAAATAGCCGCCCGGTATGCCGCGCCATTTTGCCAAATCAAAGCGTCAAATTCACCATTTGGAACAACGAATATTTTGGGTAAAATGTGGATAGGAGCAATTGCAATGGCTGAACGACGAACACCCTTATATGACTATCACGTAAAACATGCGCAGATGGTCAAAGGCGGCGGCGAATATTTATTCCCGCTTTCATACACAAACCCGGCGGAGGAGCATTTAAACACCCGCAACAATGTCGGCATTCAAGACTTGTCTACCATGGGCGAGGTTGATATTAAAGGGCCGGGGGCCGAACGCCTGATTAATCGGCTGTTGGTCAATGATGTGCGCGATATGCTGCCCGGCCAAGTGCGCTATAGCACCATGGTCAACCCCGAAGGCGGCATTGTGGATGACGTCACGGCCTACAAATTCAATGACGAGCATTGGATGATTGTGACCAGCAGCGCCCCGCGCAAAAAGAGTTTTCGCTGGATCAATGAACACGCCGCTGGCATGAGCGCCTATTGCACCGATCTGACCGGCGCAATTGCGCTGATTACGGTGCAAGGCCCACGCTCGCGTGATCTGTTGTCGGCCATCAGCGATCAGCAAGACAAGCTCGGCAAACTCAAGTTCTTCAATTTTATGGCGGCGCGGGTGAATGAGGTCGAATTGCTCATTTCGCGCAGTGGCTATACTGGCGAATTGGGCTATGAGCTATATGTGCCCGCCGAGCAGGCGATGGACGTGTGGGAGCATTTGCTCGGCAAGGGCCGCGATTTTGGCGTGCGTCCTTATGGCACAGGCGCAATGCAGAGTATGCGCATCGAAAAGGCCTTGCCGCTGGCTGGCCCGGATGTGCCAGACGACGAATCACGCACCCCGTTCAACCTCGGCCTTGACCGCTGGATTCGTTTCGACAAGCCCGATTTTATCGGGCGCGAGGCGTTGTTGCGGGCGCAAGATGCCGGTATCAATGAGCGCTGGGTTGGCTTGGTGATCGAAAGCGCATTGCCGGCCCGCGCTGGGGCGCAAGTGCTGAGCGTGGCCGATTTTGCGCAGCAAAAGAAGCGCATTTTGAGCGGCAAACGCGCTGGCGAAGATATCACGCCTGCCATTGCTGGCACGCCCGTCGGCACAGTCACCTCTAGCGCCAAGGGCCACACCGTCGGCAAAATGCTGGCGCTGGCCTTCGTGCAAACCTCGCACGCTTATCCGGGTGCAAACCTGATGGTGGACGTTGAGGGCGAACCCCGCCCTGCCAAAGTCGTGCCCACACCCTTCTTCGACCCGCAAGGCATGCGCTTGCGCGGCAAGTAAGGTGACAATGTGAGGGGGTGACAAGGTGAGGGGTGATAAATCACCTTGTCACCCTGTCACCCCTTCACCGTGTCATTCGCAACCCAGCCAACCCCGCCCACAACAACAAATTGACGCCATAGCCAAGCACGTAAAGCACGGCGCCGAAGGCGAGGGCGGTGGCTTGGTCAACGCCAAAGAGCGGGAAAACCAGCACCGCGAGGGCGGGATGCAGCAGCACATTGCCCGGAATCATGCTGGCGGCCATGCCGGTCATGAGCAGCACAAAGTAGAAAATGTGTGGCACGACGGCGGCGCTCATACCCATCGCGTAGGCCAAAACCATGTTGGTAGCGACGGCGTTGATGTAAATGCCGAGGCAAATGAGCGCAAATTCAGCCCAATTGCGCGGCGTGCGCATTTGCGCCTCACGACGCGCTTGCGCATCGGGCGAGGCCGCGAGGTTAAGTTTTGCTAGACCGCCCCAACGTTTGCTAAATTGGGCTTGCCAGCGTTCAGGGCGCAGCGCCAGTGCGCCAGCCGCCACCAAAAACAAGCCTACCGCCAACGCGATCACCTGCACAATGCCTTGCGGCACGGCCTGCGGCAACGGCAAAAACAGCAACGACAGCGCATACAAACCAATGGCAAAGGCGTCGCTGCTTTTTTCGATGAGCAGGGTGGTGGCAGCCCAAAATAGCGATGGCGCGGGCGATGTGCGGTCTTGCTCGACCACCTTGCTTACCCGCCAAATATCGCCCACCCGCACTGGCGACAGCCAATTGATCACTTGACCGCCGCATTGCGGATACCACGTATGGGCGAGGGTGGCGGGGGTTTCCCATTGCACCAAACGCAGCCAACGTAGCCCGCGCAAAAGCTGGCTGAGAAAAAGCATTGCCACCGTGAGCGCCAGCCCAAGCGGGTTGGCCCGCCCAATCGCTTGCCCCACCGCATTCAACGAAATGCGGCTGAGCACCCAGCCAATGCCAACAATACACAACACCAGCAGCAGGCCAGACCAGATTGGTTTTAGATAACGCATGATGTAAAAAATGAGCGAATGGATGAATGAGTGAATGACTGAATGCGGTTCGCCAATTCACTCATTCACTCATTTTTACATTTTTTCTGGCGCGGTCATGCCCATCAGATGCAGCACTTTGGCGAGGGTGAGGCGGCTGGCTTTGGCCAATTGCAAACGCGATGCCGCCACGTCGGGCGCGGCGTCAATGATGCGGCAATTTTCGTAAAAGCCGCTGAAGCTCTGCGCAATTTCACGCGCATAGGTGACGTAATGATGCGGTTGCAGCGTCGTCGCCACCAATTCCACAATTTCTGGCAATTCGAGCAACTTGCGGATGAGGTTTAATTCAGCCACGTGTTCGAACTTTAGATTTTGGATGTTAGATTTTAGATTGTCTACGCTGCCGGAACTCTCTACTTTTCGCTCGATCGAGCAAATGCGGGCGTGGGCGTATTGCACATAATAAACCGGATTTTTGTCGTTTTGCTCTTTCAACACATCCAAATCGAATACGATTTTGGTGTCAATGCTGCGCGACAACATGATATAGCGCAGGGCATCGGGGCCAGCCTGGTCAAGCACGTCGTCGGTCCAAATGGCATTGCCTTTGCGCTTGCCCATGCGCACCTCTTGCCCGCCGCTCATCAGCGTAATGAAGCGATAAATCAAGATTTTGACGTCGTTTTCATTCAGACCCAGCGCCCGTGTCGCGGCATACAGCCGCGCCACATCCGCCTGATGATCTTCGCCCCACACATACACAGCGGGCTTAAACCCGCGCTCATGCACCTTGTTCCACACATATGGAATATCGCTGCAAAAATAAGTGGCGCGTTCGTCGGGGTCGCTAATCACGCGGTCAGAGCGAATGACGACGGCCTGCACGGCGTTTTGGGTTTTAGACTCGTCGGCATCTTCGTCGGTGTCGTCGCTGGCGTCGCTGGCATATTCGGCATCGGTTTTCTTTTTGGCTTGGCCTTTGCGAATGGGGCTACCGTCTTCGCTAAACCACAAAGCCCCATCATGTTCGATAAGCAAGCCCTTGGCCCGCAACATGGCAAGGGCGCGATCACTCGCGCCGCTGCTATACAACGACTTTTCGCTAAAAAAGTTGTCGAAGCGCACATTTAGCCGCGTCATGGTGTGCTTAATTGTCGCCATCATGGTGTCAATGCCAAGCCGCCCCAGCGCCACAATGGCTTGCTCTTTGGGGGTATTTAAATATTGATCGCCCACCATCTCGGCCACGCGCTGCGCTGTTTGCGTCACATCGTCGCCCATGTAGCCGTTGGCGGGCATCGGCTCATCTTTGCCAAAATGTTGGCAATAGCGGGCATAAATGCTGGCTCCAAATTTCTTCACCTGCGAGCCAGCGTCATTCACATACCATTCGCGGTGCACCACATATCCCGCTGCTTCGAGCGTATTTGCCAACGTGTCGCCCACCGTCACGTTGCGGGCTGTGCCGATGGTGGCATAGCCGGTCGGGTTGGCGCTGCCGTGTTCGACCTGCGCCTGTTGCCCTTTGCCCAAATTGATATTGCCCCACGCTGCGCCCGCCTGCAAAATATCGCTTACCTGCGCCGAGAGATGGGCCGCCGTGAGACGGAAATTGAGATAACCCGCCGCCACTTCGACCGTATAGGCTGGGTGGGCGGGCAAATGCTTGGCGATCCGTTGCGCAATCGCCATCGGGGCCATTTTGGCGGCACGGGCCAATTGCATGGCGACTGATGCCGCATAGTCGCCCATATCGGGGCGAGGTTTTGCCAAATTGACGGCAGGGATATCGAAGGCTGGCAAATCGCCAGCCGCTTGGGCCGCTGCAATGGCGTGCTCGATGGCGTGTTTAATGTGGTCTCGAATCATAAAGATAAGGAGCCAAGTATATCTACATTGTGCAATCCCTGTCAATGCGCAAAATTAAACTGCCGTAACAAGGCGGCCCGTTCAACTGCATTTTGGCACAAATCGAGGGCGCGAGCCGTGTCGCGTTGGGCGGCATCTCGTTGCCCAAGTTGTTTCAACATATGCGCACGCGCAACATAAAACGGATAAAACGCCTCAAGGTCGTGCCGTTTTTGCGCAATCTCCAATGCGTTCAATCCCTGTTCAGGGCCTTGGGCTTGACCGACCGCAATTGAATGATTGACCCGAATGACGGGGGTATCGGTCATGGTGAGCAGCACATTGTAAAGCCCCATAATTTGCGACCAATCGGTGTTGGCGGCGGTGGGCGCTTGGGCATGTAATGCGCTAATGGCGGCCTGTATCTGATACGGCCCCGGCGCTCGCATAGACAACGCCTGCTCGATCAACGCCAGCCCTTTTGCAATATCATCGCCGTCCCATTTGCTGCGATCTTGGTCGGGCAGCAGCACCAATTCGCCCATGTCGCCCACCCGCGCCCCGCGCCGCGAATGATGCAGCAACATCAATGCCAGCAACCCCAGCACTTCGGCATATTGGGGCGGCGGCACATCGGTGTGTTCGCGTTTAATGAGGTGTTCAAGCACTTGGCACAGTCGAATGGCTTCGTCGCACAAATCATGGCGAATGAGGGCATCGCCAGTGCTTGCGGCATAACCCTCGCTAAAAATGAGATAAATGACCAGCAACGCCGCTTCGATTCGGTCTGCCAAAATATGAGGCGATGGCACTTGATAGGGGATACGTGCCTCTTTTATTTTTCGCTTGGCCCGCACCAATCGTTGCGCCAACGTGGGCAATGGAATGAGGAAAGCCGTCGCAATTTCGGCGGTGGTTAGGCCGCCCAGCGTGTGAAGTGTAAGCGCCACTTGCTGATCGGTCGGCAAGGCAGGATGACAACACGTAAAGATCAGCTTTAGTCGTTCGTCTGAAATTTCGTCAATGTCATCAAGCGCATCTGCCACGCCCAATAGTGCACTGCTTTGCACATTGCTTGGCAGGGTCTCAAGTTGTTCGGGCGAAAATTCGGCTTGGGCTTGGCTGCGGCGAATGCGGTCAATTGCTTTTCGGCGAGCCGTCGTCGTCAGCCATGCCCCGACATTATTGGGCACGCCGTCACGCGGCCAATGCATCAGCGCCGCCACCAAGGCATCTTGCAGGGCTTCCTCGGCCAGATCAATATCGCCCAAGCGCCCAATTAAGGTCGCCAGCACCTGCCCGCGTTCGCGCAAAAAGGCTTGCTCAATTGCCTCTTGTAACGTGTTAATGGCGCTATTATGGCATAGTGCAGGCACGCTCAGCCAGCGCTGTCATAGGCTTGTCGCACCCAGTCCATTAATTCTTGGTCAACCTCGGCGATGCTGCTTAAGAAAACCTTGTATTGGCACATGCCGCCAGCCGGCATTTCTTGCAGTCGTTCATTGGCAGCCACCCCTTTCATATTTAGGCCGACTTCGAGCCGTTGTTTTGTGCCGGGGCCAAGCATGGCAAATTGCTTTTTGCGCCGCAAACTGACGTAGCCTTTCTTGGGCGCAATTTCAAAATCGCCCAATTTGGCAATCTCGCTCATCACCTGTTCATGAATGACCCGAAGCCCCGCCTTTGCGCCAGCGTAGATTTCATCAAGCACATCATCATTTTTGGCGCTCGGCGCTTCCAAACTGGTCTTGTATGTCAACGCCAACGCATTTGCGTCCCCATGCCCAAGCCCCAACGTCGTCTTGAGCATATCCCGAATTTCGCCGGTCTTCGCAAGCCCACTGGCTCGAATGAGGTCGTAGAGTTGTTCAAGCGTTTTGCCTGTCTTTGCTTGAATGTTTGTCAGTTGGGTTTGAGTTGCTTTGTCAATGCTGTTCATTTTTGCCTCGCTTTATTGCTCAACACAGTGCAAACGTTGTTGGCTCATCTTCCAATCAGTTTAGCCAACTAATTTAGACATGATTTGCTTGTCGGTCGTTAGCGGATCTGACCCGATTCACGGACAGAGTGCCCTACAAAATAATTTAGCCATCCGCCAACGCTAAGGTCGCCCAATGAATTGTGGGTTACAGTTGTGGTTTTTGCCACCCCTCGATTTTGAAGGGCGCGAACCAATGAAATGGTTTCGGCTCGGGTGGTCACAAACATCTGCTTGAGGTCAGCCCAAGTGGTTGATTGAGGCGGACAATATCCATCATATTCGTCTACCAACAACGGTTGCCCCAACAATACATTTAAACGGCGTTGCCCCCAACGCTCGATGCCAATAATATGCAAGAGTGTTGCATGATTTTTGGCGTTATCTGACTTGTTTGCAATGGCCTCGGTCAAGGCGTTGCCTTTGGTTTGCAAGTTGGCAAGCATATCCTCATAGGTTTGTTTTGTTGCTGCGCTTTCAAAATGATTTTTGAGGAATTTGAATAACAATTTTAAAAATGGGTTCATGATAAAAATTAGGATATCTTTTCAATATTTTCAATAATTGGACGTAAAGCAAATTTTTCCGAACTCACTCGCTCTCACTCTATACGAAGAGTAGAGAGCGGGTGAGTTCGGCATCCCATTTTTACGCGCCAAAGTCAACGATTGGACGCACCTCATGCGTGCCGCCAAATTCCAGCCCCGGGCAATGCTTGGCGATTTCGACCGCCTCATCCATGCTTGCCGCCTCAATAATGTAAAACCCGCCCAGTTGTTCGGCGGTTTCGGCAAATGGACCATTGGTCACCACAATTTGCTCGCTTTTTTTGCGCATACTGCGTGCGTCGGGGGTGTCGTGCAATGCTTCGCCGCCAACAATGTTTTTGGCAAATTTTGCCGAAAACGCATTGTGTGCCGCCATCAGCGTTTGCCAGCCGTTGGGGTCGGCGGCCATTGCTTGTGCGTTTGCTTGTTCGTTGCCATAAATCATCAATAGGTATTTCATTTGTTGTGTTCCTTTTATGTCTTTTAGTTTTTAAATTAAACAGACTATTTTGTCGGTTTGATATACCGACGCACAAACCTACCCGTTTTCGACAGTCAACCTTAAAAAACGGGTCGAATTTCGACGATATTGTGTGGCTCAAGCACTTGCCTAGCCCATTCTGCCGCTTCATCCAAGTCGTTGCAATGAATCAAGTAACACGCACAGAGTTGCTCAGGCGTGTTGACCGCTGGGCCCGGGCTAATTTTGGCTCTGCCGCCGTGCAGTTTAAGGGTGCTGGCGGCAGAGGTTGGCAACAGGGCGATATGACCCAACACCGACCCAACTTGGCTGGCGCTTTGGCTGATTGGGAGGGGGGCAGCGTTTGCAGTTTTGCGTGCGATATCTTCGCTCGCGGAGTAAATCAACAATAAGTATTTCATGGGTGCGCGTCGTTTCGTTTACGATTACGATAACGACGCAGCAAACCCCATAAATTCGACACCGACCTAAAATTTAATGGACGGGTCAAGCGTAAGCGAGGCCGCGCCGAGTAGCTCATTGACCTGCGCTACCGAGGTGGCACTGGCGATAGGAGCCGTAATGCCGGGCTGGGCCATTGACCATGCCACCGCCACTTGCCCCATCGTCGCCCCGCTGGCTTGCGCGGCAGCATCGAGCTTGTCAATCACTGCAAAGCCCTTGTCATTCATATAGCGATTATTGACATTGGCGGCGCGGGCGCTGGTGGGCAAGGGCTGCCCCTTGCGATACTTGCCGGTAAGGAAACCCGCCGCAAGCGCGTAATAGGGGATCACGCCGACATTGGCGGCGCGGCAAATGGGCAATTGATCGGCTTCGATCTCGCGGTCCACCAAGTTGTAGCGCGGTTGAATGCTTTCGTAGCGTGCCCAGCCATGCTTGGCGCTAGTTTCGAGCGCCTGATACAGCCGTGCCCCGCTGAAATTGGAGCAACCCAAGGCCCGCACCTTGCCTTGCTTGACCAGCGTGTCAAACGCCTCCATTGTTTCTTCCATGGGCACACTGGGGTCATCCACATGCGATTGATACAGGTCAATGTAATCGGTTTGCAAACGCTGCAACGACGCCTCGACCGCCCGAAAAATATAGGCTTTGCTCAACCCTTTCTTATCTGGGGCCAATTCGCTGCCGCACTTGGTGGCAAGGATGATATTGTGGCGATTGCCACGCGCTTTCATCCATTTGCCCAAGATGGTCTCGGAAATGCCCACTTTCTGCACCCACGCCGCATACACATCGGCGGTGTCAATAAAATTGCCGCCGCCCGCCACAAATGCGTCGAGCACGTCAAACGATGTGGCTTCGTCAATGGTCCAGCCAAAAACATTGCCGCCCAAACAAATGGACGACACCTTGATGTCGGTTCTGCCTAAAGTTCGTTGTTGCATGATGCGGGATATTTTAATTGACCCCACACCAGCCCCAACATTTAGCGGCACAGTCCGAACGGCGATCAATCGCCGTTCTACATAACATCGCCGGTTACACCGGCTGGGTTTGCAGCGCACGCAGTGGGCATTGTTATGTAGCGCGGGGATTGATCCCCGTGCGGGTGCGGTACATGGAATTTTGCTGCCCGCTAAGATTTTAAAGCGATCATTTATTTTCGCTGAATGGCCTAAATCCTCTCAGCTTTAGCTAGATTAATGTTATGCAAGTCCCGTTTTGGAATGGCTCATTAAAATTGAACTTGCTACCCCAATTTTCAATTTTTCATTTTCAATTTTAAATTCCCTCCTGATACACTTGCCCCCAATGCAAGTCTTAATCACGGGGGCCAATGGGTTTATTGGCAAGGCGGTGGTGGCGGCCTGTGTCGCCGAAGGTTGGCGCGTGCTGGCTGCACCGCTGCGCCTGCCCGATCATGCCGCGCAACTGCACCACCTCATCGCCACCCGCTTGCCCGATGCCTGCATCCATTGTGCCGGGCCGGCCTCGGTGCGCGATTCGATCATTGACCCACAACGTGATTTTGAAAACAGCGTTAGCGCCACCTTTGCCCTGCTCGACGCGCTGCGCCATACTGCGCCACGCTGCCGCACCGTTTTGCTGTCAAGCGCAGCGGTGTATGGCAACCCGCAAACCCTGCCCATCCGCGAAGACAGCCCGCTCAGCCCAATCTCGCCCTACGGTTTTCACAAACGCATGGTTGAGCAATTGGCGGCAGAATTTCATCAGGTTTACGGCCTGCCCGTCACCCTCGCCCGTATTTTTTCGGCCTATGGGGCGGGCCTAAAACGCCAAGTGGTGTGGGATATTCGACAAAAGGCGCAGGCCACGCCGAGCGATCAACCCATTCGCCTGAGTGGCAGCGGCAACGAAACCCGCGACTTTATTCACGTGGACGATGTGGCTCGCGCCCTGTTGGCGTTGCTTAAGCACGCGCCCATGCAAGCCGAGGCGTTTAATGTCGCCAGTGGGCGTAGCGTCAGCATTCGCACCCTCGCCCACACCATTGCGCCCCAACACCGCATCGAATTTGATGGCCTTGTGCGGCTCGGCGACCCGCTCTATTGGCAGGCCGACGTCTCGCGGTTGGCGGCGCTTGGCTTCGCCTGCCAAATTGAGCTAGACCAAGGATTGAAAACGGATTAAAAACGGATTGAAAACAGATTGAAACTGATGACTAACACCTTACTCGTTACCGGCGCCAGCGGCCTGCTGGGGGCCAATTTGGTTATGACCGCCCGCGCGGCTGGCTGGCATGTCGTGCCCGTCACCCATCAGCACCCGTTGCGCGGCGGCGTCACGTTTGATTTGAACGACCTCGCCGCCACACAAGCGCTGGTGCAAGCAGTCCGCCCGCACTGGGTGGTGCATTGCGCCGCCGCCGCCAATGTGGATTGGTGTGAAGATCATCCCGCCGAGGCTAAACGCCTGAATGTCGAGGCGAGTGCGGTGCTGGCCGCCGCTGCCAAACAAGTCGGCGCGGGCCTCATTCACATCTCCACCGACGCGGTTTTTTATGGCGAAGACCCGCAAGTGCGTTACGACGAAGACGACACGCCCAACCCGCCCAGTGTGTATGGCCTCACCAAATGGCAAGCCGAGCAAGCTGTGCTCGACCTGCTGCCCAGCGCTTTGGTCTTGCGTGTCAATTTTTACGGCTGGAATTTTCAGCCAAAACACAGCTTGGCGGAATGGATGCTGAGCAAACTCGAATGCGGCGAACGGCTGCCCGGCTTTGCCGATGTCAGCTTTTGCCCGATGCTGGCCAACGATTTGTGCGAGGTGATGTTGGCGTTGATCGCCCAGTGCGAACAGGCTAAGCGCAATCACGCCCTCGCGCCAAATGGCATTTTTCACGCCGTTGGCGGGCAAGCGTTGAGTAAATTTGACTTTGCCCACGCTATCGCCCGCACCTTTGGCCTCGATGCTGGCCTGATTGACGCCACATCGTTCAAAGACGTCGCGCTGCGTGCCCCGCGTTCGCCTAATTTGGCGCTGGCGGTGGGCAAAATTGAGCGCGTGCTGGGCCGCGCTATGCCCGACGTTAACAGCGGTCTAAGCAAATTCAAACAGCTCCGCGCGGGCGATTTTGTAAAACACCTGAAAGGATTGTGAGAAAATTCACAACCCGTGCGAAAGCAAATTTTTTACGGTTTGTTTGCCTTTACGGCAACGGCTTGGCTGCTGGCAGCGGCCCAATTTAGCACACCTGTCGCCGCTGATGATGGCGCATTTTCGGCGGGCGATCACGCTTTGCCCGCCCAAGTCGCCACCCCCGCGCCCGATGGTAACGTGGACGAATCTCCGCGTATAGAGGTGGTTGCCACTTCTGCGCCGGTGGTGCGGCCCACTCGCGCCGTCGTCATCGGCGACCCCACGCTCAAAGTGGCGAGCATTGGCGATACCTTGGCCTTGCTCTCGGCACAATCGGGCTTTTCGGTCACCGATTTGGCCCAGCGCAATCGCCTGACCCAATCCAATATGTTGCTGGTGGGGCAGCAATTGCGTATGCCGCAGCCGTTTTCGCCCAAAATTGCCTTGCACCGCGTCGCCCCGGGCGAGACCTTGCTTAGTATCGCCGCCCGTTATGGCCTTGCGCCCTATGCCTTGCAGCAAATGAATAAATTGCCTTGCGCCGATTGTTTGGTGGCTGGGCAATTGTTGCGCATTCCACAAACCAAGGTCGAGGGCAATTTGCCGCAGCCATTCACCCAAATTGATATTGACCCGCCCGCGCCGATTGCGGGCGAGGTGATGAGCATTCGGGTTTACACCTCGGCTCCCCTCAAAATGCTCGAAGGGCAGATCGGCAAAAAAACGCTGCACTTTTTCAAAAAAGCCGAAGGGTTGTATATCGCCATTACCGGCATTCCGGCTTTGCAGCAAACTGAGGTGCTGAATATTGTGCTGAGCGCCAGCACCGACGGCGATGCCAAAACCGAGTTGCAAGGCCGAATTCAACTTGCGCCGCACAATTACGGTTTTCAAAATGTGTTTGTCAGCTATGGGTTACTGCCGTTGCTCAGCCCCAAGATCAACGAAGCCGAACAAGCACGGCTTGATCAAATTTATGGGCAATATACCGACGAGCAATGGTGGGACGGCACATTTAAATATCCGGCGTTTGGCGATATCACTTCGACCTATGGGGCGCGGCGCAACTTTAACGGCGGGGTGCTCAACACCTATCACAGCGGTATGGATTTCCGCGCCTTTGTTGGCACGCCCGTGCAAGCCCCTGCGGCGGGCAAAGTGGTGGCAGTCGAGCAACTCGATGTGCGTGGCTTGGGGGGGTTTATTGATCACGGGCGCGGGGGGTTTAGCGCCTATTGCCACCTGAGCGAGGCCAATGTGCGGGTGGGGCAAATGGTCAAGGCTGGCGACGTCATCGCCAAGAGCGGCAACACGGGTCGCACCGAAGGCCCGCATTTGCACTGGGAAGTCGCCGTCGGTGGGGTGCAGGTCAACCCTGCCTCTTGGTTGACTACTGTCGTTCAATAACTTGACAATGTCACATTAGCAAAAGCGAACAAGTTTTCGCCGATTTCACTATACCTACCCTGCCGTAGGCAGGGTAGGTATAGTGAAATCGGCACCTTATTTTCTTAATATGACATTGCCAAGATAACTGGCTCGGACAAAAGAGTGAAACTGAGAAATGCCGATATTGGGAGATCGGCAAAAATTGTTGGTTTTGCTTCAGCCTGATGATGCTGTTACAACAAAAAACCAGCCAACTTGTCAAGTTGGCTGGTTTTTTGTTGTTGCTTTATTCGCTTAGCGGCGCCAAGTGACGCGGCGTGGCTCGCTGGGTGGGCTGATGTTTTCATACACTCGCTCGCCACTCACACGAGTTGCAGTTACGCGCTTCACTTGCACCACCCAAATGAAGGTGCGTTCAGCCGCATTCTCCAAAATGGTGGCGTCGGTGATGCGCAAGGTGGGCAACTTGGTCTCGTAGACCAAGGGGTTTACGCCGTCAGTGGGCTGCACGTTTACAACATACCACTCATCTTGGCGCAAGGTCCCAAGGTTTTGCCATTGCATCACAATGCCATCTTGTAAACCACTCAGCACCGAACGATCAGCCGGGGCGCTGGGAACCGGCACGCCGTAGCTTGGTCGTCCTTGCTGAGTTTGTGCAGCAGGCTTGGTCTCTTCAACTGCGCCTGCGGCTGGGATTTGCAAACGGCTACCGCTGGTGATCAAACAGTTTTCGTTCAACCCGTTGGCCTTGAGCAAGTTTGCCACCGGAATGCGGAAGCGAGCGGCAATACTGTCACAGGTGTCGTTGGGTTGCGCAATATACAGCGTCGTTTGGTTTGGAATATCGGCGGCATTCACCTGCGAGCCGGGGAAGCGCGAGTTGAATGGCACTTTGAGACGCGCACCGATAATGATCAAACACGATTCGTTCAACGTATTGTATTGATACAACGCGCTGACACTAGAGCGATAGCGATCGGCGATGCCGGTGCAGGTATCGTTCGCTTGCACAATGTAGTCAATAATCACAGGCCCAGATTGGGCGGCGGCGGCAGCCGTTGCCGTTGGCTGGGCCGCTGCGGTGTTGGTCACCGTCTGTGTCTGGGTTTGGGTTGATGACGCAGCGGTCGTTGGCGCAGCTGTCGGCGGCACAGCCGTTGGGGCAGGCGTTGGTGGCACAGCCGTCGGCGCGGCGGTTGGCACAGCCGTTGCTGGCGGCAAAGTCGCGGTTGCTTGCACCACAAAGGCGCTCACAGGTCGGGTGGCATCTGAGCTGCTTGCGCCGGTGCTGCCTGTGCCCGATGTCGTGCCGGGTTGACCGGTGGCAAAGGTGATCACCGGTGTGATGAGTGGATTAGGGGTTGACGCATTGCGAATGAGCGCCAACGCGCCTAGCATCAGCGCCACAATCATGGCGCTGACCCCGATCACCCCCCAAGGCAAACGTTGCCCAGTCGGTTTTGCGTCTCGGCGCACCCAAGGTGTTTTTGGCGCCTCTTTAGGCTTGTTTACAGCCTGAGGCTCGCGCGGCTTGGTAATGGGAGGCGGTGGACCTGAAGCCGCTACAGGGTCACGCGCTTTGGTGGGGGGCGGTGCAGCCTCGGCTTGCCGAAAGCTGCTGGGCTGTTCGTTTGTCTTTCGCTCGACCTCACCGCTGGTGGGGGTTAATTCAAACCCGCACACCGAGCAGTGTGTGTCGTTGCTCGAGACACGCGAACTACAGGAGGGACAACGATAAATAATGTGATTATTTGGTGATTGCATAGGTTCACCTACTCTGTCAGTGTAACAATCATGATTGCTCATGTTGTTGTTAAATATACCGATTGGAGTAACACAAGGATATCATGAAATGTATCTTGAATGCACTACGGAAAAAGGAGGAATGTTTTCTCCTCGCAACAAGCCCGCAACAGCATTGCAATCCGAGCGCAACGATATTTTCACACCGCTGACCAATGCATAAATAATAGCAGATATCAAATTAAAATCTAAAATATGTGTAAGCCGTCCAGTGGCAGAAAGGGGGCGAAAAAAGGCGAAAAATGAGAGAAAAACCCCGTTTTTGGTGTGTTTGAGGGTGGTTGCAACACCTTAAAATTTCGTCGGGTCGCTTAGATTTCGTTAATGTAGCGCCATGAGACTACTTAAATCCCGTAGAAATCGGGTTTCTGAAAGAAACCCGATTTCTAACGACGTGATCTGCCGATCTATTCGTAAATGTTGCGAATGATGGCGTAGGGGCGCGGCTTGGTCTCGATGTAGATCCGCGCGAGATACATGCCAATGATGCCGAGGCAAAAAATGATCAAGCCGCCGATCAACCAGATCGAGGCGATGACCGAAGCCCAGCCTTCGGCAAAGCCAAACAGCATCGCCCGCACCACCACATAGCCCACAAAAATAAACCCGAACAGCGAGATGAGGCTGCCCAAATAGAAAATGAGCGACAAGGGACGGCTGCTAAAGGCGGTAATAGCGTTGATGGTTTGCGATACACGCCGCGAGAGGGTGTAGGTGGATGAGCCTTTATAGGTTTTGTTCACCGCCAGCGACACTTGCGAAAATCCGCTTAGCACCGACAACCCCGCCAGAAACGGCTCTTGGTCGCGGTGGGCGACCAGCGTTTGCACAAACGTGCGTCGCATCAGCCGCGCCATGACCATGTCACGCGGGATGTTGACTGCCGAGAGCAAGTTGAACAGCCGATAAAACCATTCGCCGGTGGTGCGTTTAAACCAACTGCCCTGCCGCGCAATCTGCACCCCATACACGATGTCGGCGTGTTTGTCATGCAAGGTTTTGTGCATCTCGATGAGCAATTCGGGCGCTTCTTCCAAATCTACATCGAGCAAAAAAACCAATTCACCCTGCGTATGCGCCAGCCCGATCATGATGGCTTTGTGATGCCCATGATTACGCGCAAGGTCAATCACCTTGATGTGCGGATTTTCGGCCCGCAAGCCCAGCGCCACTTGCACCGAATCATCGGGCGAGCCATCGTTCACCAAAATAATCTCGTAAGCGTCGCAACATTGCAGCGCGGCTGCGCTGGCACGGCGGCAAAATTCGGCCAAATAATTGGCCGAGCGATACATGGTGGCGATGATCGAGATTTGCATTTGCAGAAAACTTGGCCCGAATGATAACGCTAACAGCAACAAGCTGCTCGTTGCTTATATTTGGCAAAAGGCGACAATCTCAGCATCTCAGCAACGCCGATCATACACACGGCTATAATCCGCCGCGTGAAAGCCCTTATTTCTGTTTCAGATAAAAGTCATTTAATTGACTTTGCGCAACGCTTACAACAACATCATTTTGAATTTATCGCCAGTGGTGGCACAGCGCGGGCCTTGCAAGCCGCTGATATTCCTGTGATCACTGTCGAGCAAATGACTGGCTCGCCCGAAATTTTGGATGGGCGCGTCAAGACGCTTCATCCTGCCGTTCACGCTGGCATTTTGGCCCGTGATACCGACCAAGATCGGGTTGATTTAGGGCGCGTAGGGGCCGAGATGATTGACTTGGTGGTAGCCAATCTCTATCCGTTTCAAAAAACAGTTGCCCAAAAATATGTCACTTTGGCCGATGCGATTGAGAATATTGATATTGGCGGGGTGGCGCTTATTCGGGCGGCGGCCAAAAATTATGCGCGGGTGGCGGTGATCTGCGACCCTGCCGACTACGAGCGCGTATTGCACGATTTAGACACTCTCGGCCACATTTCACTCGAATTGCGCGAGGTGCTGGCGTTCAAAGCCTTTGCTCATACTGCCGCCTACGATAGCGCCATCCGCGATTATTTGACCGGCGTGAGCGCTACGCTTGGCAAAGGCAACGGGCAAAACCGAACGCAAACGCTTACCCTACATCGGGTGCAAGAATTGCGCTATGGCGAAAACCCGCATCAATCTGCCACCCTATTCAGCTTTAACAGCAATTCCGATGGCCCACTCGGCGGGCGCTTTTTGCAGGGCAAAGAATTGTCATACAACAATTTGCTCGACCTTGACGCGGCGTGGCGGGCCGCCAAGCAATTTGAGCCGCCCACAGTCGTTATTGTCAAACACCTCAGCCCGTGCGGCATTGCCTCGGCGGTAGATTTGGCGACGGCATATCGAGCGGCTTTCGCTTGCGACACGGTCTCGGCTTTTGGCGGCGTTATTGCCACCAATCGCACGGTTGATGTGGCAATGGTTCATGCGATGGGCGATATTTTTGTCGAATGCATCGCTGCGCCGGGCTTTAGCGATGAGGCACTGGGGTTATTGGCAAAACGCAAAAACTGCCGCTTGGTCGAAATGCCCGCCAAGAAAAATGGAAAGGCAAATGCGCATGATGAACATGAATATCGCAGCATCACGGGCGGCATGTTGCGTCAAACGATAGACAAGGGCGACCCAGCCCTAACCGAGTGGAAAGTGGTGAGCAAGGCGCAACCCAGCACCGACCAATTACAAGCGCTCAAGTTTGCGTGGGTGTGTGTGCAGCATGTGAAAAGCAATGCCATTGTACTGGCGACGGGCGGCAACGTGTGTGCCACAGTCGGCATTGGGGCGGGGCAGCCCAATCGGGTAGATAGCGTGCGAATTGCGGCTGGACATGCGGGCGCTAACGCCAAAGGCGCGGTTTTGGCGAGCGATGCGTTTTTTCCCTTCCCCGATGGCGTTCAGGCTGGCATTGACGCGGGCGTTACTGCCATTGTGCAACCCGGCGGCTCGGTGCGCGATGCCGAGGCCATTGCTGCAGCCGATGCGGCTGGCGTGGTCATGATCTTCACCAACACGCGCCATTTTAGACACTAAACCGCTAGCGAACCTCAGCGATTTGATGGTTGAGCGAAGGCGCGGTAAGGGTTGATAAGCGCACCCGCTGCCGCCCTTCGGCATCAAAATTGTCGGGGGCAAGCCATTGCCGAAATGCGGCTTGTAAGACGGGCCAGTCGCGGTCAATGATGGCATACCATGCCGTGTCGCGATTGCGGCCTTTGACGACAGTGGCTTGGCGAAAAATGCCCTCGAACGAAAAGCCAAGCCGCTGGGCGGCAGCGCGTGATGGCGCATTAAGGGCATCACATTTCCACTCATAGCGTCGGTAACCAAGCTCGAATACGTGCGCCATCATTAAATACATGGCCTCGGTGGCGGCGGGCGTTTGTTGCAGCAAGGGCGAATAATTGATATGCCCGACTTCGATTGAGCCGCTGCTGGGCGTGATGCGCAAATAGCTGGCAACGCCGATGGCTTGCTCTGCCAGGTCTGTAATGGCAAAAAAGAGCGGGTCGGGTTCGCGGGCGTATTGCTCGACCCACGCACGGTATTTTTCTGCCTGGGTAAATGGGCCATATGGCAAGTATGTCCAATTTTTGCCCGTGATATCGTGCGTATTGGCAGCAAACAAACTGGCTGTATGGCGCTCTGCGTCGAGCGGTTCGAGCCGACAAAATCGGCCTTGCATTACTTCACGCGGGGGATGGGGTGGGGTTTGCCACGCACCAACAGATAGCCCGATGGGTTGGTGCATGGCGTTTGTTTGATTTGGGGTGGTCATATTGCCAAATACGCTTCATTATAGATGAAGGGTGTTTGACAGCGTATCTCATGGCATTGGGCGAAAATCGCATTTTGGGATTTTTCTTGCGTGATTACCCAATTGACATAGACGTTGTTGCTGATGACAGTTGATAGCGCCCGTGCTTTAAATTGCCGTGTGTTCTATATTTATTTTGACACGCTAATTCAATAAATCTTTGTTTTATCTCAGGTTCATCTGCGATGCCTAGTGCCACAATGAGCTTGGGCGTAACCAATTCTAGGTTCGGGCGACGACTGTTTGACTCGAAACGCGCAATGAGCGTGTGACTATAGCCGATTTGATCGCCCAACTGAGTTTGGGTAAGCGAAGCACGACGACGCAGCCATTTAAGCATATCGCCGAATGTGTTTAGTTTTAAATAGGATGCGTAAGCCATTTTTACTCCTGTGAAAATTTCGTCACCTTTCAACTGGTCATTTTGTAAAAGACATAAAACGTGTTTATGCCGCTCCAACAAATCTTCATTAAAAATTGTCAGAGCGGCATTTTTGCTTTTATGATGCTAAATACAGCATGAAGGGTCCATGATGACTTGATTTAATGTCCCGCTCAAGCCGTTACCAATTTTTAGGGTGGTATTGGCTGTGCCAAATTGCAACATGACAATATTCGGATTGGTGGCGGGCTGAAACACCGAAGCCGATGAGGAGCGCAAGCTAAAGCGCAAATTGCTTTGTCCGGCTTGCATTGGGTCTTTTAATTCGAATTTAGCGACAAACGGATTGCCGACACTGGCAATTTGCTCTGAATCTAGGCGTGTGCCGCCGCTATTTTGGTCGGTCAGGGCCGTGCCCAACTGCACTTGATTGGCGCTGGCGCGGCTAAGCCCAAATTTCACGTCGTTATGCGACAGCATATTGGACGATGACGCAGTATTCGTTTGCAGTGCCGCGACTCGCCCTTTTACCCAAAAATCACGTTGTAATGTCAAAATGCTCGGCGGCGTTACGCCCAAGGCCGATTGCCAATGGGTGGTAAAGCGGAAAGGGCAATCGAAATAATTTTTGCCGTTAAACGTCGCCGTGTTTTGGCTGGCGAGCGTGCGGTTGTCATTGCTAACGGTCACATCGCCAACATTTTTGCATACATCTCGATACAAATACACTTTTGCGCCAGCCTCACCCGGCACGCCGTCTACAATGGCAAAACAGCCCCACACATCATTGCTGTTGGGCGATACTTTCTCAAAATTGGTTAGCCAAATCCATTTGAGCGCGCCCACCGAGAACGGCGCATAATCAGGATCGCTGAAATCAATATCACAGCCAGCCAACGTGGCGGGGCGATCAGCAATAATTTGGTATCGCCCACCGCTTTGGCCCTCACGTTCGACCGTTTTATAGTTTGCTTCATAGACAACGGTTTCGGCTGGGGCTTCGTCCCCAGCTTGAATCATTTGTGGTTGTTGCTGAGTTACCAGCAAACTAACCAGCGAAACAGCTCCTAGCAAATGTCGGATCGGCGTATGCGTATTTTTATTCATCTTGGCTCCTTTTATTTTGGGTGATAAAAAATAACTATTGAGCAAAGGGATTGTGTGTCTTGACCATTTTGAAAGGTCAAACATCACCATGTTTTGCTGCGATCACCACATCCTCCCCGCGCCGAGTTAATGATAGTGTGATTTCGCGTCAAATTCATAGGTCAAACTCTACGATTTTTGAGAAAAACTCTACGGTTTTTCCTATGTGCTTAAAAACGTTGCCTTGTTCGCAAGATACGCGCTATACTGATAACGAATAGTTGCATATGAGCAAGATAGAGTTGGCTACAGCAGTGGCGCAAAAAGCGCATAACGCAACCGCAAAAGGGCGATGGCTGGCGCGGCAGGTTGAATTGGCGCTTGAACATTTTAGCGATCAGCTTTGGCTAGAGCAAAACAGCGATTTGGTTAGCCCTTATTTTTTGGGTGGTGATGCTGTCTCTTATACACATCT
>JAHBAL020000299.1 GCA_018500105.2 Anaerolineae bacterium
CTTCGGCGGGGTGTTGGGCGGCGGCACAGGGCTAGACACGCCCTACCGCTTCACCAATCAACGCAGCGACGAAAGCGCGACGGGGTTGTATGACTACAATGCACGGTTTTATTCGCCGATGTTGGGGCGGTTTGTCAGTGCGGATAGCATTGTGCCGGGCGCGGGGAATCCGCAGAGTTTGAATCGATATAGTTATGTGTTTAATAATCCCCTAACGTATACTGACCCAGATGGACACGACCCGAAAGATGATAATGGCAACAGCACGAATACTTGTGCTTATGGGTATGGGTGTGATCCCATGACGCAGATGCAATTTGGTCGTGCGGCAGAAGCAGTATCAAGGCGGCATTACTCTATTCGTCGTAACTTTTCGTCTAACTGGGCAGAAAACTTTACGCCTTTTAGCTACGAACGTGATAAATCTATTTTGTTAGTCCCGGCAGTTGCATGTGCAATTGCTGCCCCTTGTGGATTAGCAGCCATAAATACCACAATGGCTGCTGGTGGTCACTATGCTAGTCTCAGCAGAGGAGGGATCATTGCGATAACAGGCCCTCAATTACCAAAAAATGCAGTCGTTGGTTTTGCAGGTGAATTGGCTGGACAAATATTGGAAATGGCTTGGGGAATGAGAAAATCAGGAGATTTCAGTTTTACTGATATGGTAGTCTCCACCGTTGCAAATGTAGGAACTGGCGCAGCAGACAATTTCATAAAGCCTATCGGGTATGCGCAAAGAATAAGAACAGCGCTACCAAAAGCTGTTGTTGCAACAGGCGTTTCTTATCCTACATCCACAAATCCTAAGAATGATTTACAAATGAATCTTGCCGTAGAATATTCAGCCGTGATTCTACAAATCACTTTAGAATCCAATGGCGTATCAGATAAACGGTCAGAGCTTCTCGCTGAATCATACAAAGTAGGGATAAATCTGTTTATCAAATATTTTCAACCTAAAGACAAATAAATGATTATTCAAGCTATAAAAAAAAGGAAAATAATAATTGTATTTACATTTTTTTATCATTTGTTCTTCAACATACATTACCAATAGGTCGCGCGATGGGTATTGCAAGTCTAGTCCTATCATTTGGCTTAGTATTGTGGGCAAATACGTATGAAAAAGATCTAAATGCTTCAAATCAATATTTGGGTTGTTTCAACTTGGCAGTATTGACATTAATAGTTATTCTCTACAGTTTGATTTCATCATCCTTATATTGAGTGACATGCTTACCATTTAGTGAGCAAGAAATTTGCATCTTTAAATTTAGAGGCATAAGTATTGGTAATATAATGATTTTATTCTCATTTTGTGTTGTCATTATATATATAACGAGAAGCGTTAAGTCTTCATCTAATTTACATTGAAATTGCAAATAAAACTGGCGATGAACAAGGGCGGCACGCTGACGTATTTGCACCGCGATCACCTAGGGTCGGCGAGTGTGGCGACGGACGGCGGCGGCAATATCATCGCCAACAGCGAGCTTGCCTACAAGCCCTTTGGCAGGTGTTGGGCGGCGGCACAGGACTAGACACGCCCTACCGCTTCACCAACCAACGCAGCGACGAAAGCGCGACGGGGTTGTATGATTACAATGCGCGGTTTTATTCGCCGGTCTTGGGGCGCTTTGTCAGCGCGGATACGGTGGTTGGTGTCGCTTATGAACCACAAGATTTAAACCGTTATAGCTATGTGCGAAACAACCCCTTAAGATACACAGACCCATCTGGGCATTGTCCAGTCTGCTTTTTTATATTCATGGCTGGAGTGGCATTGGGCGTCACTGCGTCACAAAATGAAAATGCTACGCCCAAAGCCCCTAAACACGATGAAACGTCGGGGATGATTGGTATGGCGTTAATGGCAGGCGCTACGGGAGCACAAGCTGCACCTGCTGTCATGCCATACGCATATCCGATAGCAACCACAGCATCGCAGGCATGTATGCGACACACAACAACGTGTCACATAGCGGAAAATGTTGTAGCAGAAGCGGTAGGGGCATCAATGGAGGATCGCCCAATTAATCCAGTTAATGTTGTAGTTAATGCACTACCAACTTTATCTAATCGCCTTGTAAACGCCACTCAACAAGAAGCTCAACAACTTATTGCAACTAAATCAAACAGTCAAAGAGGACCTGTTTTATCCAGTGTCATGGACATCGAAACCGGCGAAATATTCTTCGGTATAAATGGGGGGCAGAAGTTACCACCTAATTTAGTCTCTTTATTAACAAACCGTGCAGAAATAACTAATGGCCCAACTTTTGAAACACCTGGCACTCACTCTGAAATATATGCTTTAAATGCCGCTATACTTGCGAGACAAGCGAGAACTGGCAAAACTGTTACGGAAACTGATTTACCAAGCTTTCTTTTGCATAATATGGCATTGCGTGGAACAAGAAAAGGTGTAGGAGTTTCGCCAAGATGTGGAGCTTGTGCCGATATTACAAAAGGTGTTACTATGGTTGGAGGCGACTAAAATGTTGAGGATAGAATTCGATGAACTAGATTATGAAATCATTAATAAACGAGCATTACATATATTTAATGGACAGCCTTTTACTGGCATAGCTTTTGAACAAGCTAATGGACGTCTTGTATGTGAAACTACTTTTTTTGAAGGGCTTGAACATGGGGTACGTAGATCATATTATGATTCCGGCAAAATAGAGATAGAAGATTACTGTAAATTAGGTGCACTTCACGGAAAATTTTCATATTTTTATCCCAGCGGAGAATTAAAAGAAAATGGAGTATATGAATATGGTATTATGTTAGCTAAGCAATGTTGGAGTGAAGATAAAAAACTTATTAGCGAGGAATTTTCAAGTAATAATGAACCTTTACACGATTATCTTGTGAAACTTCGTAATAGATTTGATGCCGTAATTGATAAACCATTTGTTGAACGTATACAAATATTAGGAAATTTAAAACATTAAAACACTGTCGATATATACAATGTGTGGCGTTGGTTATTATTAACAACCATATTACACAAAGCAAATATACAAAATGTATTTTTCTTGTGATGTTCAATATGAACAAAAAATAGGTTATGCGGCAGGCATTTGCTTTCAAAGATTACAATCGCAATCTGTAGATTTTGTAGTTACTGCTATCTTGCAACCAGTAGCAGAGTATAAGCCAGGTGAGTTTTATCAGCGCGAACTTCCTTGTTTGATTGAATTAATAAAAAAATTAGAAACTTTGCCTAAGATAATTTTTATTGACGGATATGTATGGCTTCAAAACGATCAACTTGCTTTAGGAGGGCGATTATACGAATACCTTGATCGAAAAGTGATAGTTATAGGTATAGCGAAAAGTTTCTTACGCATAGCTGGAGAAAATATCTCTATGTACTATAAGTCGAGCCATCGCCCCATATATATATCTGCTGCTGGGCTATCTCTTGATGATGCAATGCAATGTGTTAAAGAGATGCCTTATCAGGGACACTTGCCATTAATGATGAAATATGCTGATATAGCAGCCCGAAACTTATGTAAAAATACCCTTTTGAATAATCAGAATTCAAAGACCTGACGGTCTACTTCGGGGCAGTGGAGTTGCAATACCCCACCGCCAGCGTGACCAGCTACTACCTGTTCGGCGGGCAACGGGTGGCGATGAACAAGGGCGGCACGCTGACGTATTTGCACGGCGACCGCACCACTGACGTAATGCTAGGGCTAATTCCTATTTAGTATCTGAACTCGGAGGAGCGGAAAATGCGGAGCAGCGGGGTATAAAAAAGCCATTTTTCGCTATCTCCGCAACTTCCGCCCCTCCGAGTTAAATGATGAAGCAGGTGACTCATGACGTAGATCAACGAGGAATCTGCTCTATTGCGTTCGCGGCTTGCTCGGCGGGTTGAGCAAGGCGCGTTTGGCGCGTTGAATATCGGTTTCGTGTTTGAGAATGACCGACAGCGTGTGGTTGAGGGTTTTCTCGTCGAGATGCTCGGCGTTGATCGCCACCAGCGCCTTGGCCCAGTCTACTGTTTCGGCCACGCTGGGCAGTTTTTTAAGGTCGAGCTGACGCAAACGCTGCACCACCTGCACCACCTGTTGGGCCAATTGCGGCGCCAGTTCGGGGGCGCGTAGTTTCACCACTTTTAGCTCGGCCTCTGGGGTCGGGTAATCTACAAACAAATACAGGGCGCGGCGTTTGAGCGCCTCGCTCAGTTCGCGGGTATTGTTGCTGGTCAGCAGCACCATCGGCATTTGCTTGGCCTTGATTGTGCCAATTTCGGGGATGCTGGCCTGAAAATCGCTGAGAATTTCGAGCAAAAAGGCTTCAAATTCGGCATCGGCGCGGTCAATTTCGTCAATGAGCAACACAACAGGCTTGTCGCTCATCAGCGCCCGCAAGAGCGGGCGCGGCAGCAAAAAGCGCATCGAAAAGAAGGCGTTTTCTTCATTGCCCAGCGCATCGGCGGCGGCCCGCAAGGTGCTGGCGCTGCGAATGACATCGCCGACCTTGTCGCGCAGCAATTGCGTATACAGCATTTGCTTGCTATATTCCCATTCATACAGCGCCTTCGACTCGTCAAGCCCCTCGTAACACTGTAGCCGAATGAGTTCGCGCCCAGTGGCGGCGGCCCACGCCTTGGCTAGCTCGGTTTTGCCCACACCAGCGGGGCCTTCGGCCAGCACGGGTTTGCCCATTCGCTCGGCCAAAAACGTCACCATCGAAATCTCGTCAGAAGCAATATAGTTTTGGTTGAATAGCGACGCGGTCACGTCGGAGACTTGTTTAAACATAAGTTGATTATAGCCGTGAGCCATGAAGGAGCCTTGAGCCTTAAGCCTTGAGCTTTTGGGGTTTGGCGGGGTTTGGCAACTCGTGAATGTTGACATCTACGGCACACGGCTCATGGCTCACGGCTCACGGCTCACGGCTCACGGCTCACGGCTCATGGCTCATGGCTCACGGCTCATGGCTCATGGCTCACGGCTCATAGCTCACGGCTCACGGCTCACGGCTCACGGCTCATGGCTCACGGCTCATAGCTCATGGCTCATGGCTCACGGCTCATGGCTCATGGCTCATGGCTCATAGCTCACGGCTCATAGCTCACGGCTCATGGCTCATGGCTTTTATGCAACAGCTTTTTCCAATGGGGCTATACTCTGCCCAAGGTGGGTGTGGTGATCAATCTTCATTTTCGGCGGGTTGCCATGAGTGTGATGATGGCGGTAGCAATATGGGCCAGTATTGGCCTTGTCTCGCCAGTGCAGGCGCATGGCAAACATCGCGCTTTTTACTTGGCCGCCGATGGCCGTGATGAGGGCGCGTGTGATATCGCGGCGCGGCCTTGCCAAACGGTGGCCTATGTGCTGGCGCAAATTGAGCAATATTCGGCCAAAGATGCCGAATTGCATATTGCCGCCGGTGAGTATGTTTGGAGCGATGCCGACGTTGCGTCCTTGCTGAGTGGCTTGCTCACGGTGCAGGCCGGTTTTAGCGATGCCTACAACGTCATTGATGAGGGATTATTTCCAAGTCACATGTATGGCCCCAGCGTGTTTTACCGCGACACGCTCATGGGGTGGGGATTTACGCCGATGGATTTGAAGGGTGCGCCACCCACAACGATGACGCAGGCCAAGACCAATCTCGCTACCCAAATCGCCCAAACAGGGCAGGTTTTTCCTTGCCAAAATGGGTTCGCGGCCAAGATTTATGCCTGTGACGGCATCGAATTGCTCAGTCATTTGCCGTTTAAATCGTTCGGCAGCACCCCATCCCGCATGGCAAATATTTGGGGATTTGTCAGCAAAAACGACGAACGCGAATATATATTGGTAGGCGTGAGCAATGGCACAGCCATTTTCGACGTGACCGACGCGCTCAACCCGCGCGAAATTGTCACCATTCCCGCCGTGCAAAATGCTTGGCGCGAGATGCGCACCTATCAATTTTGGAGCGAGGCCGAGCGGCGCTGGCAAGCCTATGCCTATATCGTGACCGAATCGTGGGGGCAAGGGTTGCAAATTGTGGATTTGAGCCATTTGCCACTCACGGCGACGCTGGTGACGACCGATCACTACCTTCAAAAAGCCCACACCATTCACATCGGCGATGTGGATTACACGTATGGCATCACCAAAACCGGCGCGGCGGCTTATGCGTTTGTCAATGGCACCAATCTTGAGCGCGGGGCTTTTCATCTTTTGGATCTGAGTAACCCAATTAGCCCGACCAAGGTAAGCACACCGACCCAAAGCGCCAACTATACCCACGACGGCATCAGCTTTGTCATCACCGATTCGCGCACGGCGGAATGCGCCAATCCTCTCTTAATCTTAAATGGGCCGATGTGCGAGTTATACGTTGACTTTAATCAAACCAAGGTGGATGTGTTTGATGTGACCAACAAGACCAACCCCACCTTGCTCAGTTCGATCACCTATTCAAATGCGCGTTATGTGCATTCGGGCTGGTGGACGACAGACCGGCGCTATGTCACGGTTCACGATGAACGCGACGAATTTGATTTGGGCATCAGCATGACAGTGCGGGCGCTCGACTTGGGCAGTTTGCGGTCGCCGCAAATCATCACCATTTTTCAAAGCAACATACCCGCCATTGACCACAATGGCTATGTGCTGGGCGATCATTATTATCAATCGAGCTATCAGCGCGGGCTGATGATCTTCGATATCAGCGATCCGCGAACATTACGCCCGATTGCGTCATTCGACACCTACCCGGATGGTGATTTGCCGCGCTATAACGGCGCATGGGGGACCTATCCCTTCTTCCCCAGCGGCAATATTGCGATTGGCGATATCGAAAACGGGCTGTTTATGGTGCGCCGCGTTGGCGCTCAAGCCCCTGCGACCAGCACCCCGACGCCCATGCCAAGCACGACCACGCCGACCTCATCGCCGACCGTAACGACAACGCCTGTATCAAGCCCGACCGCGCCCCCATCGCCCTGTCTCTTATACACATCT
>JAHBAL020000026.1 GCA_018500105.2 Anaerolineae bacterium
ACCCACCCCCCCCCCCGCCGCACCCGCCAAACCCACCGAGGCCCCCAAGCCAGCCGCCAAGTCGTTGGTGTTGGGCATGAGCAAAAGCGACCTCAAGACGCTCGACCCACATCGCCAATATGAAATCGCCGCGCCGCGCATCATTCGCGCTGCCTATGAGGGTTTGGTGACCTTGGCCGACAAGAGCACCAATGTCGCCAAAGTTGAGGGCTTGTTGGCTGAATCGTGGCAAGTGTCGCCCGATGGCAAAGAATATACGTTTAAATTGCGCAAGGGTGTGAAATTCAACACCGGCAAAGAGATGACCGCCGACGATGTGAAGTTTAGTTACGAGCGCCTCGGCCTCATCAATGACAACGGCTCATGGCTTTACAGCGACCACATCACCAAGACCGAGGCCGTTGACGCTGGCACGATCAAGTTTACGTTGATCGAGCCGAACGCCGCGTTTTTGTCTATTTTGGCGTCGTCAAACTTTAGCGTCATTGATAGCGCCGCTGCCAAAGGCAAGGGCGCAACCAACGCCGCCGATGCAGAAAAGACCGATAAGGCCGCTGAATATTTTGATGGCAACGGCGCATCGCTCGGCACTGGCCCGTTTATCATTAAAGAATGGAAACGCGGCGATCAAGTGGTGATGGAGAAGAACGCGAATTATTGGCGCGAAGCCCCCGCTTTTGACCGCTTGGTCATCCGCGAGATCCCTGACGATACGGCGCGGCTGCAAGCGCTCGACAAGGGCGATATTGATATTGCGCTCGACCTCGACATTGACCAAGTGACCAAACTCAAGAAGGATGGCAAATACAACATCGTTGAGGGCGTGACGCTCGATACCGCCTATATGGGCTTGACCACCAACAAGGAGATCAGTAAGGAACTGGCCGACAAGAAGGTGCGCCAAGCCATTCAACTCGCCATTGACTACGATGGCATTGTGAAGGAGTTGCTGCGTGACAGCGTGTTGCAATTGCCCGGTGCGATTCCGCTCACGCTGCTCGGCACCGATGGCAAATTGGCCGTAAAGCGCGATGTGGCAAAGGCGAAGGCATTGCTAAAGGAAGCTGGTTTTGAGAAAGGTCTCGAATTGAAGCTGCAATATGGCACGGGCTATAAATTGGCGGGTGTGCTCAGCGCCGAAACCCTCGCCACCAAGCTGCAAGCCGACCTGAAAGAAGTGGGCGTGAATCTCAAACTTGAGCCACGCGACCAAGCCGCCATCCGCACCGACTATCGCGGTGGCAAATTGGCGATGGTGATCGCTGACTGGACCCCCGATTTTCTCGATCCGCACGGCTGGGCGCCCTCGTTCACCGGCAATCGTGGCGCAGCCAAGCGCCTATATTACAACACCCCCGAAACCAAGAAATTGGCCGACGATGCAGGGGTGGCCAGTGACAACGCCAAACGCGCCGAAGCCTATTTGAACTTGACCAAGCTGATGATTGACGATGCTGTGTTTGTCGGTTTGTATCAACCCAAAGTGTTTATGGTTGCCAACAAGGCGTTGCAAGGGGTGACCTATAACCCATTGTTTGTGACCGATTTTTACTACATCAAGAAATAATGTAAACTTCTTGCACGAACCTGCTTCGATATAAAAGCAGGTTCGTGCAGAAAAATGAGCCTTCCTCTTTCGCCTTCCGATTTTTTGAAATATGTTGCTCTCGTTTTTGCTTCGCCGATTACTGGTCATTATTCCGGTGTTGTTTCTCATCACCTTGCTCGGTTTTATCGTCACGCTGCTCATTCCCACTGACCCAGCCGCCATGATGCTGAGCGAAAAGGCGGCGCAAAATGAGGAGATTGTGCGGGCGGTTCGGGCACGCTGGGGGCTAGACAAGGCCCCGCACGAACGCTACCTCCTTTATATGCAGCATTTGCTGTCGGGTGATTTGGGCGAAAGTTACACCACTAAGCGCCCAGTCAAAGAAGACCTCAAAGAGTTCTTCCCTGCGACTGTCGAGTTAGCCATCCCCGCGACGCTGTTCGCGCTTTTGGTTGGCATTCCGCTGGGCATCATTGCCGCTGTCTACAAAGACCGCTGGCTCGATCACATCAGCCGATTCATCTCGCTCATTGGCGTGTCATTGCCCATTTTCTGGCTCGGACTACTCGCGCTTTCGTTTTTTTACGCCTATCTTGATGTGCTGCCCGGCCCGGGCCGGCTCAATTCTCGCATTCAGGCCCCACCGCGTGTGACTGGTATGTTGACGATTGACAGCCTAATGGCGGGTAATATCGAAGCCTTTAGCAGCGCCTTACAGCACCTCATTTTGCCGTCATTGGTGTTGGGGCTATATGGCATGGGGCTGATTACGCGCATCACCCGCTCGGCGATGGTCGAGACCATGACACAAGATTTTGTGCGCACGGCCCGCAGCAAAGGCTTGATCGAGCGCGTGGTGGTGATCAAGCATGTCCTTCGCAATGCCGCCATTCCCACCGTCACCGCCATTGGCTTGGCCTTTGGCAGCCTGATGGCCGGCGCGGTGATGACCGAGACTATTTTCGCGTGGCCCGGCATCGGGCGTTATGCTGCCGATACCGCCTTGCGCACCGATTTTGCGCCTATCATCGGCGTCACCCTCATCACCGCCCTCGTTTATATCCTCGTCAATTTGCTGGTTGACCTCAGCTATGTATTGCTCGACCCGCGTATTCGTTTATAAGCCAAACTCACCATGCTTCGACGTTTTATTCGCAACCGCTCCGCCATGATTGGGGCATTTTTGGTCGGGATTTGGCTACTGGGCGCAGCCGCTGCACCCGTGCTGGCTCCTTACGAGCCGCTCAAGCAAGATCTGCGCAATCGCATCAAAGCCCCGCTTGAAGTCGAGGGGCATTACTTGGGCACAGACACACTAGGGCGCGACATTGCCAGTCGCTTGTTATATGGCGCACAAATTTCCATCCCCATTGCCATTGTGGTGGTGGCAATGACAGCCTTGCTCGGCATCAGCCTTGGCGCGGTGTCGGGGTTTATCGGCGGCTGGGTAGATGAAATCATTATGCGCATCTCCGATGCCACATTGGCTTTTCCATCGCTTATTTTGGCAATGGCAATTACAGCGACTTTGGGGCCGGGGCTGTTCAATTCAGCAATCGCCATTACACTCGTATTATGGCCCGAATATGCGCGGTTTATGCGCGGGCAAGTGCTGCGCGTGCGCGGCTATGAATATGTGCAAGCGGCAGAATCGCTCGGCATGGGACGCTTGCAAACCTTGTTGCGTCACATTGTCCCCAATGCCATCCCGCTTATGTGGGTCAAAGCCAGCCTCGATGTCGGGCAGGCCATTTTGCTCGCCGCATCTCTGTCATTCATTGGGCTAGGGGCCGTGCCACCCAACCCAGAATGGGGTGCGATGGCGGCAGCAGGCCGCGAGAAATTCGCCGAATGGTGGATCGGCACATTCCCCGGTTTAGCCATTTTGAGCGTGGTGATGGGGTTCAACTTTTTGGGTGATGGTCTGCGTGACGTGCTCGACCCGCGCAATCGCCGATAAGTCTGGGGGTTATTTCCCTTAAAACAATAAAACTGTAATGCAACATGACTTATAAGGCTGTTTAAAAGTCGCCTTGTCATTCCCTCGAAAGAGGGAATCCATAACGCGACAGGCACAAATCGAGTGGGTTGCGCTATTTTTTACGGGCCTCGTTATGGATCTCTGCGTTCGCGGAGATGACGTATTAAGCGCAATGCTGACTTTTGAACAGCCTTGACACGCCTTAAGATTTACTTGATAAAATGGGCCTACCCCCATGAACGTAGAGATCATCGCACTTAACCGTATGGCTTTTGGGCTGCGCCAAGGCGAGCTTGACGCCTTTCGCGCCCTTGGCAACACCGACGATGCCCGCCTGAACGCCTACATTGAGCAACAGTTGCAGCCGAATAACATTCTCGATACAGAGTGTGACAACAAACTTACCCAAGCCGGTTTCACCACCTTGGGCAAGCCGCTCACCCAACTTTGGGCCGAGCATTACGCAGACAACAAAAAAGAATACTCATTTCGCATTGCCCCCATTGCCGAAACCCGCAAAGCCACCATTTTGCGGGCCGTGTATAGCAAACGCCAATTGCAAGAGGTGTTGGCCGATTTTTGGCACAACCATTTCAATGTGTTTGGCTGGGAGGGTTATGCCCAACATGTTTGGGCGCATTACGACCGCGATTGCATCCGCGCCTATATTTTTGGCAATTTCCGCCAAATGCTCGAAGCCATCGCCACCAGCCCCGCCATGTTGTATTATCTCGACAACTATCGCAATTCACGCGGGGGGCCAAATGAAAACTGGGCGCGTGAGCTGATCGAATTGCACACCTTGGGCGCCGAAAACTATCTCGGCGTTAAGCCACAAAATGAAGTGCCGGGTTACAGTAGCGGCGCACCAGTGGGTTATGTGGATGGCGATGTGTATGAGGCCACGCGCTGTTTCACCGGTTGGCGTGTCAATGACAGCACCTACGAGAAAGATGTCACCAATACCGGCACATTTTTGTATTACGACGCTTGGCACGACCGCTTCCAAAAAATCGTAATGGGCCGCAATTTGCCGCCCGATCAATCCCAACTCAAAGACGGGCGCGATGTGCTTGATATTTTGGCCGCGCACCCCGGCACAGGGCGTTTTGTTTGCCGAAAATTGTGCCGTCGCTTGATTGGCGACAACCCGCCCGACCGCGTGGTTAATGAAGCCGCCGCCACGTTCACGGCGCAAAAAGATGCGCCCGACCAGTTGCGCCAAGTCTATCGTGTCATTCTAAAATCGCCCGAATTTAAACAGACATGGGGCGACAAAATCAAACGCCCCTTCGATTTCGCCATGTCAATGTTGCGGGCGATCAATACCGACATCACTTTTCAAGATGACGGCTTTTTCTGGAATTACGACGCGCTCGGACAGTCTATGTTTGCGCGTCGCCCGCCCGATGGCTACCCCGATGTGAAAGAGGCATGGACCAATACCACCTCGATCTTGCAGCGCTGGCGCTTAACCACCACCGTGCTCGGTGGCAGCATCAAGGGCTTTAGCACCAAAATCGTCGAGCAAACCCCGACCAATGTCACCACGCCCAACCAACTGACCGATTTTTGGATTGACCGTATTTTGGGTCGGGCTATGGACAATGCCAACGACCGCGCCGAAGTGGTGCGTTTGATCGCCCAAGGCAAAGGCAACGACGTGGCGCTCACCTCCGCCCAAATTACCGAACGCGCCCCCCGCGCCGTCGAGCTAATTTTGATGTCGCCGGATTTTCAACTCAAATAAAGTAAAAGTTGCAGGTTGCAGGTTGCAGGTTAAAAAATTATCTTTTAGCTTGCAACCTGCAACCTGCAACCTGCAACCTGCAACCTTCCAATGAACAACCTCCTCTGGACTCGTCGTCAATTTCTACAGGGCTGCTCGGCGGCAATTGCCGCAATGGCAGGTGCACGGCTGTCAAATTTGGCATTCGCCAACCTCGACAGTCCAATGGCCGAGAATAGCGATATCCTTATCTCTGTCTTTTTGCGCGGCGGTTGGGATGCGCTCAATGTCATCCCGCCCATCGCGGGCACAGATCGCGGCTATTACGAATCGGCCCGCGCCAATTTGAAGATCCCCACCAGCGGCACAAACTCAACGCTGGCGCTCGATGACCGCTTTGGTTTTCATCCGGCGTTAGCCCCCTTGCACGAGCTTTACAAGGCCAAACGATTGGCGGTTGTGCATGCGGCTGGCCTCACCGCCGACACCCGCAGCCACTTCGACGCCATGCAGTTTATGGAACTGGGCACGCCGGGCGCAAAATCTTCGACCACCGGCTGGATCACACGTCATCTCAACAGTATCGGGGTGGGCAATGCGCTCATTCCTGCCTTGTCGGCGGGCAGCAGCCAACCAGTGGCGTTGGCGGGTTTGATCAACAATACGACCATGAGCAGCGCCAGCAGCTTTAAATTGGGCGGGCACTGGAAATATATTGAGCAGCAACAAGCGGCTTTGCGCCAAATGTATGGCAGCGGCAATAGCTGGTTGCATGCGGCTGGGCTAAATACGCTCAACGCCGTTGACACGATTGAACAGGCCAGCGCGGGCAATTACACCCCCGCCAATGGCGCGACCTACCCCAACGGCAGCTTTGGCGACCAACTGAAGACCATCGCGCAGATGATTAAGATGAATTTGGGGTTGCGGGCCGCGACGGTGGATTTGGGCGGTTGGGATTCGCACGAGAATCAGGGCGATGGCGGCACGGGCTATTTGTCGAACCTGCTCACCAATTTGTCACAAGGCTTGGCAGCGTTCTACACCGATCTCGACGGCGCGGGTGGGGCAAACTATGCCAGCCGTCTCAGCGTTGTGGTGATGAGCGAATTTGGCCGGCGTTTGAAAGAAAACGCCAATCGCGGGACCGATCACGGGCACGGCAGCGCCATGTTGGTGCTGGGCGGCGGCATTAACGGCGGGCAAGTGTATGGCAATTGGCCCGGCCTCGCCAACGAACAATTGTATGACCGCGCCGACTTGGCAATCACCACCGACTATCGGCAGGTGCTAGGTGAATTGGTCGTGCGACGGTTGGGCAACAAGAATTTGGGCGCAGTGTTTGCTGGCATCAATTATGCGCCGTTGGGTATTGCCCAAGGCACAGACACCGGCGTGACCTTGGCAACCCCAGCCCCATCGGCAGCCACCGCCACGCCCATGTCAGGTATGACACCCACCGCCACGCCCATGTCAGGTATGACACCCACTGCCACGCCTATGCCCGGCATGACGCCAACAGCAACACCTATGCCTAACGCTACGCCATCTCCCGCGCCGAGTGAATTTACAAATCAGGCCTTTTTGCCGTTTGCACTCAATCAGGTTAGGCGCTAATCAGCCACAAAAGCCTGTCGCAAATCATCATCCACTTGCTCAAAGCTTACCGCCAGCCCGTTATGTTGGCGGATTTCGTCGAGGGCATCTGGCGTAAAGCCCGCACGGGCAAACCACACATAGTGGATTGTCCAATCATGTGCGGGCTTTACTTTTGGAGTTTTGTCATAAACCAATTCAGTGATGACGTTTCGGCGCACACGATCAGCCGACCATTTGCATTCGCCCAGCAACAATTGTTTTTCGCGATGATTAATTGCTGCAACATCAATTTGGGCTGCGCTATTCCATTCACTGCCGATTGATTCGGGCATAAATGGCAGCGCATTTTTCTGCGCCTGTAATCGAACCCAGTCGCGGCAAATTTCTTCAAATGCGCCCATACCAATATAGGCCCGCAGTTGCTCGTTGATGCGCTGCCAAACAAGCTCGGTTAGACCTTGCTCGATGCGGTCTGCATTACGCTCAACAAAACGATAGTAGAAACGCAAATACGCATCGCGCAGAAAATAGCGCCCCCGTGCCGAATGCTCTCGCTGATCGTCGGCTAAGCTAACCGGCAATTTGCGCCCAACAAAGTGCATGTCGCGCAAGCGTTTTAAGTAAGGCGTGATATCACCGCTGTGCAGCCGCAATGCACCGGCAATGTCACTGGTTATGTGCTTTCCTTCAGCAATGGCACGCAAAATGGACAAATAGCGTCCCGAATCGCGTGCCAATTCACCCAGCAATTGATCTGGCTCGCTACGAAAGAAGCCGATTCGCCGAAATAATTGCTCTCGAATATTCTCAACCGTCGAGCGATCATCTTTAAACCGCTCCAAATAGGCTGGCACACCGCCCAAAATTGAGTAAGTGGCGAGACGCTCGCTCGCCAAATAATTTGGCAAAAAATCTTGGATGCTGGCATAGGGCAATGGGTCAATGGGCAGGCGAGCCGTGATGCGTCCATATAACGGCTGTTTATATTGCGCCAAATCAATCATCATGCCAATGTGCGAACCCGCCAGTATCAGTGTGAGCGGCTTGTCTTTCAGATAATGATCCCAAGCCTCTTGCAAAAATGAGGGTAAAGAACGATCAGACTCGACGGCAAACGCGAATTCGTCTAATATTGCAATGACTGGTTGATTACGTTGATCAATCAACCGCGCCCACTCCCGAAAAAGCTGCCCCCAATCTTGAAAAAAGGGCGGCTCTATCTCTGTTGACGCCGCTAGCTCATCGCCATACGCCCATTGCCAAAGGGCAGCAGCAAAATTGTGACGCAAAATTTCTGGTGTGGCACTTTTCGCCATCCAATAAAAACCAGCGCGGTGGTTGCGTTGCATCCATTCGAGCAGTAATGTGGTCTTGCCAATTCTGCGCCGCCCGTAAACCACCGCCATGACACTGCGTTCTTCGAGCAGATAGTCCAGTTCTCTTAACTCTGTGTTGCGTCCAACAAATTTTGCCATAATCAATAATCTGTATTCTTATAATTTGCATTCCAAGAATTTAGATTATATGCCTCGCCAAATGGCTGTTCAATATCGCTCAGGTGCGAACCGCTGTGCAATGAGCCGCGTGGCTTCGGCCAAATTCAGATCGCACACCAGCACACCGGCCTGCCCATAAGGCAAGCGAGCGATGCACTCACCCGCCGGATTGACGACGCAGGTCGCCGATTCTGGGTAGCGCAGGCCATAGTTGACGCTGGCAAAGAAAACCGTGTTTTCGATGCTGCGCATCAGCATGGCCTTCTCATAATACGGATTGTCGGCGGCGGCCCATTGCGTCAGCATTGCGCCGCCGTGATCGCTGCCGGTATGTTGCGGTTGAAAGACGATCTGCGCCCCACGTGTCGTGGCCCAGCGCACGGTTTCGGGGTAGCGCCACGCCTCGTGGCAAATGGCGATGCCAAATTTCACGTTTTCGATCTCGAACAATTGCCGCCCGCTGCCCGGCACATAATGCGCGTCTTCGCTGGGGGCAATTTGGGTTTTGCATTGGTGGCCCAAGCATTGCCCCTGTGCGTCAAACACATAGGCCGCCACCCGCCGCCCCGCCGCCGATATTTGCTCCATGCCCATGATGACGGCAATGCCATACTGCCGCGCCCAGCCCGACACGGCCTGCTGAACCTGTGCTTGGGTTACCTCGTCATATGGGCAAACCTCAATATCTACCCCGCGCAAGCCCGGCAAATAAGCTTCGGGGAAGCACACAATTTTGGCGGCTTGGGCGGCGGCCTCGGCGATGCTGGTTTGCACTTGGGCTAGGCCATCGGCGATGCTGGTGGCGACACGAGGCGAGGCGAGGGCGATACGCATGATCATGATTTTACTGCGCCAAACTTAACCCCGCAGCCGCGAGTGCTTGTTTGATTTTTGGAATTGAGCTTGGCCCCAGACCATGCAGCACCAAGAGTTGCTTTTCGCTATAAGTTGCCAATTGGGCGAGCGTGGTGATGCCCGCTGTCGCCAAGGCACGTTTGGCGGGGGCGCTCAGTTTGGCAAGGGTTTCGCTGTCGGTGAGGTTCATATGGGTTTAAAAGATCTGCTCAAATACTTTGTTACGAATATACCAGCGACGATTGACTTGTTTTACCATACCAAGCCAATGCAATTGATTAATTTCGTCGTTTTGGCTGCCCTTGGGCGCGTGCGCAAGTGTTTCACGTAGACAAGGCCATAAATTGCGCTCACTCAGCTTTTGCCGGATATGTTTAAACAAGGGGTCTGTTTGCAACATGTTTGCGATAGCTTCGTCGAGAAACGCTGGGGAAACGTCAAATTGATTTTGTAGCTGGCATTCGATGAATGCCCCCAAGCGTTGGGTAAGATAGGGATGCCCTGCCACCCGTTCATAAATGATTTTCCCGTGCTGCTCAGCCTGTGTTGAGGTAATCGCATATCGCTGCAAGACTTTGCTCACCAAATCAACTGCGTCAGTTTGGTTGAGGTCTGGCAAATAGATGGGTTCGCAAACATTACGCAACGGCGATACTTCGCGGGCAGTTAAATCGAACAAATCTAAACTACCGCTCAGCAAAATGGCTACCCGCGACAGACAATGGGATGATGACTCGCGGCTGGCGGTATAAATGCTGCGGATGAGGTTGGCGAGGTCATGCCATACGTCGTCACTCAATGCGCCCGGCTCTTCAAAGGCGATGACCAAACGCGACATGGTTTGTTGTTTGAGTAGACGTTCAATAAACTCATACAAGTCATGGATACTTCGCACCGCATCGTCTTTGAGCAATGGTTTGCGCCAATCGGTATCCGGGCGTTCAACTTGGCAAGCGCGGATGAGTTCATCTAAATTACTGCGCCGTTCACAAAATGCGATGAGGTTTTCAATATACCCTCGTTTTTCATTGCCTCGAATATCATCAGGGTCAATACCAATCGCAAAACACAAACTTCGCAGTTCATCCAAGCTAAATGTGGCGTGGATTTGGCTCGTCCAATGTTTTTTCATGTCGGGCGAGGGTGTGCTTGCTTGCTCAGTCGCCAGTCTTGCCGTAACCTCTGTACGCAAGCGGCGGGCGATTGCGCCACATACGGTTGATAGTGGCGCATTGCCGATGCTTTGAAAATCAACTCGGCAAGTGACCAGGGTGGGTGACTGTTGTTGTAAATTTGCCAGCAGCCGAAAAAGAAAACTGGTTTTGCCACTCTGCCGCCCAGCAAACACCATCGGGTAGCCTTCGGCCTGGCCCAAACAATGCCGACCCACAAGGGCAAATTCGCTTTGTCGTCCATAAAACAAAGGGCTGTCAATGGCTAAAGGTCCGCGATATCTGAAATTGTCCATGCTGAAGGGGTTGATGAGGGTGACGCCGATGAGGTGGCTTGAGGTGTCAGGTTGCGCTTGATGCCATTGAGGATGACATCAACTTCGTTGTGCTCATTGAGGATGCGGCGAAAGGCCGTAGGCACAAACTGATAGACGCGCCCTTGCTTTGAAAGCAGCGAAAACATCACCAGATTGTCCAGCGCTTTTAGCACGGCTTCACCCTCAACCGCAATACCAGCTTGTTGCAAGGCGTTTTGTAGACCCCGATAGTCAAATTGCTCATCGGGGGCGACTAGCACAATGGCATATTCCAGTGCATATTGTCGCAACCTTATTTCGCCCAGCACAGTTTCGAGATAGGCTTTGGCAAATTCGCTGTTGTGATATAGGTCGTCTATGTCGTCGGGGACAACGCGCCGATCTAGACGTTTGTTGATCGTTTCGTCAACCAAGTATTTGCCGGTCAATTGCACGATGCTCGGATGCCCCGATGTCAACTCAACCACCTTGCTTAAAAGCGTGTTGGCTTCGACCAGATCAACCCCCAAATGCTCGAGTGGGCGGCGCAATAGTTCGCGGGCGTGTTCGGGCGTCAAATAGCCCAATGTGAGTTGCTGGGCAAAGTTAAAGAAGCCAGATTCAGGGTCTGCCATCAAACGCGCCAGCCCACCGCTGCCGCAAAAGACAAAGCGGCACAAACCAGCCTGTGACCAAGCCCGAAAACGTTGCCCAAGTTGTTCACCCGTGTGGCGATCTGCAATAAACAAGGCATCGGCTTCGTCAATCAGCATCACTGGCAACCGCCCAGTTTGTTTTTGGGCATAAAATGCCTCTTCAACTGCCGCAAGGCTGTTGTCTCTCAGAACAATGTCGCCGCGTTTGAGGATGCGAATGATGTCAGCCGTGTCTTTTGCGGCTTGGGCATCTATATAGATTGGCAAAATTTGCTGCGCTTTTGCGCCCAATTGGCGCTCGATGTTGCGCAACAACGAGGTTTTGCCGATGCGCCGATTGCCAATGATGGCATAACTGCCTTGCTCGATGCCACTCACCACCTGCCGCGTCTCTTGTTCGCGGCCCAAGAACATGCTTTCAGCGACGGCGCTCTTGGGTTTGAAGGGCGAAATGAGGCTGAGGTCACGCTGGCTGGCGATCAGGATAGCCAAGGCTTTGGCGGCGTCACGTGCCAGCATGATGTTGATTGTGTCGTCGTAACTCAACACTGCGAGGTTGGGCTTTTGTAATGACTCATTGATCAAGCGGCGCAACTGCACCGCGCTTTGCTCGGCGGTATCGGGCGGGGCCAGCAAGACACACAACCCAAACAAATTGCCGCTGTCACCCGCAAAGGTCGGTAAAACCAAGCTGAGCAACGACTGCACTGTGTCGGGCGTGGGGTTGGGCTGCGCCACAAACAACAGCGGAAAGCGACTCGGCACACCAATCGGCAAATGCCGCGCCTCGACGACGATGCCTTGTGCAAGCGTGTCGTTAATAGGGCCAAGCGTTTGAAAACGCAAGGCTTGGCCTAATTGAGTTTGAAGCTGCGACACGTGTTCCCAACCAGTGGGCATTAGCCCACCCTGCGGGCTGGCTTGGGCAATGGCGACCTGCCAATGGTGTTGCCATGCCTGCATGGCGTCTGGGTTTTGCAGCCGCAGGTGCTGTTGATGCGCCACATAATCAAGCTGGGCAGCATTGGCATGTTTGGTGGCATAGGTCTGCAAAGCATAATTGCGATAGGGTTGCGGCACAGCCAGCAAATCATAGGGCTTAACATCGCCCCATGCCAGCAATTCGCTTTGGATGGTGCTTTGCCAGTGCATATTTGCGGCATTGAGTTTGCTTGGGTTGGCCAGTTGGGGCCAGCGCCAAGGCCATAGCAGCGCCAATGGCGACACACCGAAAGGCCACCCAGCCCGAACATAACGACTGACTAAACTGTAAATGAGAAACGCTAACAACCCGAGCAAAATTTGAGTTTGATATGGCGCAAGCCGTTTGCTTAGCCCCCATGCCAACAAGCGCAATTTGACCCAACTGCCGAGTTGGGTCTGCTGTGACGAAAAGGCGTGGGTGGTAATCTGCGCTCCCCATGGTTGTCGAACCACCCATTCATTAGTGTGAGGATCTATGGCTACTTGGGGTGTTTCAAAATTTGCCCATTGCGCCAGCCATATCCACAACGGATCTGCTGATTGCAACAATAATATACGCTGCGCAAAGCGTGTGTGGCCCAACAGCGCAGGACTGCTGTCTAGCCAGAAGTCCCCTAACAAAGTCATCATTAATGAGACCGCTTGCCATGTGCTGCCGCCATCGGTCGAGCGAAACACACCATCAAAAGTCCCCGTGAACAAGACCCCGCTCTTGGTATTGCTGTGCAAGATATTTACATAGAGATCGGTCAAGCCAGCCGAGGCGGCTTGCCACGTGTTGCCGCCATCGGTCGAGCGAAACACGCCACCAGAAGTCCCCGCGAACAAGTCTCCGCTCTTGGCATCGCTGTGCAAGGCTAGCACGCGCCTATCGGTCAAGCCAGCCGAGGCAACTTGCCACGTGCCGCCGCCATCAGTCGAGCGAAAAGCGCCGCCAGCAGTCCCTGCGAACAAGGCCCCGCTATTGGCATCGCTACGCAAGGTGTTTACATCGGTATTGATCAAACCAGCCGAGGCAACTTGCCACGTGCCGCCGCCATCAGTCGAGCGAAAAATGCCAGTCTTAGTCGCTACGAACAAGACCCCGCTCTTGGCATCGCTGTGTAAGGCTAGCACGCGCGTATTGGGCAAGCCAGCCGAGGTGGCTTGCCACGTGCTGCCCCCATCGCTCGTGCGAAACACGCCATTATCAGTCCCCGCGAACAAGACCCCGCTCTTGGCATCGCTGTGCAAGGCTAGCACGCG
>JAHBAL020000134.1 GCA_018500105.2 Anaerolineae bacterium
CCAAAATCCAAAATCCAAAATCTAAAATTTTATGGTTGTGCTTGGCGTGTGTGGTGGCGGCTCCGTTTGTGCGGGCGGCTTACTATGCCGATTACACGATTATGATCGGGCGCTATTACATGCCCGCGCTGGCGGCGTTGAGTTTATTGATTGTGGGTGGGTTGGCACGCTTGCCGCGCTTGTTTCGGCGCATTAGCATGGCCTATGTCGTCGGCGGCATCGCCATGACAGCGCTCATGACGCCCTTTGTCGTGCTTGCGCCGATGTATCGCCCACCGGCATTGCTTGACCCCATTGCCGCGCCTGCCGACATGCAAGTGCCGCAGTCCTTTATTTTTGGCGATGCGATTCAGTTGCTGGGCTATCGCCAGCCGCAGCCAAAAGTCGCGGCGGGCGGGTTTGCGCCTATTACCTTGTATTGGCGGGCGCTTAAGCCCATGCCCAACGATTATTTGCTCAGTGCCGAGGCATTTGAGGTGAGTGGGCGCTCGTTGGGGCGCAGCGCCCAAGTGCATCCGGGCGAGGGCACATTCCCCACCAGCCGTTGGCGTGCTGGCGACACCTTTGCCCAAACCGTGTTTGTGCCTGTCGGCGATGCGTCGGCGGCCCGCGTCACTTTTCGCTTGAATTGGTTAGATGTGGAAACGCGCCAGCCGATGATTGCGCCCGATGCTGCGCCGAAAGTTGGCGCGATTGCGGTTGCGCCCAAGGCCGATGCGTTTTTGGGCGCGACCCGTCCCGAACGCTTCGCTGCGCCAAATACCGTGAGTAAAACCATTTATTTGCTCGCCAGTGAGCAAATGAAATCAAACGACAGCTTTGGGCTAAAGGTGTGGTGGCAGGCTAAGGCCGATGCGTTGCCACCCGCTACAGTGTTTTTGCATGTGCTCGACGCGCAAGGCAAACTCGTGGCCCAACTCGATACGCCTATTCGGGGCGGTGCTTACCCTACCGAGGTGTGGTCTGACGGCGAAATTGTGGTTGATACGCTCAGTTTCCCGCTGTCGAAGTTGCCAGCCGGTGCGTTGCATTTGCGTTTAGGACTGTATGACCCCGTTTCGGGACAACGCTGGGCTGTTTCTGGCGGCGCATCCGCCGATGCGGTTGAATTGGGTGTTTTGCTGCGGTGACGTGACGCTGTCGCACACAACCAAGAATAGAAAAATAGTAGAATTAAGGCAGAGGTGAATGAATGGCACTAAATACAACTGTGGAACCTGCTTACGAGAAGACAATTATCCGTGTTTTAAAAGCGTTGCCAGTTGAACAAGCTCAATTGTTGACTAATTTTGCCCTTTTGCTTGAATCGCAATTCGTGTTGAAGAAAACATATGGCGAGAATTTACCTCACTTTGCTCAAAGTGAACTAGATTTGCCGGAAGATGATGCGGCGATCGCAGCCAGCGAATCGAAATGGGATGAATTATTTACCCAAGCTGGGTCAAGCGATTTGATGCACAAAATGGCACTGGCTGCGCTCGCCGATGACGAGGCTGGATTAACCAGTGAAATGCGTTTTGACAAAGCTGGCAATCTTGTGGTTGTGGAATGAAATCAAAATTAAGCCCCAGTTTCCGGAAGCAGTTTTTAAATTTGCCGAAAGAAGTGAAACTTCGTGCAAGTAGATCTTATCGTAAATGGCGACGCAACCCCAGCGAAGCAGGTTTGTTCTTTAAACGGGTTGACGACACCATGCCAATTTACTCAGTTCGCATTGGGCTTGACTATCGCGCATTGGGTATTTTAAAGGGAGATACGATGATTTGGTATTGGATTGGGAACCATGATGAGTATGACCGGCTATTAAAATAGAACGTGTCAGGGCACTTCCAAGGTCGGTAATATAAAATACTAGAATGTCAAACTTTCATCCAAAAGCCAATGTCATTTTTACCTATCACAAAGACCTGCAACGATCGTGCGATTTTTACGAGCGAATTTTGGGCCTAAAATTAGCTGTTGATCAGGGCTGGTGCAAGATCTACCAAATGACCCCGCACTCGTTCATTGGTTTGGTTGACCACGAGCATGGCACACACAAACCAAACCCAATTAAGCCCGTCATTATCGGTTTTGTCGTCAGCGACCTAGATGGCATTTATGCGCATTTGCAAGCCAATGGTGTGACGATTTTTAAGCCACTCAAACAGCACGATGCTATCGGCGTGCGTGGGTTTATGGCCTTTGACCCCGAAGGTTATACACTCGAATTCGAAGATTTTCTCGATGCCCCGCGCAATGCCGTCATTCGTGAAATGCTGGCGAATGCTTCAATGAGCAGTTAGGTCGTTGACTTGTTAAAAGGAATTTGCTCGCAAAAGCGCAAAGAAAAAAACTTTGCGCTTTTGCGAGCAAATTTTTATATGCTGATTTCAACGTAACACCCCGCCATATTTCTCATACCAAGTATTGGTCAGCAAGCCTTGCGGGTCATATTTTTGCTTGGCGGCAAAAAATTGGCGAATTTGTGGGTAGGCGGCCTCAAGCTGTTGCGGGCTGTAATGCAGTTGATAGGGCAGAAAAAAGCGCCCGCCCAAGCGGGTGGCAAGGTCAATCAACTCGCTGGTGACGGCTCGCATTTTGGCATGGCCTGCCGCGTCGGTTTGTTGATTAATATACAGCACAATCGAAAATGCATCTTGTGGTGCGTATGTCAGAAAATTGTCTTCTTGATGCACCACGCGCACCGAGGCGTTGAGTAAATTGACCGATTGCCGCGTCACCACCTCGCGCAACCCATCTACAAATGCCAGCAGCCGATCACGCGGGATAAAGTATTCGTGCAAGATATCGGTTTCGCCTTTTAAGTCGTTTCGCAAATAATTGACCGAGTCGTGCATCGGCTCGTTGCGGCTGACCAAACACGCTTCGCCGTCGGTCATGGCTTGGCTGCGTGGCTTGATCGTGCAGGATTCCATGCGTGGCTCGATGTTTTTTTCGGCAAACCATTTGAGGCGGGCTGGCACTGAGCCGAGTTTGGCGAAATTGAGCGTGAAGCGGCGCAGTTGTTCGCTCGAAACCTCGTGCAAGGGCGGAATATCGGCCCCGCCAGCAGCGGCAAGATCAACTTCTTCGTAGAGATACAAAATCATTTCACGCAGCAACGAGCCGGGCGAGGTAGACAAATGCCCATAAAACAAGCCCAATTTTTTGTTGTCGGCGACTTCGCGTTTGAAAAAATCAGGGAAAGTTGCAATATCAATGTAGCGCCGCTGGGTGTTGTAAATCAGGTTGTCGGTAATTTCCAAAACGGCATCTAGCACGATGCCAAACAACCCGTAGCCGCCCAACACCAACCTAAACAACTCGGCATTTTCAGTATGGCTGAGTGTTTTGATCGAGCCATCGGCCAGCATGACGCGCATCGAGCGGATGGTGCGCCCAATTGCGCCAATTTGGTGATCCATCCCATGCGCATTGACCGAGATCGAGCCACCCACCGAGAAAATATCACTCGACTGCATGGCCTTGATGGCGAATTTGGGGTGAATGATATTTTGAATGTTGTGCCACGTTGCTCCGCTTTGCACGGTAATGAGCTTGTTTGGCGCGTCGAGGCTGACTTTGTTGAATTGCATCATGTCGAGCACCACGCCGTCGCGGTGAAAAGCGTGCCCGCCCATGCTATGCCGCACTGCCGCCACCGACACCCTTCGTTTTTGCTCACTGGCATAGCGCAAGGCGTTTCGAATATCGTCTTCGGTTTTGACCTGCACAATGCCATGCACCGCCGTGCGATTCACACAACTGGCATCATTGATTGTGCCGCCTTGTTGCCGCCAAGCGAGTGCCGAGGCTGGCACGGGGGCGGGCGCGGCAGAATTGGCCGTTGTCACATCGCAGCTTTGGGCGGTGCTATCAATCGGCGTGCAGCCACAATCTTTTTCGGCGGTGGGGTTGGCTGCTAATTCGGCGCTTTTGAGCGCGGCGTATGATGTGCCAGAGACAAGTAACCCTGCCAATAAGGCTTTGCGGCGAGTGAGGCGAATGTTGGGCATATTCCCCATATTATGGTCGTATTCTGGGTTAAAATCAACAGTGAGCGATTAACAGCAATGGCAGATCAGATTAAATTAGTTTCAGACTTACTCACCGACCAATCTTACGGCATTATTCCAATACATCGAGACAAAGCGAACGGCACGATTAAATATTTGCTTATTCAACATCGCCGAGGCGAACATTGGGCTTTTCCAAAGGGGCACGCTGACCCAGAAGAGAGCGGTTTGCAAGCCGCATTGCGCGAATTGACTGAAGAGACCGGCATCCAAGGCGTCATTGTAGATGCCAGCATTTGTTTTGACGAGAAATATTTGCGCCCTAATGGGATGGGGCTGAAGGGCGTGCGTTATTGGATTGGCGACGTGACCAATACTAAAGTAAAGATGCAGGAAAAGGAGATCAGCGCTTATCGTTGGGTGACAGCGCGTCAGGGCCAAAAACTGATCACTTATGACGAAAGCCGCAATATTCTCAAACGCGCAGCCGAACATCTAGAAAATGAGTGAATGGGTGAATGGGTGAATGAGTGAATGGGGGAATTTAGTGATTTTCGTCTTGCATCATTCCAATCAGTCATTCAGTCATTCTCCCATTCACCCATTCACTCATTTACCTGACGAGGCTTTGCGCGAGTTGCTCTAGGGTGCGGCGATCATTGTCGCTCAGGTGAGTCGGCACGCTGATCATCACCTTGAGGTAGAGGTCGCCGAATTCGTCTTTGGCGCTGAGTTTGGGCATGCCCTTGTTGCGCAGGCGAATCATTTTGCCAGACGATGTGCCTGCCGGCACTTTGACAACCAAACTGCCCGCCAAGGTTGGCGCAACCACTTCGCCGCCCAGCATGGCAGTGAAGCAATCTACTTTGAGATCAGCATACAGATCATCCTCTTTGCGTTCGTATTGTGGGTCAGGTTTGACCTCGATCACCAAATACAGATCGCCCATGCCCTGTGTGCTGCGTTTGCCATGCCCGCGTACGCGCACCTTCGAGCCGGTTTTGACGCCTGCCGGAATGGTTACTTCGATATCTTGTCCGGCCTTGCTTAAAATTCGTGCCGCGCCGCGATACGCCTCTTGCAGCGAAATTTCGACGGGTTGCTCAATATCGGCTGAGGCGGCTTGCCCGCCGCCAAACCCTTGCCCAAAGCCCGGCATCCCGCCACCGCGTCGGCCCAGCAATTGCTCGATCAAATCCGAGAAATCCATGCCGCCTTGGCGTTGCCCGCCGCCTTGCCCAAAACCGCCAAATCCCCCGCCGGGCGACCACTTGCTCCAGTCGAAATCTTGCGCATTGCCGCCAGCGCGGCGATATTGCTCATAATTCGCGCCAGCGTTGTCATACAGTTTGCGCTTGTCTGGGTCGCTTAGCACCTCATAGGCTTCGTTGATCTCCTTAAATTTCTCCTCGGCCTTTTTGTCGCCCGGATTGGTATCAGGATGATATTGACGTGCCAACTTGCGGAACGCCTTCTTAATCTCTTCGGCAGATGCATCCCGCGCCACACCGAGGGTTTTGTAAAAATCTTTGTAAGCCATAACAAGAAGTAGATAGTGGATAGTGATAGTGGGTAGTTAAGCACTATCCACTATCACTATCCACTATTCACAGTGCAAACTATACCCCATTGAATGGTAGAATTTCATTAGATTTTGGTTAAGTTTTTTGACATCCTAGATATCGCCACCGTGCAGCGGCTGAGCGCGTCGGGGCATCCGTTGGCGTATGAAACAGTTGCCGTAGAGGGAATCAATACACTCATTGACGCGATGCGTTCATACTTGTCGGCGGGGTATGACCGTAACATGGCGTTGGTGAATCACGATGAGCATGGCAAATGCACTGCCTTTGGTATCATGGAAATGTCGGGCAGTGTGGGGGTGATGGAGTTTATGGCCCCTAAGCCTGACGACGAAGAGATGATTGAGACGTGGGCTGACTTGGCCGAGGCGTTTGTCACCCATGCGGGCGAAAAAGGCGGGCATGTGGTGCTTGCCGAAGTGCCTGCCGATGGAAATGAGCGTGAGGCGCTATTACGGGCGGGCTTTTCTAATCTTGTGCATCAGAATGTGTGCAAACTTAACAAACTAATCGCCCTTGGCAATGCCACGTGTGCCGCAACTGTGCGCGAGGCTGAAAAGAGCGATGACCCAGCGATTAAGATTTTGGTGATGCGGGTCGTTCCCAAATTGCTGCAACGCACCGAACTAGATCACGATTTGTCGCGGACGGCGCATCGCTCGGATCGCGGATTTGGGGTGTGGCAAGATCAGGAATTGGTCGGGCATATCTCATTTCGGCATGGTCGGCGCGGCTGGGGGATGCAAGTGCTTTTTCGCCCCGATCTCGACCTCGATACCGTTGTGACGCCGGCGCTGAATTTTGCCATTCAACAAGTGCTGCCCAGCCCAAATAAAAGCGACAAGCCCGTGTATTGCGCGTTGCCAAGCTATCAAAGCTGGGTGCAGCCCGCGCTGAATGTGCTCGGGTTTGGGGTTGTCGCCAGCAATATGCTGATGGCCAAAAACACCACGGCGCGGGTCACCCAGCCGGTGTGGTCGGCGCAACCGAGCAAGGTGCGCGGGCGGCGTTTGGCCCAATCGGGCGAAAATGCGGTTAAGTCGGATGGCTTGCCCATGACCGAGATCAATTTAAATTTAAGCAAGCCGAAAGATGACGAGGCCAACTGAATGAGAGTGAATGCGTTGAAGCGTGCGTTGCGACACCCCATCCTAATTATTTTTGGCGTTGTGATTGTGGCCCATGCCATGATTTTGCTGAACGACGGTTTGTATTACGATTCTTGGCAATATTATTTGCTGCAAGTCACAGGCCGCACCTATTTGTATATTGACCAATTTATTCGCGTCAGTGTGCCTCAAATCGCTTATTTCCATTTGTTTTTTGCGGCGCTGCCCAATATTGTGCTGGGGTATCGCGTGGCGATGTTTGCCTCGCTGTTGATGTCGGCGTGGCTGGTGTATGGCATTGGGCGCGAGTTTGCGCAGCAAACTGGCTGGCTGAGCGAACGCGAAAGCCTATGGATCGCATTGCTCAGCGTGACTTATCCGGCCTTGCAAAGTTTGGATGACTACTCGACTTATCAGTATATTATTCCGCTTTCGCCGTTTTTGTTGGCGCTTTATGTGTTGCTAAAGCCGCTAAGCGGCACAAAATTTGTTGTTGCGCGGATTGTGGCGGCGGCGCTGTTTTTGCTCAGCTTCACAGCAGGGTCGTTGCTCATGTTTTATGCGGGCGCAATGTTATTGTTGCTACTGCGCGATTGGCGGCGCAACCCCGTGCGCGGGGCGGCGCTGCTGCCTTTTGCGGTGAATTGGGGCATTCGTCATCTCGACCTATTGTTGCTGCCGTTTGTCTATTGGTGGGGTATGAAGGCGTTTTTCCCCTCGCAATCGGTGACCTTGCCGACCTATAACGAGCCGCGCCCCGAGTTTTTTTTGTCGTTTTCGTTGTGGGGGCGCTTCATTTGGAACGCCATCCTACAAATTTTCGCGTGGTCGTTTGGCCTTATTGCCAATGGCGGGGTGCTGGTGCTGCTGTTGGTGGCGCACCAATTGCTCATTCGCTGGATTGGTTACGATGCCGCCCCGACCCATGCGCCGAGCCGACAAGCGACATGGGGCATGATTGGCGTGGCGGTTGGGTTGTTGTTTTTGGGTATTTTTCCGTATGTCGCGGTTGGCAAAGTGCCGAACACGCACGGCATCGAGACTCGTTTTGCGGTGCTGTTGGGCATTCCGATTGCGGTGGGGCTGGTGGTGATGGTGCGGGCGATGTTTGCCGCGCCAAATGGGCAATTGAGCACGGTCGGGCAATTGCTACATGTCGTGTTGCTAGTGAGTTTTGTGGCTGCGCAAACGGCGCAGCACATCGGCTGGCAAGCCAAGTGGGTGAAAGACCGCTCGGTGATGGTCAATTTGCCGCGTTTGCCCGATGCGAATAAAGTCTCGGTGTTTAAGATCGAAGATCGTTTCTTTCCTGCTGAAAATGACGACATTGGCTGGGAATTACGTTTTTATGCGCCTCACGAATGGTCGGCGTTGCTGCAATTGGCGATGCGTAACGACAAGCATCCGGTGGTCGAAGAAGCGGATATCTATCTTGGGCCATTGTTCAAAAATGTGACGACGACGGCCTTGCGCACCGAGCAACAGCTTTATCTGATGGATCGCTACGATCCCACCGGTTGTCGTGCCAAAGTGACCATTCGGCCCGGCGAGCGGGTAATGCAAAAAGGCGCAACTACTTACGACCCCGTCGAACTGGCGACGCGGTATTGGGTTTTTCGCTATTTGCAACCGAGTGGCCTAAACGAATTTTTGCGTGGTATCACACGCCTTGACCTTACCCGGGTTGATTCGCCGTCGGCGACGAATTGTGTGTGGTGAGGGGGCAGGTTGCAGGTTGCAGGTTGCAAAGTTGCAAAGTTGCAGGGTTGCAGAGTGGCAGGTGGCAAAGTTGCAAAGTGGCAGAGAAGAAAAGTCACCCTGTCGCCTTGCAACCTGCAACCTGCCACTCTGCAACCTGCAACTTTATCAATACTTAAACCGATAGCCAATCTTAATAAATGGCTGCTCAAAATAGCGCCACAAGAATTTGGCAAGGAACCAGACGAGGACGCAGGAGAGCAGGGTGGGCCAAACATCAATGACATTGGCGAAGATGGGCGGCTGCTGGCGAATGAAGCCATGCACCAAGCCGTTGACGGCCTGATGCGTCATGTATAGTCCGTAGGCGTAGATGCCGAGTTGGCACAATGGCTCCCACGAGAAAATTTTGGTGAGCAAGCCGAAGCGCCGCGAAATGGTCATGCCAATCAAACCGCCATACATGAGCATGAAGGCGGTGTAGGCCCAAGGCAACAAGCTGCTTGTGCCGAGGTAGCTGCGCCCGGTCCACATTAACCACGCCACCCCCGCGAAGCCAACGCCGAAAATGCTCGGCCAAAACCATGCGCGTGCAGCCATAAAGGCTTGCATTTTGGGGCTGCGCACCCAGTAAGCCATGAGCGCCCCCGCGAATAGGGCATCGGCGCGGGTGATGAGCGAAACGTAATTTTTCATGCCAGCGGCGATGTCATATTGCTGCACATAATAGACGCGGGTGGCGAATGCGCCGACGATGGCGAGGCCGAACGCCAGCGGCAGCCAGCGGCGCGGCACAATTTTGATGATGAACGGCAAAATGAGGTAAAACTGTTCTTCAATCGCCAATGACCACGTCACATCAATCCAATGCGAGGTGAATGCGCCGTAATCGGCCATCCAAATATTTTGTGTAAAGGTCAGGTAATAGCTGGCGGGCAAATTGGGCTGGGTGAGTGCGTAGTAAGCATTGAACCCCATATAGGGCACAAGGTCAATGCGCGTGACGATGACATAGAGCAAAATCCACAGCCAGTAAAGCGGGATGATGCGGAAGAAACGCCGGAAGTAAAAGGTGCTGAAATAACGTTTGCTGTCGCGGTTGTCAAGCAAGATGCCGCAGATGAGAAAACCAGACAGCACGAAAAACAGGTCTACGCCGCTCCATGTAAAACTGAGTGCCCGCGCAATACGGGCCGGAATGATCGTATCGGCGGGCAGGGCATTTTGCCCATAATGCCAGAACAAAATGAGCAAAATAGCCAGCCCGCGAATGCCGTCAAGCTCACGCACGCGGCCTTGTTGGGGCGCGTGCGCGGGTGCGGCGTTATTTTTTTTTGATTTGGCGTCTATGTCAATCACACTCAATTACTCGTTTATTCGCCGCGAATCATTTTTAGGCTAATGCGATTGTGATTTTCGATCACATTCATCAAGTTCACCGTCGTGAGTTGCCCGTCTTTAACGACGGTGCGCCCGTTGATCATGCTGAAATCAACGCCACGTGGGGCGCAGAACAGGATGGCGGCCAAGGGGTCATGCAAGGCTCCGGCATATTCGACGCGGTTGAGGTTGATGGCGATGAGGTCAGCGGCGTAGCCCGGCGCAAGCTGCCCAACATCGTCGCGGCCCAGCACGCTGGCGCTGCCACGCGTGGCGACCCACAGCGCCTCGTAAGCCGATATGGCCGAGCGTTGCCCGGCCTGCGCCACCGAGTCATACATGGCAAAGGTGTCATCCATGACGCGCTGCAAAAGCATGGCTTGCCGTGCCTCGGCCAGCATATGGTTGCCGTCATTGCTGGCGCTGCCATCCACCCCCAAGCCCACGCGCACGCCCGCCTGCAACATCAGGCGGATGGGCGCGATGCCAGAGGCCAGCCGCATGTTAGACGATGGGCAATGCGCTACGCCGCAGCTACACGCGCCCATGCGTTGAATGTCGGCCTTGTTGAAATGCACGCCATGCGCATACCACACATCATCGCCCAGCCAGCCGACCGATTCGGCATAATCGAGCGGGCGCAGGCCAAATTTTGCCACGCAAAACTCGTCTTCGTCGCGGGTTTCGGCCAAATGGGTGTGCAACATCACCTTGTAGCTGCGGGCCAAATTGGCACTCTCGCGCATGAGGTCGGTGGTGACGCTGAAGGGCGAGCATGGCGCGAGCGCGACACGCTGCATGGCGTAGCGCGAGGCGTCGTGGAAGGTCTCGATGGCGCGAATCGAATCTTTGATGATAAAGTTTTCGTCTTCGGTGGCCTTGTCGGGTGGCAAGCCGCCTTTGCTTTCGCCCAAGCTCATGCTGCCACGGGTGGCGTGAAAGCGCAGCCCGATCTCGCTGGCGGCACGAATTTCGTCGTCAATTTTGGCGTCGTTGGGGTAAATATACAAATGGTCGCTGGCGGTGGTGCAGCCGCTCAGCATCAATTCGGCCATGCCGGTCAGGGCGCTGGTGTAAATTGCGTTGCTGGTCAGGCCGAGCCAAATCGGATAGAGCGTCTTGAGCCAATTGAACAAGCCATTGTCTTGGGCGATGCAGCGGGTGAGCGTTTGGTAAAGATGGTGGTGGGTGTTGATGAGGCCGGGCAGGACGATGTGGCCCTTTAAATTGAAAATTGAAAATTGAGAATTGAGAATTGGGGCGTGGCCGGGCACGATGAGGTTGTCGTTGTCAATGCGCCACTGGTCGTTGCTGCCGACCCATTCAATGACGTTGTTTTTGACCAAAACGGCGGCGTTGTGCAACGACGGCGCGGGGCTGTTGTAGCCGCCGGTCATCGGCACTAGGGTGTGGATGTGGGTGAGTAGTTGGTAAGACATGGTTAAATTTCCTCTCCAAACCTCGGACTATATTTCCTGAAAAACAAAAAGCCGAAGATAAAAATGACGATGGCGGTGATTGAGGTGCGCAGCCAATATTCGATGACGGTGACGGTGCCTTTATACATGGCATCTTGATACAGGTTGATGAACGAGGCCAGCAAATTGATGCGCGGCAGCCAGTAGGACGGGTTGACCTCGATGCCGAAAATGGTGATCGGGATGGAGTTGACGACGTTGATGTCATACCAAATGGGCGTGAGGAAGAACAAGATCAACATGCCCAGATCGAGGATAAACTGCGTGTCTCGGTAAAAAATGTTGAGGGTGGATAAGAAGAAGGCCAACCCGATGGTGAAGATGGTTTGCAGCACAAAGATGAGCGGCACAAACAGCAAGGTCAAATGCAGCGGATGCCCGCTGACCAGCGACAGCAGCAAAAATAGTGGCACGGCCAGCAAATAATTGATGCCGTTTGACAGCACCGAGGCGATGGGCAACAGGGCACGCGGGAAATAGACTTTTTTGACCAACGCGCCGTTGGCGATGACGCTGCCCGCGCCATTGACGATGGCGGTGCTGAAGTAGTTCCACGCCAACAGGCCCGCCATGATGAGGATATAGGCACGCGGCGTTTGGGTGTTGCTGGGCGCAACCCGGGTGAAGGCGAAGGTCATCACGCCCGTCATCGCCAGCGGCTGGACGAACGACCACACGATGCCGAGTGCCGAATTTTGATAGCGCGATTTGAGGTCACGCACAATCAGCATCCACAGCAAATGCCGGTAATGCCACAGTTCGCTCAGTTCAGTTTTTGCAGTTGTGAATACACGCACGAGGGGGCGATTTTAGCTGATTTGTAAATGTTTAAAGTGTTTTATCACGCCCTTGTCGTTGAAAATCTTCAGAAGATCGCTGAAGTCGGAGTTGACGAACATCTATACCTTTCACTTGATAGGCATGCACGATCATTTCCCATGTTGCATTCATACGGGCTGTGGCTGACTGTGCCTGCCAAAATCTAAGATCAAATGAGCGATCGCTATCTTCCAAGCGCGAATATTGCTCCATAATGTTTGACCTAAGCATACCTTAATTTTACACCTGTCTTGGATGCATAGCACATAGTGCGCTGTCTTTCTGAGTCCGCCGACGTAACCGATGTTAGCCAAAACCTACGGGTGGGCGAAGAATGACACTGTTATACGCTCAAAGCCAAATATTGGTTTAAGCATGGCATTGGGGGCTATGGCTGCTTCGTGCAATCCCGTGCTTCGCTCAGGTAGCGCACACGCTCGGTGCAGGTTAGCTCGCGGGTAACATAGGTTTTGGCGACAGCGATCAGGTCTTCGAGATTGGCGTAATATAGCCGGACTGTGCCGTCGTTGCTGGCGGTGGCGATGCGTTTGCCGTCGGGGGACCATGAGGCAGAATTCACACGACTCGTGTGACCACGTAATATAGCAAACTCACGACCTGTCTGTAACCCCCATATACGAGATGTTTCATCATGCCCGGATGTTATTATTTGTTGATTATCTGGAGACCACATAGCACTATATACATAACCAGAATGGCCTCTTAGTGATGTAATTTCCTTTCCTGTTTCACTATTCCAAACTCTGGCGGTATTATCTCTGCTAGAAGTTAATATATAGTTGCTATCTTTTGACCAAACTGCATTGGTGACCCAATCTGTATGACCATTGATAAGGATTACTTCTTTCCAATCGGAAGTATTCCAGATTCGAACTGTTGTATCACTACTTGCTGTTAAGAGCTTCTTTCCATTCAGCGACCATTCTGCACTAAAAATAGCACCAACATGAGAGTCTATTTTCTTAATTTGTAGACCATCGGTGTAACTCCATATGCGTACTGTTCCATCTCTGCTAGCACTAGCAATATATTTTCCATCAGGTGACCAGCTTGCACTATAAATAGTGTCTGTATGACCAGTCAGTTTTTTTAATTCTGCACCTGTATTAGAATCCCAAATTCGAATTGTTTTATCAGGACTCGCGCTGGAAGTTAATATATATTTCTGGTCGGGTGACCACAGCGCGCTATGTACTGATGCTGTATGACCAATAAGTTCCCGAAAAATTTTCTTATTTTCTAAATCCCATATCCTGACAATCCTATCACTTCCTGCAGTTAAGAGTTTTTTTCCGTCAGATGCCCAGCTTAAACTCAAAATACTTCCTATATGACCATTTAATTGTTGAATTTCTCTTGTATTATCTAAATGCCATATTCGCACAGTCGTATCAAAACTGGCCGTTAAAACTTTGTTTTCCCCTTTTGACCAAATTGCTTTAGTTATTTGGTTGGTATGACCGCTTAATTGTCTTATTTTTTCACCATTATTGGTATCCCAAATATGAACTGTTCCATCAGTGCTACTGGTCATAACTTGTTTACCATCATTTGACCATAAGGCTGATGTAACTGGAAAAGAGTGTTTCAATTGTTGAATTTCTTTAGTAGTTCCGACATCCCATATACGAGAAGTCTTATCGTCACTGGACGTTAATATGCGAGTGCCGTCATGGGACCACACTGCGCTATTAATAGCAGCTTTATGGCCTGTGAAGATAGTTTGGTTACTGCTATCAATATCCCATATCCTTGCTGTATTGTCGCTGCTTGCAGTTAAGATTTGTTTACCATTTTTTGACCATATTGCACTTTTTATAGTATCCGTATGTCCCATTAAAACTTTTATTTCTTGACCATTATTTGCATCCCACACACGAATCGTTCTATCAATACCAAATGTCAAAATTTGTTTATCATCAAAGGACCACTGACCGCTATATATAGAATCTATATGTCCAGTTAGAGTTATTGAAGATTGAAAACTTTTGGTATCCCAAATTTTTGCGATCTTATCTTTACTAACAGTTAATATTTTTTCTTCGTTGTTGGCCCAAATTGCATCATTGACACGATCTTGGTGTTGCAATTTTTGAATTTCTTGGCCTGAAATAACATCCCAAACTCGCGCTGTGTTATCCCATCCAAAGGTTAGGATATATTTTCCGCTTTTAGACCAATAGCCACCAATCACTAAATTTGTGTGCCCACTTAGATATTTTATAATACTTCCTTTATCTGAATCCCAAATACCAATAGATTTGTCAGCGCTAGTGGTCATGATATATTTTTCGTCGGGCGACCAAGCTGCGTCTGTTATCGCTTCTCTATGTCCTTTTAATAAAATAGATCTTGTTTGTTTTGCTAGGCTAATCTCTAGTGCATTACGGCTTTCATTTGTATGGGTGATACCATTTGCTTTTAGTGCCAAGAGTAAAGAAAGCTCATAGTTTTTTTCCAAATTATCTCTAGATAAATTTGCCAGCCTGAGTGATTCAACGACTTCCTTCGCGGCAGTAGCAGCTTGTGCATTCAGGGCTGCATTTCTCACAGCTGTCTGGTGTTCATTAGTTATTGAATTAATAATTTTGTTTTGGTTTTGAATTTCCGACAGGTGGGCTGCAGCTTGGTCGCGTGATTTCTCTGCTTCAACGCGCCTTTCTTCAGCTTCAATACGTTTCTCCTCAGCTTCCTTCTTCGCTTCTTCCGCTTCAACTCTACTATCTTCAGCCAATATTAATGCTTTCTCTGCTCTCCAAATCGCCCAGCCCGCAACCGCCGATGCGATTAACGAGATGGCGAGCAACACACTCACCACTTGTCGCCGCCGTCGCTCGATTTTTGCAGCGGCTTGGGCTTGTTGTAGTTGGGTTTCGCGCAGTCTGTCGCGTTCCTCGGCCCGTGCTTGTTCAATCAGGCGATTGCGTTCGCGGGCTTCGGTGGCTTGCTGGGCCGCCACGCTGGCGCTGACATAGGCTTGCGTCAGCTCATCCAACCCGTCTAGGCGAGCCGCCTCCTCCAAATCACGCCCGCTCAGCCCGGTTTGGCTGGGTCGCCCATCCTCATGCCAGCGGGTGGCGCGGCGTTGCAGCAAAAAGCGCCGTTCTAGGCTGCTGCGTTCATCGCGCAGCCATTGGTCGAGTGTGGGCCAGTTGCGCACCAGCGCCTCGTGCATCACCTCAATTTGGGCCTCGTTGCCGGTGCTGCGCAACAGCCCTTCATCGAGCAATTGGGTCAGCACCTCGTTCACCCGTTCGTGGTTCTCGCCTTGTGCCAGTTCACTTCGGCTGAGGCGGTTGCGGGTAAATTCGTTCTCGCCCTCCTTGGGCGTCACCAGCTTCAACAACAAGACTTTGGCGATGCTTTGCTGGGCGGACGTGAGCCGTTGATACAAATCTTCGGCGCTTTTGCCGAGGGCGCGGCGTGGGTCTTCGCCCAAGCGGCGATAGGCTTCCCATGTGATGCGGTTGCGTTGGCGCAGTTTCCACAGCTTGAGCAGGGTGAATTGCAGCAGCGGCAAGCCCTCGTTCACGCCCAACATCTTGCCCAGCACATCGTCTACAATGCCTTCATCAAAGCGTAGCCCGACCTCGGCGGCGGGCTTCTCGATGCTGTTGCGCAAGGCGCTCAGGTTCATCGGGCGCAAATCCACCCGCCCGCGCTCAAACACCTCATACAGCGCGGGCAAGCCTTGCATACGCTCCTCAAAATCGCTGCGCAAGGTCAAGATGGCGCGGTTGCCCTGCGCCAGCCATGTCAGCAGGCGCTCGGCAAAGGCGCGGCTTTGCGCCTCGTCGCGGGTGAGGGTGAATAGCTCCTCGAATTGGTCAATGATCAAGAGGTTGGGGGCGTTGTCGCTGGCATGGCTCAGGGCCTCATCCAGCCGTGCCAAGGCGTATTGACCGGGCACGAGGATGGGCAAGCTGTGCCATGTTGCGCCGTCGGCCTCACGCACCGCCCTATTCTTCAGCGCCTCGAGCAGCCCGCCCAATACCACCGACGACTTGCCGCTGCCGCTCGGCCCAACCACCGCCACCAATTGCGCCCCATCGTGCAATTTTTGCAGCGCCGTGGCGATCACATCTTCGCGCCCATAGAAAAATTGCGCGTCGGTAAAGGCGCTCAAGCCGCGATACGGGCAAGGCTGGTCGGGCAGTTCGGGCGCGAGGGTGGGATCGAAGTCTGCGAGGGTTGTGTCGGGCAAAGGGCGACCTTCGCGCACCAAACGGGTGGCCCAATAATCCAAAATCGTTTGGGTATCATCTCGATCCGCTTCCACATCCAGCATTGCCCCACTTGCGCGGCCTTGTTCGATGAAGGTTTGCACCGTCTCTAAAAACGCCGAACCAATGCCGTCATCGCGTTGTTGTTTAATCAGCGCAGTGTGTTTGGCTTGTAAATCGGTAAATTTTTCAAAGCGGTGCATAAAAATTAAGGGAATTAAGGGTTTGTGCCGTTGAGCCGGTTTAGACAATCAACTCTAAGACGCGATTAAGTTGGGGCTGAATGTCGCGGCTCAACGTTGCACACACATTTTTAAGCTTGACATCAACCTGATAAAAACAATTGCCGACTGCGCTACGGAATGACTTAAATAGTCGTTTGACTTCGTTTTGCTTCATTTCAGACAAAACTTGACCGCTTTGCAAAAGCGCATCTAACTTTTGCCCCGCTTTTTTTGCCTGTTGATACCCGCCCTCGGTCTCAGCCTCACATAACGGTAAAACAATTTGCCAAATATCTTGCCAGCGTTCTTCGTCAATTAGAGTTTGCAACGGGTCGCGTTCAACCTCGCGTAATTCAGTATCAGCGCGTTGCCAGTGATCGTGCAAGGCGATGAGGTCGGTCAATTGTTGCGCCAAACTGCTCAGCGTCGCTAAACCGGCCCCAAATTGATTGCTACGACTTTCATCCGCTATCGGCACGGGTGATGTCGCGGGTTGAATGTGGATATAGACTTTGTTGAGTTCGTTAATCAAGCTTTGCAATGGGAGATTGCGGGCCGTGCTGACGATATAGGCGTTTAAGGTCGCTGGTTGGCGGCTAATCACCGATTTTAGGTCTTTGACACACCGCTTAAGGGACGCAACGATCTCGTCGCTCTCAACCTCATCGGCCTCAATCACACCTCTAAATAGATCATGCGTTTGCGCGAGGCGTTGCACCCATCGCTTCTCGTGGGTTAGATCGGGGTTCGGGCGCTCTATCACCGCTTGCAGCCCGATCATAACTCGGCGAAATTCGTCAACATGGTTGGGGAGATCATCTTGATAAGTTGGGTCTGAGGCGTAGCGTTGTTCGCCTTGAACCAAGAAATTGTAACAACGATATTGCAGTTGATGTAAATGATCGTGCAAATCCTTAAAGTCGGTCAAACTGACGAAGGCATTCAGCGTGTGCCGCAACTCGTTTTTTGCTGCGCCGACTAGGCTTGCCACGGTTGCTGCATCAAAATATACAGGGCCGTCAGCCCTGCATCCGCGTGTAATGGGTTTGGCAATGAAAGCCATTCAATCGCTGGGCGTTCTTGGTCGCACTTAGCCAACAGCTTTGACATTCGCCCTGTTCGCCGCGCATATTCCACCAACTCAAGTGCCTACACACTGACACCGCTCTCGTTACGCGGCAAATCTTCGGCGTTGATGCCAATGTCATGACACAACACCCGCAATTCGTCCTTGTTGAAATGCGCGACAATGGCCTCGCGCAAATTAGTTGGCGCGGGTTTGTGGCTTCCGGCGGTGAAAGGTGTGTCTACGATGGCTTCATTTTATACGAAACCCCGCATTTTTATATGACAAATTGTCAGCAAACGATATTGCGACACAAATTGTCAAGTTTTCTAATTGTCTATATCACCACCACACAACCGCATTCCAATTTGATTTTGACTGGCGATTGCCAGCGCATGGTCTCGCTGGCGCGGAAATGCTGCACTGTGAGGGTATGCGGGTTGAATACAATCACATCTTGCACGCCTTGCGCCAAATAAAATTGTGGGCCAAGTTCAATATCTTTTGCCTCATAACCTTTGCTAATCACCTCGATGACGGCGACAGGAACTTGGGTGACGGCTTCGTCCAACTCATCGGGTTCGCGGCAAAAAATAGACACATCGGGGCGTTTGAGCGATCCATCAAGGAAACGGATGTAAATATCGGCGATGTCAATACAAGCGCAAGGTGTGTCGTCACCCAACGGCGACACTTGAGGCGCAACCAGTGAGCGGCGGATGCGATCAATTGCCCGTTGGTGACGCACCACCGGCGAAGCCTCCCAGATGGGCAGCCCGCGCACCATTTCAAGCCGAATCCCCGCTTGATCGGCGCGTTCAAGCAGTTCCATTGAGATACTCATGGTCTTAACTCATCTCGGCCTTCATCCGCACGGCATTCAGCACCTTGCTAAATTCGGGCGGCGGGTCAAAACTGAGATCACCCTTGACCAGCTTGGTGGGCAGGTAAATGATTTCGCCGTCGTACACCCAATACAAATTGGGGCTGATCGAGCCGGGGCCGTCGCGGTGCATATTGACAATCACCTGAATCATGGCGGGGATGGCGTCGAACACACCCGCGTTGCGGATTTCGTGCATCAGCAGCACATCGCGCTTGGGGATGCCGATCAATGCGCCATGCGGCAAATTGGCAGGCAAATATTCGTTTAAGATGAGCGCATGGCTGGCCCCATAAAACGCATCGCCCGAAAACAACGTCAGCGGCACACTTTGGTTAATCATCACCGTTCGCCGTGACAACAAGCCCGCATTTCGCAGATTTTGCCGCCCGATCTCGAATAATTCATCAAAATCGAAGCCCCACGCCTCGGCCTCTGACCGCGCTACGGTGCGCACGGTGGTGGGCAAATCGAGCGCCAGCACCTCTAGCGTGCCGATTGGCCCGTTGCGGGTGACCAAGTCGGCGTAATGGGTGCGGATATTTTCGGGGTAAAGTCGCGCTCGCAGCAGGCCAGCAATTTGCGCAAAACGGCTCATATCAATCTTCAGCGCGTTTTCGTCATCGCTGGTGTTCAAAATCGAATCGAAATGCGATCGCACCAACTGCGCCCATTTTCGTTCGGAGGCTTGCGCACACAGTTGCATTAAATTTTGCAAGCCAAACGTTGTGGCAAGCTGCGCCCCTTGTTCCGATGGGCGAATGAGGCCCTCGGCCTCATCGTAGATGATGGTGAGGTTCCGTTCGGCAAAATAACCCTTGATCAGCGCTACAAATGTGTTGTAGCCCGTTTGACCCAAAGGCTTTGCCCAATACGGTAAGGAGGCGTTGCTTTCGTTTGTGTTCATTTCAGTAAGTCGGTGCGTCGGTAAGCTATATCTTCTCAATTCAATGCTGCGCCGTTAGAAATCGGGTTTCTGGAAGAAACCCGATTTCTGTGGATTAGCTTCTATTGAATTGAGAAGATACCGCTCATATGGATTAGTTTACTCGCAACTTCAATTGTTGGCAAGTGCCTTTGCCACATTTTGGCGGCTCATTTGGGGTTGTTTGGCGGCGTGGTGAATGGCATTTAGGGCGCGTTGGGTGATGGCGTTGATGTCGTCGGCGGCTGTGCCAGCAAACACCAGCCCGTTTGGCGGCGCGGTGGGCTGGGCGCTGACCAGGGCGCTGCTTGGCACATTCATCGCCAGCACGGGCAGCCCGGCGTTGGCATATACCGGCAGCGCCGCCAGCGTCGTATCGGCCCGCAAATGTCCAATCACCAGCATCACCTGCGGGTCAATGACGACATTGTGCGCGATACGCTCGGCATAGGCTGGGTCGCCGCTGTCGTTGTAGGCCACAAATTCCACCTGATACGCCCCAACGCCCCCAGCCTTCATTTGCTTTTGCAAGGTTTCTCGAAAGCCCGGAAAAACCGCATAACCCGTGTCACGATGCCGCCCTTCAAACGGCGCCACCAGCGCAATTTTCACCGTCGGCCTCGGTGTGGCGCAGGCGGTAAGGACAAGGGTGAGGAGGAAGGGAAGGATGACAAGGGGAGAGGGTGACAAGGTGAGCGTGAAAACATGTGTTACCTTGATGACGACGTGCTTGAGCGGTGCAAAGATTTTTAGCATTGACATTAATTTTATTGCTTTCCTTGTTTACCCCTGTTGTCTTGTTGGCAAGGTTTCTCGCAAAAGCACAAAAACGCAAAAAATTTTCCTTTGCGCTTTTGCGAGAGATTTTCTTATTGCAAACCGACGAGTTTAGTTTTTATACCGCCTCTTATGGGATATGAGGGATTCTGTCACCTTGCCACCTGTCTCTTATACACATCT
>JAHBAL020000122.1 GCA_018500105.2 Anaerolineae bacterium
AGATCCATAACGAGGCGGGTCAAAATGCGGCAAACCAGTCAAACTACACCCATCTGGTTATAGATTCCCGCTTTCGCGGGAATGACGAAACGACTTTTGCTAATCGGCTTCCAACTCAATACCGCCCAACCACGCCGCCCGCGCTTCGCCCGCCAACGTCAGGCTGCCCACCACACACACGGCCTCGTTGCTGTTACGAATTGACTCCAACGCCGCTTTGGCGCTGACCGCAGCGGTGGCACGCAAACTGCGCTGCTTCGCCAATTGCATCAGCTCGTCAATGGGCAAGGCACGCGGGTTGTTTGGCTGCACCATAATCCAACGGCTAGTGCGCGGCGCAAGCGCCCGAATCATGCCCTCGGCGTCTTTGTCTTTGTAACAACCAAAAATCAAGGTCCAACGCTTGCCAGTGAACATCTCGGCCAAGGCGGTCGCCAATTTGTTCACGCTGTCCACATTATGTGCCCCATCCACCACCAGCGGCGGCTCGGCCCGCATGATCTCAAACCGGCCCGGCCAACGCACATTGTGCAGGCCGGTGCGCACCGCCGGTTGCAAATTTGACCCGACCGAAACGAGATCATCTCGAATAGCATCAATTGCGGCGATGACACCCGTGGCGTTATCCACTTGATGCATTCCTAATAAAGGCATGTCGTATTGCCCTTCCAAATTGTTGGGATGTGGCGTTTCGTCACTGCGCCGAAACGCCACTTGCTTCACATCAAAGATTTGGCGGTCGAGCGAGGCCGACATGCTGGCGGCGATGGCCCCGCCAGCCGCCGAGAGGATGGGCCGCCCGCGCCAATGTCGCCCCAGCGAAATCAATTTGGCCTGCTGATCTTTGGCGACACGCTCGATGACGATGGTCGCCTCGGCGGACTGCGAATGGCTGACCACCGGCACGCCCGGCTTGATGATGCCGGCTTTCTCGCCCGCAATTAGGGTGAGCGTCGAGCCAAGCAATTGCGTGTGATCGTAGCTGATTGAGGTGATGATGGAAACACGCGGGGTGATGACATTGGTCGAATCATATTTACCGCCCAACCCGACCTCGATCACTGCCCAATCTACCCGACAACGCGCAAAATGCAAAAACCCCATGGCAGTAATCAATTCAAACGTGAGCAAGCCGGGGATGCGGTCGGCTTCGGGTTTTATGATCTCGGTCAGCCGAACCACGTCTTCGCGTGAAATTAGCTCGCCATTCAGCCGAATACGCTCGCGAAAAGTATGCAAATGCGGCGAGGTGAATAAACCAACGCGCAGCCCCATCGCCCGTAAACACGAAGCCATCATCGCTGCGGTCGAGCCTTTGCCCTTTGTACCCGCAATATGCACCGACTTAAATTGCTCATGGGGGTTGCCCAGCGCCGCCAATAGCGCCCGAATGCGATCTAAATTGAGTTTTGCCGGATCGGTTGCCTTAAAACGGTCAGGCTGGCTCAGGCCATAGATATAAGCAAGTGCATCTGCGTAATTCATGATGCAAGTATAACCAAGAATCAAGATTCAAGAGCCAAGAGCCAAGAATCAAGATTCAAGAGCCAAGAATCAAGATTCAAGAGGCATTTGAGATTGGAGATGATCGCACAAGCTCAATACTTAGCACTTAGCACTTAGCACTCTCTACTTTGCCACTTGCCACTTTCCACTTGCTACTTGCCACTTTGCACTTTCCACTTTGCCACTTGCCACTTGCCACTTTGCCACTTGCCACTTTGCACTATCAAGTAAACTTCAGCCCTATGCTTCGTTTTATTACTGCCGGTGAATCACACGGCCCTTCATTGACTGCCATTTTGGACGGGATGCCCGCCGGTGTGCCGCTCTCGCCAGCCATTATTGACCACGACTTGGTGCGTCGCCAGCAAGGTTATGGCAGCGGCGGGCGCATGAAAATTGAGCGCGACCACGCCCGCATGACGGGCGGGGTGATGGCCGGGCACAGCACCGGCGCACCCATCTCTTTTATTGTCGAAAACCTAGACCACAGCAAATGGCGCGACCGCGAGATCGAGCCGATGACCATACCTCGGCCCGGCCATGCCGACCTGACCGGCGCGGTGAAATATGGCTACCGCGAACTGCGTTTGTCGCTCGAACGTGCCAGCGCCCGCGAAACCACCATGCGCGTGGCCGTCGGTTCGGCGTGTCGGGCGTTGCTGGCCGAGTTCGGCATTGTGGTGGGCGGTTATGTCACCTCAGTCGGTGAAGTTGGCATTAAAGATTTGTCGGTAGATGCCCGTGATGCGCAAAACAATTTTTCATTTTCCAGTCTAAATTCTCAATTCCAACAGCGCTTTGCCGCCGCCGAGGCCAGCGACGTGCGCTGCTATGACCCCGCCACTGCCGAGTTGATGCGGGTGCGGATTCGCCAAATTATGGAGCAACGCGATACGCTGGGCGGGGTGATCGAGGTGGTAGCGCTGAATGTGCCGCCCGGCTTGGGCAGCCATGTGCAGTGGGATCGGCGTTTGAGCGGCAAATTGGCCGCCGCCGTGATGAGCATTCATGCCATGAAGGGGGTCGAGATCGGTGACGGCTTTGCCGAGGCCAGCCGCCCCGGCACCCAAGCCCAAGACGAGCTGTATCTGGATGGCGATGAAGATAGCCTTCGCCAACGCAGCAACCGCGCAGGCGGCATCGAGGGCGGCATCAGCAATGGCGCTCCTATTATTGTGCGGGCGGCGCTCAAACCCATTGCCACCACGCTCAACCCGCTCGATTCGGTTGACTTGGCGACTGGCGAGGCGGTAAAAACCAAGTATGAGCGCAGTGACTTTTGCCAAGTGCCCCGCGCTGTGCCCATTGTCGAGGCAATGGTGTGTTTTGTGCTGGCTGATGCGCTGATCGAAAAACTGGGCGGCGACAGCATCGCCGAAATGAAGCCGCGTTTTGAGGCATTGCGCCGGATGCGGCTGAGCGATTTGCCGATGAATGCCACGCCTTGGCGTTTTGGATATGAGCTGTAGCCCTATATGGAGCAAAAAATATCACGCAAAGGCGCGAAGGCGCAAGGAAAAATATGTTGCGCCTCCGCGTCTTTGCGTGATATTTTCCTGATTGCAAAAAGAAATTAACTGACATGACCATTACCAACCCCACACTCGAATTAATCCATCAGCATCGCTCGATGCGACAATATAAGCCCGACCCGATTGCCCGCGAGGTGGTCGAGACGATTGTGATAGCGGGACAACGCGCCTCAACTTCGTCAAATTTGCAAACCTATGCCTGTGTCGCCGTCACCGACACGACCAAGCGCCACGAATTGGCGCGACTGTGCGGCAACCAAGACCAAATTCGCCAAGCGCCGGTCTTTTTGGCGTGGTGCGCCGATCTGAGCAAGCTCGACCGCGCTTGCGCCTTGCGCGGGCATCCGCATGTGGGCGACTATGTTGAAAACTTTCTCATGGCTGCCGTTGATGTGGCGTTGGTGATGCAAAATGCAACCCTCGCCGCCGAGTCGCTCGGCTTGGGCATCTGCTATATCGGCGGGCTGCGCAACAACACCCGCGATGTCATTCGGCTGCTCAATTTGCCACACTACATGTTCCCCATTTCAGGCATGACGCTCGGTGTGCCCAACGACGAGCCAGTCATCCGCCCGCGCTTGCCTTTGCCCGCCGTGTTGCAGTGGGAAACTTATTCGAGCGACGGCATTGACGAAGCCTTGCACGATTATGACGCAGCAATGGCCGCAACCGGCATTTATGACAATCGGCAAGTGGCTGTGCCGGGCAAGCCCGGTCAAATGGAAGCCTATGGCTGGACCGAACACTCGGCACGGCGCGTCAGCCGCCCGGCCCGCACCGATTTGCGCGAGGTATTGCACGAACAAGGCTTTGAGTTAAAGTAAACGGGTGTCTCAAGCCATTTGCCGTAATGTAAACATCGCTCACAAAGAACCCAAAGCTCACAAAGTTTTTAAGGCTGTTCAAGAGTCAGACGCATTCTAAACCGTCACCTCCGCGAACGCGGATATCCATAACTTGGTCGGCTCAAAACATAGCAATTTCATCAAATAATGCCCGTTTGGTTATGGATTCCCTCTTTCGAGGGAATGACGAAACGACTTTTGAATAGCCATACAAAGTTTTGCAAAAATAAGCCCTTTGTGAACTTTGTGTTTTTTGCGAGAGACAAAATCTATGTTGTCAACCGGAACCGATATTATTCACCTGCCGCGCATGGAACAAGCTGTGCAGACCTATGGTGACAAATTTATCGAGCGCATTTTCACGGCAGCAGAAATCGCGCATTGTCGCGGGCGTGTCGGGCCGTTGGCAGTGCGTTTTGCCGCCAAAGAAGCCATCGCCAAAGCACTGGGCGTGGGCATGCGCATCATGTCGCGGCACGGCATCCAGTGGCACGACGCCGAAATTATCAACGATGCCAAAGGCCGCCCAATGGTCGTGCTGCACGGTCGCGCCGCTGAACTCGCCGCCGCCCAAGGGCTGACCCACTGGTCCATCTCCCTCAGCCACGAACGTGAATATGGGGTGGCGTTTGTGGTCGCTATTAGTCCTGTTACAATCTACGCCCATGTCTAAAGCAGAACCGTTGTATCGTTTACAACTGATTGACACTGAGATTGACAAAATTGTGAAGCGGGTGCGCGAGATTGACGCCGCAATGCGCAACAACCCCGCCGTGAATCACGCCAAGCAAGAACACGAAGCCCTGCAAAAAGTGCATCAACGGGCCGTGAGTGACCACAAAATGCTCGATTTGGACGCCCGCAGCCTCGACGAGAAGATAAAAGGCGAAGAAGAGCGGCTGTATAGCGGCAAAATCAAGCAAACCAAAGAGCTGCTCGACGTGCAGCACGAGCTTGAATCGCTCAAACGCCGCCGCGCCAGCCTCGACGAAACGCTGTTGGCGGCCATGATGACGGTGGACGAATCGCGGGCGGCTGAGCAAAAATGCGCTACCGCGCTACGTCACGCCCTCAAAAATTGGGAAGAGGATAATGTGGTGATGCGCCAAGAAGACGCCGATTTGCGCAAGCGTTACGCCGCCTTGGTCGAGCAACGTAAAAGCTTGGCGGGTGCGATTCCGGCTCCCGATTTAAACGCTTACGTTGCCATCCGCAACAAAAAACCGCTGGCGGTCGCTGCCATTCGCAATGGCGCATGCGGTGCATGTGGCGTCGAGCAATCATCGCAAATGATGCAGCAAGCGCGTAGCGGCAGCGCCATTGTGCTTTGCCCGTTGTGCGGGCGCATTTTGTATGGCGCGTAATTGGCCCCTCGGCCTCGTTTTGCTGTGCTATTTTGCAATTGGGTCGCTGTTTGCGACCCGCATTCCGGCATGGCAAACACCCGACGAGCCAGCCCATTACAACTATACCCGCCAGTTGGCGGTGCGCGGGCAATTCCCCGTCATCGA
>JAHBAL020000197.1 GCA_018500105.2 Anaerolineae bacterium
AGATGTGTATAAGAGACAGCACTCATGCCCACACCAAGCGACACCTTAAGCGCGACCTTAGCCAGCACCCCTGTGCCGACGCCAACACCGCCCGCACCTACCAGCACCCCTATCCCGCCGACGGCGACGCGCATTGCCCCTAGCGCCACGCCGTTTGTGCCCACCCCCACCCCAGCCGCGAGCCTCGGCTCGCCGGCCTTGCTCGCGCCCGCCAATGGCGCGAGCTTTGGCGGCGGCGACAAGCCGACCTTTAGCTGGGCCTCGGCGGGCAGCTTGGGTGGGTTCGATTATTACCAATTTAGCATTCAACACGCCAAGGGTTGGGATGTGATTTGCACCAAGACCACCAGCACCCAAGCGCGTGATTATGTGCCCACCCTGAGCGGTGGGCAAGCCCTGCGCTGGAATGTGGCGGTGGTGCGTCTGAGCAGCGCCATTAGCGACGGCTCAGCCTGTAGCGGCAGCACGCTTGTGGCGGCGGGTGAGACCCGTAGTTTGAATGGGAGCAGTGGGGGTGGGTCGGGCAGTGGCGGTGGTAGCCCTGCCACTTCGCCAACGACATGTGTGCCGGGGGCGGGGGTGAGGTGCTAAGTTCTATTTTTGATTTCAAGGAGCGCTATGAAAAGAAACCTAGAGGACATAATCAAATTAACCAATTGGATAATTATTGCAATTCTCATAATAAGCTCTTATTCACAGCTTTCAGCAGGATTTTTACAACAAGTAGATTCCGTTTATACATCTGGCAATAACGATTATCAAGAGCCTAATAACACTTTCAATCAAGCTGGAATACTAGCAGATGACATAATAACGGCATCAATTAATGGGTTTGATGACCCAAACGATTACTATCGTATAGAATTGATAGAAAATAAGCAATACACATTTACCCTTTCGTTTTTAGGACGCTCAGACCTCGATCTTTATTTATATAGCCCGTCTCAAGAGAGAATAGCACATTCCTTGACCGAAGGTGCTAGCACAGAAAAGATACGGTTTAAGCCTAGCAAGAGCGGAACATATTATGTTTTAGTGGCTGCATTTGCTACAGAAGGCATACAAAATTACACTTTGACGACTGGCTATATTAATCGAAGCTATTTGCCAGTGAACTATTTGCCAATGGTTACAAAAGGAATATGTGTCTTAGATCCGTGTTCGATGCCTACAATAACGCCTACGCCAGCACCTAATCCTTGTAATAATAGCGATTGTCGAGAAGCAAATAATAGTTTTTCAGAAGCTCAACCCATTAATCCTAATGAGAAAGTATTAGCCTCTGTCAATAAAGTTACTGACCTCAACGACTATTACCGAATTGCATTACAGGCGGACAAACGCTATACCGTGCGGCTCAACTTTAGCGGCAATGCCGACCTCGATCTGTATATTTACGGCTCAGACAAAAGCGAAATTATCAAATCGAAAAATATTGGCCCTGTGCCAGAGGAAGTGATTTTACATACGAGCAAGGATGATGTTTATTACGTACTGGTGGCAGCCTTCAACACCAACGGATCACAACAATATGAGTTAGTGGTAGAAGAATAAATGAAGATGGGGATATGTTGCCAAAATACGACTTTAGTCAAGCTGTCAAGCATCGTCATGCGACAGCCAACCCGCATGAATACACAACGACCATTTACCGCACCGATGATGGTATCACCATCCAACATTTTGCCATCGAAGAAAATAGCGTGTGGCTTGCACCCGATGTTCGGCAATATTTCCCAACAGGCAAAGCGGTCAATAGAACATTGCGAGAATTAATCGCTATTGCAACCCGACCAATCGTTAAAGCATAGGACTTACGCAAGCCTTTATTTTTGCCAGAAAAACCTCACAGAACTCAAAGATTTATATCAAAAATCCTGTCTTATCTTTGTGATCTTTGTGGCGAAATGTTTTTATGAACATAAGTCCTAAGCAAACTAAATGAGTGAGTCATTGGAGAGTGAGCGCAATAAAGCATGAGAGCGGTTAAAAAAGACGGCAGATGGGAAGTATGGGGGCTTGTCACCCTATTTATTTTAGCGGGAGCAAGCAGGTTACTGCCCGAGGGGGCCACCTCAAGCCAAGCGGCTGAGCAACAAGCAACGCTCGCCCAAGCGGTGCAGGTGGCGGCGGGCAAAAGCCACACCTGCGCCATTACTAGCGCGGGCTGGGTCATGTGTTGGGGCGATAACGCCTTTGGGCAATTGGGCGACGGCAGCACAGTTCAGCGTCCGACGCCGGTTTATGTGGTTGGCCTAAGCCAAAAGGTGCTCGCCATTGGCGCGGGCGAGGCGCATACCTGCGCCCTAACCCAAACCGCCGAGGTGAAATGTTGGGGGGCCAATGGCGCTGGGCAATTGGGCAATGGCAATACCAGCCAGCAGCTTATGCCGGTTGGCGTGTTTGGGTTGAGCCAAGACATCAGCGCCATTGCGGTGGGGGGCAACCACACCTGCGCCCTCAGCCGCACGGCAGGCGTTCGGTGTTGGGGCCAAAATACCCAAGGCGAGCTTGGCGACAATAGCCTGACCAATCGCCTTACGCCGGTGAGCGTGTTGGGGTTGGGGGCCGACATACGCACCATTGCCACCGGCGAAGCGCATACCTGCGCCCTCACCCACGCTGGTGGCGTAAAATGCTGGGGCTATAACGGTGCTGGGCAAGTGGGCGATGGCAGCACGCTCAATCGAATTCGCCCAGTGGACGTGACCGGACTGACCCAAGGCATCCACGCCATTGCCGTCGGCGGCTATCACACCTGTGCCATAACCCTCAATTCGTGGGTAAAGTGCTGGGGATATAACGGCTCTGGGCAATTAGGCGATGGCGGCACGCTCAATCGGCCTGTTGCGGTGGATGTGGCGGCGCTAAACCAAGGTGTGATTGGTCTTGCGGCGGGGAAATTCCACACGTGTGCATTCGATCATCGCAGCAGCGTAAAATGTTGGGGCGGCAATGTGTGGGGGGCGCTGGGCGATGGCAGCAAATCGGACCAAGCCACCCCTACCGAGGTGCTGGGGTTAAACCAAAGCATTTTGGGTCTCAGTGCCGGTGAATCACACACCTGCGCCCTGACTGGCAATAATGGGATTTTGTGTTGGGGCGCGAATGATGCCGGTCAATTGGGAGACAATAGCGGGATGCATCAAGTAAGACCGGTGTATGTGAGTGGGCTAGAAGGCAAACGCAAAGTGTATCTGGCCGCGCTGTTGAGCGAGTTGGTCGTTACGCCAGATCCTCTTGCCCCCCTGTCTCTTATACACATCT
>JAHBAL020000354.1 GCA_018500105.2 Anaerolineae bacterium
GGCGATTGATCGCCATTCGAGTGCGATTTTCACAAACTTGCCTTGAAAGCAAACCACCCTGCACCGTCATTTAATTTGTCGCAATAGCCAAATGGACAAACACAATAGACCCCGTAATTCGTAATTCGTAATTTCCTAAAGTTTTTGCCAGCCGCCGTGATGCCCGCTAGCGACGATGGCCTCGATGACGCGCATATTGGCAACGGCATCCTCGATTGGCGTCGGCACGGGGGTGTCGTTAAGAATGGCTTGCGACATCAAATCGCCTTGAATAGTGTATTGGTCGCACACATCGAAAACCATTTCTTGCACAGTGGGGCCTTGCTGTAGCCACAATTTGCACGGTTTGTCGGGCGGGGCGTTAAATGGAATCTCGATCTCGATGCGGCCCTTCGTGCCCAGCGCCTGAACACGCTGATAACCATTCAACTGCATTGCGCATACAAAACCCGACACATTGCCATCGCCAAAATCCATCATGCCCGACACAAGACGATCGGTGTTAAACGTCGGGTCATAATCGAGCACGCCCACCACCCGCTGCGGCTCGGCATCGAACAAAAAGCGCGACAGCGAAATGTTGTAGCAACCGATGTCCATCAACCCGCCGCCACCGATATCGCTCATGTTGCGCACGTTGTTTGGGTCAACATTGTAATAAGTGAAGATAGATTGAATATTGCGCAATTGCCCAATTGCGCCTGTTTTCACCAACTGTTTGGCCGTTACCCATTGCGGGTGATGCCGATACATAAACGCCTCCATCACCTTGAGATGGGGGTGCGCCTTGGCGGCGGCGACCAATTGCTCGCCCTCAGCCGCGCTCAGGCCAATTGGCTTCTCGCACAGCACATGCTTGCCCGCCTCTAGCGCCTTGATCGCCCAAGGCACATGCAAATGGTTGGGCATCGGGTTGTAAATAGCGTCAATATCGGGGTCGGCCAATAGCGCTTCGTATGAACCATACGCCTTGGCGATGCCGAGCTTGGCAGCCTCGGCTTGCGCACGCGCAAGATCACGCGACGAAATGGCGGCAATGTCGCAATATTGCCCGCGCTGCATGGCGGGAATCACTTTTTTTGTGCCAATGTTGGCGGTGCTGAGAATACCCCAGCGAATTTTCTGTGTCATGAAAATAGTGTATCACGGCGACAACAATCGCTCATTGCCATCAGCGCCGCCGCGTCCATTCGACATTAGCATAGCGCGATTGCCGCAAGGCTTGCGCCTGCGCCAATTCAGCCGGGCTAAATTCACCCGCCACCCAATGCAAATTTAAGGTTTCGGCAAACGTTGCAGCCCACACGTCTGCCGCGTCACGCCACGTGATTGGCTGCCCAATGGCTTCGGACAACGTTCCAGCATGAGCGCGAACCTCGTCGGGCGTGGGTGCGCCAACCAAATAGTGGCAAATACGCCCGATATCGCCGATGAGCGGCAAGCTGCCGTGCTGCAATACCGCATCCACCCGCCGCTGCTGGGCGCTGCCCACCAATTTCTTGCGCATGCCGTTCATCTGGCCCATCACTTCATAATCACTGGGGCCTCAACACACACCGGACTCTTGGCCTTGTCTTCCTTTGCCACCGCCGATGCGTCCACATTTGCCACGCCCAGCGCCCGCAAAGCCACAATAATGGCTTGTGAAATACGCCGATACGAGGTCATGACATCGCCCTCAGCCAATGGGTGGTTTTTGGGCAAAGCGATGCTATAGGTCAATTCATCGGTGTGCAAAATGGCTAAGCCGCCCGTCGTGCGCCGCACCACATCCACCCCATCCGCCTGACAACGGGCCAAATCTACCGAGGCCAGCCGTTGCGACTGCCCAAGGCTGATGGCCGGCGGCGACCAGCCATAAAAACGCACCGTTGGCAATTGCAGCCCTGCCCCCACCGCCAACGACATCGCCTCGTCACGAGCCATATTCGTCGCGCCATCCGATGCGTTTTCGGCACTGTCTGTGGGCAATGAATTGGCGTTGGGTGCGTCAAAAATCAGACGAAAATCGTGCTTCATCCCCATAATTTTAAAGCCTATCTTTCGTATCGTGTAGACTTATTGGCCTTGCATTTTCATCGCCGACATGAACGATATTTCAGGTCAGGAGAAAACTAAGTTTGTTCAAAAAACCTATCTCTAAAGCATTCGCTAGCATTCTCGTTTACATCACCGTCTTCACACTTTGCACCAATGGCCTCCCCACGATAGCCATTTTTGCAACCGCCCCTCCAATCAATCACCCATTGCCACCATCCGTGCGCAACGACGATGGCCCATCCACCATTTATTTGCCCGCCACAGGTCTGCATTGGCGCTCGGGCGGCGACAATATTATGGGAGCCGAGGTCACCTCGATTGACGAGGCTGGGCATTTGACCAAATTGGAAAGCGCCAACGTGCGTTGGCTGCGCAATAATGCGTGGGCCGTCGTGTGGCACGAAGTTGAGCCAAATGAAGGCCAACGCGATTGGGGATCGCAGCGTATGCGCGATACCGAGCGCCAAATGGCGATTGCGGCGCAGCGCGGTATGAAGCTCATTCAAATTGTGCGCGGCACGCCGCAATGGGCACGCAAAACCGCCGGCAGTGGCCCAACCTGCGGCCCGATCCGCGAAGATAAATTTTATGCCTTTGCCGATTTCATGCGCGAATTGGTGCAGCGTTACAGCGGCCCGCCTTTCAATGTGCGCTATTGGGAGATCGGCAACGAAGTAGATGCGCCGAGTGTGGCGGGCGATAATGTGTTTGGTTGTTGGACCGAAAACAACGATTTATATACCAGCGGACGCTATTATGGCGAAATGCTCAAGATAATTTACCCCGCAATTAAGGCCGCCGCGCCCGATAGCCAAGTGGTTTTGGCGGGCATGCTGCTCAATTGCGACCCACGCCGCCCCAACCCCAATTGCCCATCGGCGTCGTTTTTCGATGGCATTATGGATAGCGGAGCCGGCGCAGCATTCGACGTCGCCAATTTTCACGCCTATGATTATTGGAAAGGCAAGTTAACCTATGCCAATGAAAACTGGTATGTCGCCTCGCAAAATGTCGGCCCATCACTCATTGCCAAAACCGATTACATACGTGAAGTAATGTCGAAGCACGGCTTTTCAAAGCCCATCATCAACACCGAATATGCCCTGTTGTGCTACGGCTGCGCCACCTCGCCGAGTGATTTTGAGAACGCCAAGGCCATTTATGTGGCCCAAGCAAATGCGGCAGCGCTCGCCAAGGGCTTAATGTCGAATGTTTGGTATAGCGTTTTAGGTTGGACCGGCTACCAAACCCATATTTTGCATTATGATGGCAATATCACCGCCGCCTACAATGCCTTGCGCACCAGCACCGACAAATTGAGCCAAAGCGCCTTTGTGCGCGAAGACTTTTCTAATCCGGGCGTTCGGGCCTATGTGTTTGATCGTCAAGGCACGCCCGTCTGGGTGATTTGGTCGCTGGGTGGCGAACGTTTGCCAGTCAATTTGCCACAATCCCCCGACGCTGTGTCGGATTTGTATGGGCAATGGCGGCCTGCTGGACAACAAATTTTCGTAGATGCCTTCCCCGTTTATGTCGAATTTCCAAAATAAGCCGCAACAAGCAGCCATTGGCTGAAAAGAACATCCCTCCATCTTCTGCGAAAGATGGAGGGATGTTCTTTTCAGCGCTACATCCTTTAGCCGATTCATCTTTAAATTTTTCAAACTACTATTAGCACGCACAAAATAGTGGTAGAATCTGCACCATTGCCAGCGGGGAATAGCGAAGCCTGGTATCGCGCACGGTTTGGGACCGTGAGGCCCCGGGTTCAAATCCCGGTTCCCCGACTTTCCACAATTGGTCTCGCACTCGCCAAGTAATGATAAACCTTCGCTAAAACGTTACTTGGCAGCTTAAACTAAAAAAACGCTCCACAATTTGTTGTTTCATTTGTTATCTTTTCATACTCATAAACTTTGATAAGTTTCACGGTTTCTTTTCAAGAAAATTTGGGGGAAGATTAATTTTCATTTAAATCATTCGCCCTATTTTCGTCTTTAACGTAAAAGAGAATATTTCTTGCGTTTTTCCCTTACTGAAAAGTTACGTTTTTCATAAGTCATTGCGATGACTTATCATGCAAAATAAATGTTAATACCCCATGCCTAGAAAATCAAATATTGCAAAAGCTGCAACACCTGCCACCGAAGTCGAAATCATCGCTGCCGAAGCACCTGAAAGTGTAAGTGCGGAAACGCAAAAGAAACCCTTGCGAAAACGTGCCGCAAGCAGCAAAACAAAAAGCGAAGTGAGCAGCGAAAATAACGCGCCTGTTGTCGAACCTATCAGCCCAGCACCCGTAATCATTGCTCCGGTCGAAGCAAAAATGGCTCCCGCAAGCCCATCGGCAACAGAAAATACAGCCTCGACCGACGCTACAGCATCTGAAGCAGCTAAAAAACCGCGCGGACGCGGACGCCCCAGCATAAAAACCGCTAAAGCAACTGCAACTGAAAGTGCAGAGGTTGCATCAGCCGATCAAACAACGACAAAATCTGTTGGTCAAGTGTCGCCGGTGAGCAATGTCTCAGACAATATTGCCCCACAGATTACGACAAAGCGTTCATTTTCGCCCGATGACGATGAAACGCCAGCACCCAACGCCCCCGAAGACACGACTGCGACAGCAACGCCCAGCCCAGCAGACACCTATGTCGCGCCAGTGACACCGAATCCGAATTGGCGCGAGCGATCGCGTGACCGCGACAATGGCGGGAATAACGGCAATGGCTACGCAGAACGCGGCCATCAAGAGCGTGGCGAAATGGGCGACCGCAATGGGCGGCAAGATCGCGGCGACCGTAACGGACGGAATGATCGAAACGACCGCAATGATCGCCAAGATCGCGGCGGGCGAAACGACCGCAATGACCGCAATGATCGCGGCGGGCGAAACGACCGCAATGACCGCAACGATCGCGGCGGGCGAAACGACCGCAATGACCGCAATGATCGCGGTGGGCGAAACGACCGCAATGACCGCAACGACCGCCAAGATCGCATGGAACGGCAAGACCGCGCTGAACGCGGCGACCGCACAGATCGCTTTGAGTCTCGCTTTGAGTTCTCTGATCGCGGCGAAAATCGCGATGATACGCGCCCAATTGACAAAGGGGATGCGCCCGAGAACGACGTGCCACTCACCCCACGCCCACGCAAGTTTTTTGATATGGCTTTGCTCACCAACGAAACCTTGCCTGAGTTGCGTGACCGCGCCGAGGCGATGGGGGTTCAAAGCTATACACGGCTGAAAAAAGATGACTTGATCGTAGCACTATTGCGGGCGCAAGCCGAAAAACAAGGGCTTGAGTATCGTGGTGGGGTGCTGGATGTGATTGATGACATGGGCTTTTTGCGGGCTGAACATTATTTGCCCGGCCCAGAAGATATTTATGTCTCGCCGTCACAAATTCGGCGCTTTGGTTTACGCACCGGCGACATGGTGTTTGGGCAAGTGCGTGCGCCCAAAGACAGCGAGAAATATTTCAGCTTGTTGCGGGTGGAATCGGTAAACGGACAAGACCCAGAGCAAGCCAAAGGCCGCCCACATTTCGAGAAATTGACACCGATTTTCCCAGATAAATTGTTCGATCTCGAATCGGGTTCGACCAATTTAAGCACGCGGTTAATCAACCTGATCTCGCCGATTGGACGCGGGCAACGCGGGTTGATTGTGGCTCCGCCCAAGGTCGGCAAAACCACCATCCTGAAGGACATCGCCAACGCCATCAGCCGCAATTACCGCGATGTGCATTTGATGATCGCCCTAATCGCCGAGCGCCCCGAAGAAGCAACCGATATGGATCGCTCGGTGGATGCCGAAGTGGTGTCATCTACTTTCGACGAACCCGTGCAAAACCATGTGCGCGTGGCCGAAATGGTGCTGCATCGAGCCAAGCGGCTGGTTGAATGTGGCCGAGATGTGGTGATTTTGCTTGACTCGCTCACCCGCCTCAGCCGAGCCTATAACTTAACCGTCAATTCGTCGGGCCGCACCTTGTCAGGTGGTGTTGACCCAGCCGCAATGTATCCGCCCAAAGAGTTTTTTGGCGCAGCGCGTAATATCGAAGAAGGCGGCAGCTTGACTATTATTGCAACCGTGCTGGTAGACACCAACAGCCGTATGGACGAGGTGATCTTTGAAGAATTTAAAGGCACTGGCAATATGGAGTTGCATTTGTCGCGGCGCATGGCCGAGCGGCGCGTCTTTCCGGCCATTGATATTGACCGCAGCAGCACCCGCCGCGAAGATTTGTTGTTGGGCGACAAAACCGCCCAACGCACATATCTCATGCGGCGTATGTTTGGTCAATTGATCGCCCCGCAACCGCAAGGCGCAGGCTACGAATTGACCCAAGCGATGGAAGCCTTCCTCAACCGCTTCAATCGCACCAAGAGTAACGACGAATTTTTGCAATCGTTGGTTAGTTAATGGAGTGCTAAGTGCTAAGTGTTTTACTTAGCACTTAGCACTTAGCACTTAATACTCAAAAAGGAGACACACACATGGGAATATTGTTAGGGATCGCTTTTGGCGCATTGTTGTGGTTTATACGCACCATTTTGCCCGGTTTATTTACTGTGCAGCAAAATGAACGTGCCGTAAAAACCTCGTTTGGTCGAGCGCAACGGATTGACGGGCGCACGACCTTGGATGATCCGGTGTCGAATGCACTGCGACAAGATGAGCGTTCGCGCTATGCTTGGCCGCAGGTGCAAGTCATTCCGCCCGGCGGGCCATACATTCGCTGGCCTTGGGAGAAGGTATATAAGGCACAAGTGGCGGTGCAAACCATCAATATGGCGCTCGATATCGAAAGTCCACAAGCCAATTCGAACGGCACGATGCTTGAGGCGGTGACCAAAGATCAACTTAACACCGGTTTGCAAGGGCAAATTCGCTATCGCGTGTCTGAAAGCAATTTATATGCGTATTTGTTTGGGGTAAAAAATCCAATCGTGCATGTCATGGGTTACTTCGTTTCGATCTTGCGCGAACGCATCGCCAATTTTGAAGCGCCAACCAAAGCCAAAAGCAGCGAAAACGACATTAACAGCGTGGCTGGGGTTTCGATTAACGACTTGCGTAAAAATTTGCGCACACTGAACGAATACATGGATCTCGAATGCAGCAGCTCGGCGGCGCGTTATGGGTTGGCGCTCGATGCCTCGCTCATCACCGCCATTGACTCACCACCCGAAGTCGAATCGGCGCTAGCGGCTATTAACACGGCCCACAACCATGTATCGTCAGATATCAGCTTGGCACAAGCATCGGCAGATCAAAAGATTGTGCAGTCGCGCCGCGCTGTTGAAATTGAAACACTTAAAGCCACAGCCGAAACTGAACCGCTCAATGCACTCGCCCGCCAATTGCATACCCTAAAAGAAAGCGGCGCGAACGCAGTCCCGTCTTATTTGCGTTATATCCAGTTGGGGTTGTATAACCAAGCTCAACGCATTATTAAAGAAGTCAAGTAAATGGTCAATGGTTAATGGTTAATGATCAATGAGTAATAAGTAACGAGTAATGAGTAACGAGTAACGAAAGAGGTATCTTATTACTCATTACTCATTACTCATTACTCATCATTAACCATTAACCATTAACCATTAACCATTAACCATTATTTATGGGCAACATTTTAAGCAATTTCGGTGAGTTTATTGGAGCCACGATTGGCACATTTGTCTTCATGTCAATTGCTTGGGCCATTCTAAAACTCCTTTTTCGCATTTTTGGCTGGTATGTGATCGTGCAAGAACGACGAGCGCATGTCTATACGTTGTTCGGCAAGGTCATCGGCGTGATTGACCAACCCGGGTTGCATATTTTGCCGAGCAAGCTCGGCTGGCGTGCCTTTTTGGTCAACTGGCTTGGTTCGTGCAAGATCGTAGATATGCGTCTTGACCAGCAATATTTGCGCAGCCAACCCGTCAATTCGGAAGAAGGCGCACCGATGGGCATCGGCGTATGGTATGAAATGTATGTGTCGGACCCGACCTCGTATCTGTTTAAAAATGCCGACCCACGCGGCTCATTGGCCGCCAACGTCAGCAACTCAACCATTCGCTCGCTCAGCAATATGCCGCTGGCGACCATGCTCGAAGATCGGCACAACATGAGCCAAATGGTGCGAAATGAAGTTTCGGAAAAGTCACGCGAGTGGGGGTATCACCTCGGCTCGGTCTATATCCGAAAAGTGCATTTCCGCGATATTGACATGATTAAGCAGATCGAAAACAAGGTGGTCAATCGGCTGCGGCAGGTCACTTCGGCGATCAAGCAAGATGGCGCGAACCAAGTGAGCATCATAGCCAGCACTGCCGAACGCCAAGCGGCGATTGAGTTTGCTAAAGCGCAAGCCATTCGCCCGCAAATCGTCGGCGCAACCCTGCAAACCATCAACCAAGACCCAGAAGTGGCGCAAGCTGTGTTCGATATTTTGGAAGTGCAACGGGTATTGGACAGCAAGGCCAACTTGACACTGGTTCCGCCGAGCAACCCGATGCTCAAAGACTTATTGATATCGGGCAAATAACTAGGCCATGAGCGCACTGAACACCGAACCTCGTTTGGCAAACCCAGACAAATTTTATAAAGCGCTTTCGCAGCTTTATGATCATTTGGATGAAGCCGCCAGCTTACGCGCCAGTGCGCGACTCATTTTACTGCTCGCCAACCACATCGGCGACGAAACCGTATTGCTCGAAGCCATTGCGCGGGCGAAAAGAGATGACAAGGTGACAGGGTGACAAGGTGAGGGGGTGACAAGGTGAATTGGGTGTTACTTCGTGATTCATTTCACCTTGTCACCCTGTCACCCCCTCACCCTGTCACTTCATCCCTCCTTACCTCGTCACGACAAATTATCCAACTCTGCCAACCAGACACCGGCGCTGGCGTCGCTGGGCATGCGCCAGTCACCGCGTGGGGACAAGGCAACAGAGCCAACTTTGGGGCCATCGGGCATGGCCGAGCGTTTGAACTGCTGGCTAAAGAAGCGTGAATAAAAGACGCGCAGCCAGCGTAAAATATCGGCGTTGGGATAGTTCACCCCACCCGCCGCAAACGCCTGTTGCGCCAAGGCATATACTTTGCGCGGCGAAAAGCCATATCGCACCGCATAAAATAAGAAAAAGTCGTGTAATTCGTAAGGGCCGACGGTCTTTTCGGTTTCTTGCTGCAAACCGCCTTGTTTGTCGAGCGGCAATAGTTCGGGCGTGATGGGCGTGGCGATGATGTCGTGCAGCACGGCGCTGATCGCAGCGTCACGCGGGGCGGCAAATTCGCTCTCGGCGCACCATTCGATCATGTATTTCACCAGCGTTTTTGGCACGCCAACATTAACATGATACATGCTCATATGATCGCCATTAAACGTCATCCAGCCCAACGCGGCTTCGCTTAGGTCGCCTGTGCCGACCACAAACCCACCAATGGCGTTTGAAACGTCCATCAAAATTTGGGTGCGTTCGCGGGCTTGCGCGTTCTCATAGGTCACATCGTGCTTGTTTTCATCGTGACCAATATCCCGAAAATGCTGCCGCACTGCGTCGCGGATAGGAATTTCACGCATGGTGACGCCGAGCAAACGCATGAGCGACAAAGCGTTGTCGTAAGTGCGCGAGGTTGTTCCAAAGCCGGGCATGGTAATCGCCGTAATACCATCTCGCGGCAAGCCAAGCCGATCAAAGGCGCGAATGGTCGCCAACAGCGCCAATGTCGAATCTAAACCGCCCGAAATGCCAATCACCACGCGGCTGGCACGCGTGTGGCGCAGCCGTTTCATCAGACCAGTAGCCTGAATCGTGAAAATTTCCTCGCAATTTTTGGCGCGTTGGGTCGGGTCGCTCGGCACAAACGGGGTGCGCGGAATAAAACGACTGACGATCTTGGCGCTGGGCGCATCTGTCTTGGGCAAACTAAAGCGAATATCGCGGAAGGTGCGCGGGCTGGTGACTTGGGCAAAGCTGCTGTTATTTTGGCGCTCGTGCGCCAGCCGTTGTAAATCGAGATCGGCGGCCACAATTTGCGTATCGAACTGAAAACGTGGCGCTTCGGCCAGCAACGAGCCGTTTTCGGCGACCATCGAATGCCCACCAAACACCACATCGGTGCTCGACTCGCCCGGCCCCGATGCCGAATAGACATACGCGGCTAAACAGCGAGCCGACTGCTGCCGAACCAACTCGCGGCGATAGTCGCTCTTGCCGAGTTGGTCAGGGCTGGCCGATGGGTTGAGCAAAATCGTCGCCCCCGCCAAGGCCATATCCCCGCTGGGCGGGTTGACCGCCCACACATCCTCGCAAATCTCGATACCAAGGGTGCAATCGGGCATGTTGTCGGCGCGAAAAAGCAGATCTGTGCCAAACGGCACGCCACTCAATCCCCCATTCAAACGCTCGCCAGCGCCCATTGGCAAATGCAGGGCGCTGGCATACCAGCGTTGCTCGTAAAATTCGTTGTTGTTTGGCAAATACGACTTGGGCACAACCCCACGCACGAGGCCATCTACAAAGGCCGCGCAGTTATACAGCCGACCCTTGTGCCGAATGGGCAACCCGACCACCACACAAATATCGAATTGACCGGCCTGCTGATTGATCTCGATTAACGCGGCACTGGCCCGCTCAATGAGTGCTGACTGCAAATAGAGGTCGCCACAGGTGTAGCCAGTAATGCTCATTTCGGGGAAAACCAGCACTTGGCAGCCCGCATCGGCGGCGCGACGCATGGCGGCAATGATGGCGGCGGTGTTGAAGGCCACCTCTGCCACCCGCAATTCAGGCGTAATGGCGGCAACCCGCACAAAACCAAGCATTGCCCGCGAGGAAACAGCGCTAGACGCACTCATGCTTCGACCTCGAAGAAGCCGCCGCCGCTCTTGCGGCCCAATTTACCCGCCAAAACCATGCGCCGCAACAATGGTGACGGGCGATAACGATCTTCGCCCCATTCGGCATGTAACCCGTTCATCACGCCCAAAACAGTGTCGAGGCCAATATAGTCGCCCCACGCCAGCGGGCCATGGGGGTAATTTGTGCCCAGCTTCATGGCAAGGTCAATATCGGCGGGCGTAGCGACGCCTTCCATGACCGCGCTGGCGGCCTCGTTGACCAAACAGCACACCACCCGCGCCCGCACCAAACCCGGCCCGTCGGCGACTTCGACGGTTTTTTGCCCTACATCGCGCCAAAAATCAACCGCACGATAGAACGCCTCGTCGCTGGTTTGCAACCCGCGCGCCAGTTCGATCACCCCTTTGGCCGGAATGGGCGGCAACACGCCAAAACCCAACACCCGCTCAGGATAAGCCACCCAACTGGCGATCTCGCTCACGCTGTTGGTGAGGGCGCAGGTTAAAACGAGCGCCTCATCGGGCAATTTACCCAACACCTCTTGCTTTAGCTCAGCGTTTGTGTTCTCGGCTTCGATGACGATATCGTAAGGCGTACTAAGGCTATCGAGCGCCAAAATATCGCTGGTTGAAAAAACATCGGGCGCATGTGCAGCGCACAGGGCCGCAATTTCGGTGGTAAATGGCGTTGTGCCAACGATCAAAATCTTCACACTGGCAATTTTACAAGCGTTGGCATAGTGCTACGACCAGCCATGATGGGTTTGCCCAGTACCGCCATTACCAATTTTGCAATATTACGCGCATCGTCAATCCCTCGGTGATGCACGCCCTCTAAGGGCAAGCCCTCAAATTGCAGCGCCTGCGTCATTGGACAGGGCGGAATATGGCGAAATCGGGCATAAACACGCTTAATATTTGAGTGGAGATCAAATGCCGCCGGAAATGCCATCTGATGGCGTTGACAATCCCGTTTCAATTGTTTCAGATCGAACGCGCCCCACGAGCCAAAAATGAACGGGTCTGGGCCAACCCAATCTACGAAACGTTGAAAAACTTTCGGGAAAGTGCTCGCCATTGTCACATCATTCTGGGTAATAGAGGTTAATTTGGTGCAATAATCGCTCAAAATAGGCGTATGCACAGGGCGCACAAATTCGCAAAATTGACGTGAAATTGGCCCTTTGGCGCTCAACAATTCAACTGCGCCAATTTCAATAACTTCCATATTTTCGCGTGGGAAATCACCTTCCCAACATGTCGCCTCTAAATCTACAATAATGTATCGCATGTCTCCCCCAAGACTTTGGCCCTGCAATTTCTTATAGTTTATCAGGGTTTGAATCTGGGGAAAATATGCGACTTTAGTCGTAGTCACCTTAGCTAACACACTACCTATCGTGTGATTGGTTCATATGCCAACCAAACCGCGAAAAAATCGCTGGCGCGGGCGATTTGCCAATTAGCTGCGCCAAGCTGGGCTGGCGGGTCGGGCGGGTAAATTGCGACCTAAAAATGCCCATATTTCGGTTGGGCGCACATTTCGATCGGCATAAATTGTTCGCACATACACTTGCGCCTCCTCAACATTGCGGTTGTCGGTGATGCGAAACCATGTCGTGCGAGTGCTGTAGCCACTGCGATATTGGGCATAAATCCATTCGCCGCTGCGATATGCGGGCATCCACCCGCCCCAACAAATAAAACTATCGCAATGCTTTAGCCAAAAATCTGGCTCGCGTATGCCTGTCTGAATCGGGTTTCCTTGTGGGTCAAGCCCGATGCCAATATGGTCGTTGCAAACGCTGCGAATTTCGATGCGCATAAATTGGTTGTCGGTGCTACGGTGGCTGTCCCACATGCCCGCTTGGCGCTGCGGGGCACAACTGGCGCTGGCGCGTTGGCTCGGTATCACGAAAAAGTTGGCAAACAACATCGGCACAAGCAACAACAACTGAAGAAATTTTTGCAGATAGACAATATAAAAATTTGTTTTCATGGCGATTATCCTTATATTCAACAATTTTTTGAAGTTGACTTGAATCAAGGATAAGCCAAAGACGGTGTGAAAAGTTCACATAAATTCACAACTTATGAAAAACAAAACGCAACCCGCGCCACAACAAGCCAAGCGCCAGCACAAGCAACACAATGCCGCCCAAAGACCATTTCACCACCCCAGCCGCGCTGGCAAAATGGGCCAATGCCGGCCATTCGGTGGGAAACAACAGCAGCAAGGCGGCGATGCTGAGATTCTCGACGACATCAACCGCACCATTGAGCCAAGGCACATAACGTAATGCCCGCACCCAAGACAGATGCTCGGCAAAACGATACAGCCGCACAACGAGCAAACTGGCGAGCAAACTATAGGCGAAAGGAAAAGCGATATCGAGCGTGAGTTGGGTGAGTGCATACAGTTGCCGCCCGCCTGCGCCGATGGCGCGAATGCGCTCATAGGCAAAGGCGGGGGTATAGCCAAATTGTGCATCGAGAATGGGGTCACGCAAGCCCGACCATGCCTGCAACGTTTCAGCCCGCAGGCGAAAAAGCACGATCATGCCCAAAGCGGCGACAAAGACCAAAGCAATGAGCCACCAACGGGCGAGTGTATCAAGTAAATTTGCTTTATGGGTTACCATTGTTGCTGCAACCACGCCGCCACGTCATTAATGGTCGTTTGCATGGCGGGGGTTTCGCCAAATTTTACCAAGTCGGGCATCTTGCCCACTTCATCCATGTCCATTTTAAAATTGGCGGGGAACACCGGCGCAAGACGGCGATAGCGTTGGTTGAGCAATTGCTTGCATTGAAAATCGGCTACGCCGGTCACACCATCAAGCATGAGGCTAATGAGCGGCTGCACCCATTGGGCTTGCCCCCAATCCACATCGTTGTTTGGGCCAGATTCGATGAATTGCAGCACCGTGCCTGTGCCCAACGACAGCAACGTGATGTCGTCGAGCGTGGGGCGCGTGGCAGGCGGATCGAAACGATTGCGCGGGTCGAGCGCCTGCGCCAAGGCCGCCATGCTGGGGTTGCTCGCCACCACCCCGCCATCAATATAGCCATCGGCGCTGGGGAAATAGGTGGGCGCGGCGCTAGTATAAAGACACACTTTGTAAGCCAGCAAATCATGATCTTTTTCGTCTGTGCCGCTAAAGTTGTGAAAAAACTTGGGTTTCCACTGGCGCAAGCGGGTTGGGTCTGGGTCGTTCACGCCGGTTTTTCCATCTTTATTATCAAGATCAAAGGCACACAACAAAACCTTTTTCTTCAAGTCTTTCAAGCGCAGATTGCCGAGTTCTTGTTTGGCGGCGGTTTCGAGATTGTCTAGGCTGTATTTTGCACCAATCAAGTTACCCAAGTCAACAATATTGTCAATCCACGAGTCGTCGAAGATTTTTTTACCTTTTTTGAGATACAGATTTTTAAGTTGGTCGGGTGTGCGCCCGGCTGCCAGACCCAAAGCCAAGATGCCGCCAGTGGATGTGCCTGCAATGAGGTCTACTTTGCTGAGAAAGCCGGGGCTGGCAGCCTCGATTTTGCCGAGCATGATCGCGGTGAGCAAGCCGCGTATGCCACCACCGTCGAGGGCGAGAATACGAAATTTAGCCATCTTTTTTGCTGAGCTTAGCTTAAATGCCAACAAAAATACTCAGACAAAAGATGGAAATATCACAAATATTGCCGCCGACTTGCTCAGCACATTGAATTGCAGCCGAGAAAATAGCATAGAATAACGGTTTCTGATGCTAAAAATCAGCTTACTGAGTGATGTATTTGAAGCAAGACTAGGCGGTGATGTGTTGCCATTGCGCGAAGCAGGTGCGGCCTTGTTGGCTTATTTGGCAATGGCAAATGGCACGCCCGTGCTGCGCAGCGATATAAAACAGGTTTTTTGGCCCGAAAGCAGCGCCCAAACCCAAGACGAGCAATCGCGATCGGTGCTGGCACATGTGCGCAAAGTGCTGCATTTACAGGCAGATGTCTATCTCAAACGCGAGGGCGAAGCCTTACGATTTAACATTCATGCGCCGTGTGACATAGACGTCATGCAATTGCTTGATGCGCCCAATAGTAACGATCTCACGGTATTAAAAAATGCCTGTGAATGCTATCGCGGGCTGTTTTACCCTGCACTCGCCAATCGCAAATTTGGCAAACGCGCCAGCAGTTCGGCTTTATACGACGGTGACGATCTTGACCAATGGTTGAATCTATGCAATGCGCGTTGTCAGGCCGCGTTTGATGCCGTATGTGGCCGGCTATTAAACCAATTGAGCCAGCAACAAGATTGGCAAAGCCTTCTGTATTATGCAAATCGCTGGCGACGTTATGGCTCGCCTGACGCAACACTGGTCAACCATTTGTTTTTAGCGCACCGGCAATTGCAGCAGCGCAAACAAATTGACGAGGTATATACATGGGCACGCGGTTATTACGGTGACACGCCCGAACTAACGCAAGCATACCGCGCCGCATTGCGCCCGACTGTGCCACATAATCTGCCTGCCCAAACCTGTGTTTTTCGTGGGCGCACCGAGCTTTTAGTCAGCTTGCCAACCCAGATTGCGGAAGCAAAACAGCGCCTTATCTCATTACACGGTATGGGGGGAATGGGCAAAAGCACCTTGGCGTTACAAGTCGCCCATTTGTTGCGCGATTGGCACGCGAGCCGATTGCCAGATGGTGTATTTTGGGTCAATTTAGAATCGGCGGGCAATGCCGATGACTGTGTGCAACATATTGCCCATGCGCTACAGTTTAAATTTTATGGCAATGCCTCATCCAGCGGGCAATTGCTCGACTATCTGCGCGATAAACGTTTGTTGCTAATCTTAGACAATTTTGAGCATTTGCTCGGTCAAACCGACACCGAGTTGGCCTACGCGCTTATCCGACAGCTTTACTTACAGTGTGCTGGGCTAACGCTGCTTATCACGACCCGCGAAACATTGCAGCTAGAGATGGAATATGTCGTGCCGCTGGCGGGTGTGGCCCACACGCCAACGCACGCAGACCATGCAGCTTATGAAGCGGCGCTTTACGAGGCCGCGACTCATGAGGCGGCACAAATTTTGCTGGACCATGCCCATAAGCCTGACCATTTTTTTGAGCGCAATCGCGATGAAATTAACAAACTGTGCGAGATGACGGAGGGGTTGCCTTTGGCGTTGCGGCTGGCAGGGGCACAACTTGCCACCCGTGCGATTGATTGCGCCACCTTGCGCCGCGAAATCGCGCATGCGCTTGATCAGTTGCGGTTGCGTGGCGCAGCGGCCCACACCAACCCACGCCATCTGAGCATCCGCGCCATATTTGAGGCATCGTGGCAAAAACTGCCGCCCGCTGCGCAAGCCGCGCTGGCGCATTTGTCGGTGTTTATCGGCCATTTTGACGAAGCTTCTGGGCTGAATGTAGGCAACACTGATCTCGACACCCTGAGCACGCTGACACAACACGCATTGCTACAGATACGCGCTGTGCCAATTGAAACGCTGGACAACAGCAGCCATTTAAACTTAATTGAGCGTTATCATTTGCATGCCTTGTTGCGCCAATTTGCAAGCGAAAAGTTGCATAGCGGCGATGATGCCAACCTTGCTGATATGCGCCTATGCGCCTATTATTTGCAGTTTTGCCAGCAACCGCGCAATATCATGACCCTAGCGCCAGAATGGGCGAATCTGTTACATGCCATACGCACCGCCTATGATTTGGGGCAGTTCGCCAATGTGATTGCATTTGCCCATGCGCTGGGGCATCGCTGGAATGTGCGCGGGCGTTACGCCGATGCCCGCGCCGCCTATATGCTGGCTTGCGATGCCGCCGAGCAACAGCAAGACACCCGTGCTTTGATCAAATTTTTGGCCGAACATGGGCGGGCCTGTGTGCGGCAAGGCGATTACGCCGAGGCGGAACGCTATTTTGAACGTGGGCGCACCTTGTCTGAGCGCAGTATGGACGCGGCGAGCATTGCATTGGTGAATTATGAACGCGCCCAACGCGCCATTGAGCAAGGGCAATATGTGCAGGCCACTGAATGGCTGGATGAATGTATTGAAATTGGGGAGGAGTTGAATGACCCAGCCTTGATCGGTGAGTCATATCGCCAGCAGGCGCGCGTGTTTTACGCCTCATTGCGCCCAGAACAAGCACAGCCTTTAGCCAAGCTGGCCTATGCGTTCTTGCAAAAACAAGCTGACTCGAACAAGCTCATTTCGATTTTGCGGCTGTGTGCTGAAATTGAACGGGCCTTGGCAGAACAAACAAATGATTTTGCCGCGCTTCAGGCCAGTGATGAATGGCTGCAAAAAGGGTTCGCGGAATGCGCTAGGTCAAAAGATGTGCGCGAGCAAGCAATGCTGCATTATGCGCGGGCGCAATTGATGCGCTCGTTAAAACGATGGGCAGATGCAGTTGCCGAAGCCGAAAAAGGGTTGGTAATCTTTAAACGAATTGGGGATCAGCGCTCAATCATACATGTCACTACCTTGCTTGCTTATATCGAGCTAGAACAAAATCGCTTTCAACAAGCTGCGGAAAGTTTGGAAAATGTGATACAGCTATCCGAAAAGATCGGCACAAGTCAATCTCATTTAATTTATGAACGACTATCGAGTGCGTATCTACAGCTTGGAGAGCATGAAAAAGCCATTCACGCTCTCCAAAAGGCATTAGCAATAGCCGAGCAAACTCAAATTGCAGTGCAAAACATGCTTAAAACCAAGTTGATGGCTCTATTACAGACACATTAATACGGTTGCCCGGTATTGCCCGGGCTTTCCATTGTCCAGCCGCCGGTATATAAAGCTGTCACCCAATAATATCGTTGCCCCCTAAAATGTTCATCAAAAATAGGTTTGCTAATCAAGCCAGTCTTATATGCATGCCAAAGGCTGTTACGCGTTTCCACCGAAAGCACTGAGAACCAATTTTCTAGCATAAAATGAGACTGTACCGGTTTATTTAGGTCATAACCTTCGTATATAGGTACATTTTTCATCCAAATATCACCTGATTGCCAATTGCCATAATTCCAATTTGGGGCTGATGGTGGTGATGCAGATGAAATTTTGTCTAATTCTAACGCTGAATTACCCGACAGAGTTAAGTTTTTAAAATACGCATTAAATATATATTCAACAGCAAGGTCAACTTCCGTTTTGGCAGCTACAACACTCATTGTAATTGCACCAGTTTCTGTATACACAGTGGTTTCGATGGGTAATTCCAAGCCCAAGTCTCTTTCATTTTCACCATTAAAATCAACCTCTCTCTGTGTTCTACCATAAACAGTCTGTTGAATTTCTGTCCATTTAGGGATTAACCTGTTACTAAGTTCATCCTTTTCAAGGTCGTTAATACCTAGCAACTCAAGTGTTTTTATTACAACTTGTGGTCGTAGTAAAGGGGGAAGCTGATAACGCAACTCTTCGCCATGAAAACGATCCAACGAGCGAGGTTGAGCGCGGCGTAGTGCATGTCCAAAAGCATTTAAACGACATTGAATGGTCATAAAAATATCTGCGAATATGCCAGACACCGCATTTGCGACCCATTTAGAGCGACCTTTTTCAAGTAATTCAAAATGCAAATTACGTGCAAACTTATTGCGCTTAAAATAATAATTAGGATGGTCGCTAAATACTGACCCCTTCCAAAAAATAAGTCGCCCAACTTCATACGCCAATGCAGGTTTTAACCAAATTTCTAAATCTGTAGAGTTGAAAGGGTCTTTAGCAATAAGATTTAATGGCAGCGACAAAGGGGCAACAGGGCAATATGGAATCATCCTCGTTTTAGCGCCACCACTAAAATAAACGAGTGGCGTGGGGCGCGGCTCTCTGGTTGGGCCTTTAAGATCTGTATGATCAATAGGGGTTGTTAATACATAATTAGGATTCTCATCAAAAAAGCCAGCGGTCACCGCCGACTGAATCATCTGATTTGCTGCTTTATCCAGTGCTTTTACCGCCCCCAAAATGGTAGAGTTAGAGTCACGATCTTTAATTATTTGACTAATTGCCATGCCGTCTATTTCAGTTTGTTGCAATATTGCATTCAATGCAAATTCACGTGTCAGTGTATTTGAGTGATAACGAATCACACCGTCTGGCTCACCCAAATATAGAGGGTCGCAAAAGGTTGCGATAAGCATTTCACTAAAACACTCTAAATTATTCATCATGCACTCAAGTGAGATTTTGCTATATGAATCATTGACAGCAGATAGCAATGTGTTGGCTCCTGATGGTGGTTTTATACGCAATGTCAGCAATTTTTGGACGGCTTCATGAAAATGCTTGCTTGACACTAATTTTCGTTTTTCTATTAATTTTCCTTTATCATAAACATTTGTATCTATATTTGTATCAACTGGTTTATTACTAAATTCATCAATACTATTCAAAATGTCACTCAGCATATATCTCCTAATAATTTGTTGATTTTTAGTTACCTGCGGCACACTCTCTATCTACTATCTGCCTACAAAAAACTAAACCATCCTCCATGCAAGGATCGCTTACCTTCGACAGCACGCCGATGGCGGATAGACTTTGCAGGCGCATCAAAATTTGGCCTTAACGCGTCAAGCGATTGGTAAGTATCGGCAAATATTGGGTAATCGTGGTCTTGGTTGGAGTTGCTATAAGCGGCACAACATTAGTCGGCGTGACTGTTGGCATTGGGGTCGCGGTCATCGTGGGTAATGTTGTTGGTGTTAGTGTTACTATTGCCGTTGTGGTAGGGGTTGGTGTAGATGTCAATGATCCATTCGGATTTGTGGGGGTTGCATCGAATAGCACAGACAAATCTACTTTATGGGCCTCTTTGTCGTTACTAAACGTAATTTTTGGTAAAGCCATCGCAATCCTGCCATTAACACGAAAAACGATCTCTTCGTCATCTCGCATTCCTACAATGACGTGATTATCAATTCTTTCTTCGCCATAAACAAACATCTGCCCATATAGCGCATCAGATGAAGTAACACACCCAACAACATCACCACGCGGGTTAATCGCCTCCACAAGTTGTCCGGCTTTCATGGCTACACCATTTTGATCAAGGCTTCCCCATACAAGGGTGTAGCGCAACGAATTTGACACACTGCCACAAGGCATACCAGTTGACGCATACAGCTGATAATGGATCGTTAAAAAAGCCATAAAAATAAAGAATAGCAAAAAATTTTTATATTTTTCATATATTTTTATCATATGATCGAATAAGAACATACCTACCATTTCATCCCAAAAAACATGCAATGAAATGGCAGGTATTTTATTTTGGCTATACGTCTCTTAACGCGCTCAGCGTATCAAGACAGACCCTACTTGTTTGCACTAGGCTTTGTCCCTAGGTTCAGGTTAAGCAGTTGCGGCTCCTTATCGTCTTGCCATGTCAAATTTGCTTCACTTAGTTGCCCGTTTACACGCAACCGCAATACCTCGTTTGGACTCGCACCAACTGCAAATTCGTCTGCACCATAAATTTGCATCATGCCGTACATCCCTGCGGTCTGTACTATTGTGCAGCCAACGACTTGACCCGCCGCATTCATCGCCTCGATCTTGCTGCCTACCGGCGCTGGGCTATCACCCAGTTGCAGTTCACCATAAATGATCTTGAACGTCGGCGATGGCGCAATATTGCAGCGGTCTTTAGCTGCTGCCGTCACCGCAAGTTTGTCTTTGCTCTCACTCGCTTCAGCCATGCGGTTTGCTGCCAATGTCATTACGGGTGGGTTGAAGACCAGCGGTGTAAGCGCAGGCAGAGTCGTCGTCGGTGGAACAAGGAAGAGCCAATAACCGTCGCCAGCACGCATTTCTTTGAGGGTTTGATAACTTGCGCCTAAACGCGAATCATAAACACCTGTCAGGTTCAGCAGGCGATAATCGCGGCCCTGTATCTTTGTGCCTAATGCTTGGGATACGGGCATAGTTTGCAGCAATGGATAGCCGATCCAACTCCACGCACCTTGGGTGATGGGAATTGGAATATTCGGGGATACCGCTACCGACATACGCAAATTCAGGTTGACCGTAGCGTTGTTCGCGGCGGTCTCGGTAACCACTACATAATAAGCCTTGACCGGTTCCATTGTTTTGAGCGTATTGACGGCGGTTGGCAAACGACAGTCATAAGATGTACTTTGCCCCAACACGCGACAAAACTTACCTCCATCCGTAATTTCGCCCAAGGTTTGCGTCACCAAGTTGGCTGGCGGATTCACACGCGTCGAGATCAAGTTCCAACCTAAACGCAAAGGAATTTGCTGATTTAACCCACTAGCAAGATCCACCGCACGCGCATCATTATCCACGCTCGCGTTATACGACATCGTGGGCCATGCGCCAGCTGGCTTGTCTCCGATATAAAACTGAATGGGTTCATTGGCCAACATGCCCGAGGTTTTGCTGGCAGCATCTTCGCCATAAATGCTCATTTGCGGATAACTGCCTGCTGATTGAACCAAAGCACAGCCCACCACATCCCCACGCGGATTCTCGGCCCACACCAGTGCACCGAGTGGCACATTACCCATATCCACTTGCGCTAAGCCATACGCCACATTGCGTTTGTGAGTGGGCTGGGGTTGGCAGCCATACAGAGAAGTTTGTGGGGTTGGCATAGATCGTGTTGCCCCGGCATACCTCCCCCAGCACATTGGTGCTCCGCCGGTGATCATACATGTACCAACCGACCATGTCCACAATTTCGCAAATTTGGCCGCTCCAAATATCGCACCTGCACCGCCTGATACTACCTGTACCGGGGTAGTGCGATTCGTCATCGTGCCATCGCCCAATTGACCATAACCATTAAACCCCCAACACCACACCGTGCTGTCCGTCTTTTGAGCACATGTATGAGCTGCGCCTAAATAGATATTAGTCGCGTTGGTCAAACCCAATACTTGCACTGGATAATAGCGAATCGTCGTTGTGCCATCGCCCACCTGCCCGGAAGAATTGTCCCCCCAACACCACACTGTGCTATCTGTCTTTTGGGCGCACGTATGAGTATATCCTAAACGGATATTCGTCACATCGTTCCAACTCCATGCTTGTGCTGGAACAGCACGATTCATCGTTGTGCCATCGCCCAATTGCCCATAACCATTGTGCCCCCAACACAACACAGTTCCACTTACCTGTACAGCACACGTATGAATACTCCCAATAGAGATATGAGCCACAGAAGAACCAAGCCCTTGCGGATAGGTGGGACTGTTTCTATCTGTCATCGTGCCATCGCCCACCTGCCCGAAATCATTGTCCCCCCAACACATCATACTGAAATTAAACAAACGAGCACACGAATGCAAATATCCTACAGAGATTTGTGTCGCTTCAAGTGGAAGCGGCACCCGTATCGGGCTGCTACGATCCGTCGTTGTGCCATCACCCAATTGCCCAGAACCGTTATACCCCCAACACCACACCGAACCATCCGTCTTTTGGGCGCACGTATGACCCGATCCTCCAGAGATATCAACCACATTGGTCAAACCCAACACTTGCACTGGATAATCGCGACTCGTCGTTGTCCCATCACCCAATTGTCCCTGCACGTTCCCCCCCCAACACCACACTGTACCATCCGACTTTAACATGCAATGATGACTATCTCCTTGTGTCAGTTGAGTGGGCACCCAAGCCGTGTTGGCACTCAACCCTACCACATTGGTTGGAATCAGACTGGGGTTCGCGGCGCTGGGATTACCCACCTGCCCAAAGATATTTTCGCCCCAACACTTGACATTGCCTCCGTTTAGCAATGCACAAATGAGTTTGTTTCCGATAGATACGCTTTGCACTGGGCTGTTCAAACCACCAATTTCGATGGCTTGCGGGCTATCCCCAGCAGGTGACATTGTCCCCAGTTGCCGTGCAGTAGCGTCGTTATATCCCCAGCACAGCAAGCGTTCGGTGCTGGTAACAACACATGTATTCGACGAATTTGCCACAATAGACTTGGCTGTTGCAGTGAATCCGGCAGATCGAGTCGGGGTATTAATGGACATGACAGGCGGATTCATCCCCATGCCTAGTTCTTGCGCCAAGTTGCTACCCCAGCAAAAAACATTATTGGCCGTTTCGTTAGTCACGGCACAAGTATGAACACTCCCCGCTGCAATCGCCACAACAGTCGGCAGGGCGACTGTTGCCACAGGCGTAAGACGATTGGTATTCGTGCCATCCCCCAATTGTCCTAGGCTGTTATCGCCCCAGCACCTTACGCTCCCCGTGCTAAGCAAGGCACAAGTATGACCCAAATTGGCCGTAATTGCCACAACCCCAGTCAAGCCAGCTACGCTCACTGGGCTAGAACGATTCGTCGTCGTGCCGTCGCCCAATTGACCAAAGGAATTACTGCCCCAGCACCTTACGGTCCCTGCACTGAGCAAGGCGCAGGTATGTGCTGGACCAGTGGCGAGCCTGATCACGCCGCTGGTCAAGCCAGTGACATTGTCTGTGGTAAAGCTAGGCGACCCGGTTGTGCCACGTCCAAGCTGCCCCAAAGTATTATCACCCGCACATCGCACGCCGCCAGTGCTGGTCAGAAAACAAGTAAAATCTTGACCCATCACGACCGCACTAGGGATAAATGCCCCATTGGTAATGACAGTTGTCGGGCTATTTTTCATTACATTGTCGCCAGTAGCCAATTGCCCAAAAGCATTATAACCCCAACAACGCGCCTCGCCAGAATTTGTGCCAATAATGACACACGTATGTTGCGCAGATGAGGCAATGGCAGTTGCTTTCCAACTGGTCAGGCTAATGGCATCACTTTTGCTTACCTTTGCACCAACCTCAGGGGCAAAAACAGATGCACTGGTTTGTGGCGCAGAAATAGATGCAGCTTCGGGTATGGCTTGCACACTTGGGCTAGCCATAAGCGCCATTGACATTAGGCTGACACACGCAGCCAAACGCAAACTAGTTTTTACAGCATTTAAAATTATCATTCTTTACTCCTTAAAAATGATTAGAGCCAATTCCTCGTTAACATATAAATTTGGAGAAGTGGCAGATGTGAGGGACGGCGACTTATGGCGTATATCAACAAGGACTCGGCGTTACTAATACCTAAGCTTACAAACCACTTGTGTTTTCGCCGTGTTTTCAGCGCCCCAACATCACCAAATATTGACGTGGGCCGGCGAAGCCAGCCACCATTTGTTGGGTCAAATGCCAAGGTGAGCCGCTACCGAGTTGACCTTGCTGATTCCAACCCCAGCATTTCACCCCATCCGCCACCAGCGCACAGGTATGCCCATTCCCCAACGTCAAAGCCTTGACACTGCTGCCTAGCCCCGCCACATCCACCGGAGTTGGGCTAGCGGCAAAAACACCATTGCCAAGCTTGCCAAAATCATTAGCCCCCCAACATTTTGCGCCACCATTCGCCAACACAGCACAGGTATGATCCCAACCGGCGGCAATGGCGCTAACGCCACTGTTTAGCCCAGCCACATCCACCGGCGCAGCGGCGGCGGTTGTGCTGTTGTTGCCCAATTGCCCGGCATCATTACTGCCCCAACATTTCGCTGCGCCGCTGTTCATAACAGCACAGGTGTGGGTTAGCCCAGCCGCAATAGCTCGCACGCCACCGCTCAGACCCGGCACATCCACCGGCACGGCGCTGCTGAGCACGCTAGTACTGCCCAGCCCCAATTGCCCAGCGCCATTGCCACCCCAGCATTTCACCCCACCAGCGGTTGTCACAGCACAGCTATGCTCTCGGCCTGCTGCAATGGCGCTAACACCGCTGCTCAAGCCAGTCACATCCACTGGCACACTGCTGTTGTTGTGATCGTTATTGCCCAATTCGCCAAAGGCGTTGGCCCCCCAACATTTCACCCCACCGGCGGTTGTCAAGGCGCAAACATGGGTTTCAATTGAAAATGGATTCCCGCCATAACCATCACCATAGCCAATAGCAATGGCACGCCTGTCTCTTATACACATCT
>JAHBAL020000111.1 GCA_018500105.2 Anaerolineae bacterium
CACCCCGAAGCGCAGCGAGGGGTCTATGCGGAAAATCGGCACGATGATTAAGTTTACGCAAAGATTCCTCCTCGTTCCTCGTCGGAATGACGCGCAAAACATGTGCAATAAAAATCCATCTTGATTGGGAGGCCGGTATTATCATGTCGTGATGATGTCTTAAACACCCAACCTTACCGCCCAATGCCCGCACTGCCACCGAAAGCGGTGGACATCTCCTGATAAATGGCAGTAATATTGGCCTCGCTGCCGAGATAAAAATTGCCATTGCTTTGCTTCGCCAATTGCGACAACTTATCTTTATCGGCGTCCGTGCCATAGGCAATCGTCCACACGGTTGTGTTGTTTTGCGAGGCCGTGTTCACCAGCGTGTTGTCGAACTTGAACGAGCGGCTGCCGGTGTCGAGGCCGTCGGTCAGCACCACCAGCACATTGCTGCGCTGCGACGATTTTGTGCGGCTAATCACGCCCGCCCCCGCGCCAATGGCGTCATATAACATGGTATTGCCGCTGGCAGGCAGGCCCCGCACCGCCGATACTGCATTATTGCGGGCCGTGCCGATCTTTTGCCCCTGCATCAACACCTTGATATCGCTGGCAAAGCTGATGAGCGAAATTTGATCGTCGTTGTTCATCTGCTCGATAAATGTGGCGGCGGCCTTGCGCAACCCCTCGATCTTGGCCCCGCTCATGCTGCCAGAGGTGTCGAGCACCATCACCAAATTGATCGGCTTTTTGCTGGCTTGCCACACGCCTTGCAACGCCTCTAGCCCGCCCGCCGCTGGTTGCTCGAAGGTGATTTTGGGCTGGGCAAGGTCAATGCCCGCCTGCGCCGCCAATTTCACAGCGGGGTTGACGGGGCGCAATCCGGCGGCGGCGGCCCATGTTTGGGCGGGTTCTTTCAGCAAATAATCGCGGAACAGTTTGGCCGCCTCTTGCTGTTCGGGGCTGCCATTGCCATAAACACAGGCCGGATGGGTGGCAAACAACGTGCCCTCAAACGGATACACCGCGACGACATCGGGCTGGCTGCTGGCCTTGCCGTCTTTGCCCTTGTTGATCTGGACGACGTTGCTCTCATACATCACCGCCGCGCCCAAATAATTCACACCGCGCTCGTGCATGGTTTTGCCCAAGGCTTCGGGTGAATTGGCAAACAGCGCGATGCCGCTCTCGAAGGCTGACACCGAGGCTTGCAAAATAGGTTGTTTGGCATCAGCAGGGGTGATGGGTTGCCCGTTGGCCTTCGCGGCTTGCATCACCGCCAACAACGCGCCCGCGCCCGCGCCCGACACGCCCGGATGCGGATGCGCCATGCGCAAATTGCGCCCAAACTGCCCGCCGCTGTAATACGCCCACGCGCTGGCATCGCCAGTCAGGCTGCTCATGTCGAGCCAACCGAGTGTGCGGCCCGGATAACCGAGCGTCTCGGCCAATTCGCGCCACATGGCGATGACCAAAGGGCTGCGGGCGACGCTCGTGCAATTGTTCGCGGCAAAGCCCGACACCTTGCGCCCAAGCGCCACATCCACCCACGCCTCGCTGTCGGGCAGCCACAGGCTGGGCAAATTGGTCGCCATGTCGGCGACCGCCTGCCCTGCCTCGACATAGCGCACCTGCGCATACACGTTGCGCTTGCCATTGGTTTGCACACGGTCGGTGTTAAATTCGAGTGCTGCCTTATCCAGCCAAGGTTGCAGGCTGCTGTTTGCCACCACGGGCAATACCACATCGCCCGATGCTGGCTTGGTCACTGGCTGTCGTAACACACTACATGCTGAAGAAATTATCAGCAAAAGCGCAAAACACACCTGAGAATACTTTTTCATGATTAAACCTTTTGGAAAGTAGAAAGTGGAAAGTGGAAAGTAAAAAGTAAAGATGCTCAGCACTTTTTACTTTCCACTTTTCACTTTCTACTTCTGCTACCGCCCCGTCGTAATGAGCGCCATTTCGACGAAACGATCTTCGGCTTGTTTGTCGGGGTCGTCGGTTTCGCGGCGCTCGACTGGCGGCACAACCGCCTCGACCACAAAGCGAGCACGGTCAACTTTTTGCGACACCAAATAGTCCACCACCGCTTGACCGCGTGCTTGCGCAAATTCCAAAATCTGCTTCTCGGTATAGGTTCCCTTCGGGCCGGGCCACGCCGATGACCCCTTTACCCGCAAATACAAGCCGACCGACTGTTGCAGCGTGGGCACAACACAATCATCCAGCACGCGGCGCGACTCCAACGTCAGCGTGGCGCTATCGGGCAAAAAGGTAAAGCGATTGCACGGCAACACCGCCAATGTGGTGGCGTTTTGCACCTTCACGCTGCTCAAATCGAGCTTGGCCGACATCGAAAAACTATCGTTGATGGGGCGGGCGCTGGGTTGCAACTGGCTTTGGCTGGCCGATTTCGCCACAAATGTCGGGTTGACCAAATCTTCGACCTTATCTGCTGAGACCGTCGTCCCGCCAGCCGCCCACACGCGCCGCGCAATGGTCAGCCGGTTGTGAATGGGGCTGGGGTCGCGCATGACGAAGGCATTGGCCCCCAAATCGGCCTGCGCAATTTGCTTAAGTTGCTCGCGCAGATTCTGTCCTGCCGTGCCCGGCTTAACCTCACTCCAATCATTGTTGCCCCATTTGGCAATTTGCTCGGCAGCCGCGTCAAATTTCTCGGTTTGCTGTTTCATCGCCTCAAACCACGCATCGTGGAACGCTTGCACCACATTCGGCTTGTTAGCAATTGACTTTTTTGAGGTGATGATGACATCTACGATGATGCGCAATTGGCTGGACGTGATGAGCGGTGCGCCGCCGCCTTGTTTTGCCCGCGACAGTTGCGGCTCCCACGCCGAGACAGCATCGGCTTTGCCCTCATTAAACAGCTTCACCGCCTCGTCTGGCGTTTCGGCTGGCACAAGTTTTACGTCAAACTTGGGGTTTAGCCGCGCAATAGACAAGGTATACAACATGAAATACTCGGCAGAGCTGTCGCGCACAAAGGCAATGCGCTTGCCTTTCAGGTCGTTGAGTGTGGCGATGCCGCGTGCCCATAAGCCATCGCCGCCCGCGCTTTCGTCAATGATGGCCGTGATCACGCCTTGCGCGTTCGCCGCCACCGAATCCACCGTGTTCAGCTCGCAATCCCACAGCCCAGCCTCAACAAAGGCATTGCTTTGCTCCTCGGTCAGCGCATATTCGGGCTTGTTGTTCAGTTGAAATGGCACAATGCCGAGGTGAAAACCGCGTGCCTCATCCAGCCCCGCCGCCTGAATTTGCACCAATGTCAGATACGAGGCAAAAGCGTCAGTTCCGCAAATATAAGTCGGCTTGCCGTCGTTGGGTTTGTAGCCTGCCCCCCAAATTGGCGGCGGCGGCTTCAATGACGCTGGCGCGACAGTGGATTGGGCGTTTGGCGTGGCGGCGCTTAGCGGCGG
>JAHBAL020000216.1 GCA_018500105.2 Anaerolineae bacterium
AACAAAATGAAGGCGTGTAATAAAGAGGCGGGAGAAAAACTGCTTGGGGGGGATGAGGGGGAGAAGAAAAACCACGCTTCTACCGTCACGCCATCACTTGCCACAAAGTGCATGGCCTGATGTTGGCTCAATTGAACCTCGTTTAGCCACGCCGCATTGACTTGCGTCAAGGCGTGCTCGCCGTTGCCGTCTAAATCGGTGGCGATGACTTCGCCGGGGTCGGTGGCGGTGGCAATCACCGCCGCGAGGCTGCCGGTGGCGGGGGCGATGCTGAACGCCAAACAACTGCGCTCGCCGGTGATGATGGGCCGCACGGTCCCATCTAATCCAACCCAGCCGATGTGACTGGCCCCGCCTTCGGCATAGGCAAAATACACCCGATCTTGATCGTGCTGGCGCAACCAAACCAAATCGGGCGGGTTCATGCCGCGCACATCGTCAGAGCGGGTGGTGAGGCCGGCGCTGCGGTCAAATGTGGCCGTGAGGGGCTGCGCGGTTTGGCTGGCAAGCTCAAATTGCCATACCCCAAAATTCACGCCTTGCGCCAACCCGCGCTCATGCCCAATCCACACCAGTGCTTTGCCGCTGGGGGCGCTGGCAAGGGCGCGAATGGGGCCGAGGTTGGTGTAAAGCAAGGTGGGGGAGGCTGGCGGAGGGTGGTTAACTTGACACAGCCATAGTTGGGTTTCGCTGCCCATCTGGCGCGACGAGGTGAAGACGATGTGGCGACTATCGGGCAGCCAACACGGGGTGGCAATGGCTTCGTAGAAAAAGGTCAGCGCCGTTGACGTCTCGTTCTCCACGTCAAATACCCACAATTGCGAATTGGACAAAAATGCAAGCCATGCGCCATCGGGCGACCATGTCGGCCAACTACAGGCTTGGGGTAAATGGCTGATCGGCGCGACGGCTTGCGTGTGGCGATGCCACAGCCAAACTTGCGCAATGCCGTTGGCATCGTCATGAATAAACGCCAAGGCCGAGCTATTGGGCGACCAACGCGGGCTGTGCCCGGCGTGCTCCCATTGGCTGCAATGTATTTTGGTGCGCATGGCATCGCCTTCGCGGTCAAGATAAGTGACGGTATAGGCCAAGTGTTGCCCGTCGGCAGACAAGCACGGCGCATCCACCCAACGCACGTTAAAAATGTCGTCACCGTTTACACTGCGTTTGAGTCCGTCATTTCGCATAATAGGCCAATCGCTCCTCGTCAACCTCGACCCCTAGCCCGGGGCCAGTTGGCACAGCCACAAAGCCATTTTTGATGGCTAACTTGGTCGAGAGCAGGTCATCTTGAAATGGATTGGGAACCATGTCATATTCGAGCATGGGCGGCTCGGTGTGGCGCGACCACGAGGCATCGGGCAGCAGCGACAGCAGATGCACGGTGGCGGCGATGACCAAACCCCCAGCCCAGCAATGCGGCATACATTGAATGCCCCACAGCCGCGCCATTTCGGCCACAAACAAACATTCGCCGATGCCACCCGCCAAACACACATCTGGTTGCACAATATCCATCGCCCGTCGGGTAATGGCTTCTTTAAACATACCGCGTGTGGTCAACCCCTCACAGGCGGCGATGGCAATATCGAGTTTGTCGGTCAAGATTTCGTAGCCAGCATATTCGGGCACACTTTGGGGCAATGGCTCTTCGAACCAATCGAAGCCCAGCTTTTCCATTTCGCGGCCCATTTGAATGGCGCTGCTGAGTGTATACGCGCCGTTGCCGTCTGCCATCAGCTTCACGTCATCGCCCACCACTCGCCGCACTGCCGCCATCGCCGCAAGGTCTTGGCGCAGGGGCTGCCCGCCGATGCGCATTTTCATGGCGCGATACCCTTGGGTCAGCAAATTTTCGGCCTCGCGCGGGTATTGCTCGATGGGGTTTTCGCCCTCAATATAGTTCATGGCCGAGGCATAGGCTTGCACGCGGTCGCGCAACCGTCCGCCATATAGCTCGGCGATGGGCAAATTGAGCGCCTTGCCGCGTAAATCATCGAGCGCCAGATCCACGCCGCCCAGCGCCATGCCATTGCCAAAATTAGCGCCCCACAAATTGCGCCACAAGGCGCGGTGTTTGAGCGGGTCTTGCCCAATCAAACGCGGGGCGTATTGCTCATCTATGATGGCGCGAACGCCGGTGAATGTCGTGGTCTCGCCCCAGCCAATCAGCCCTTCATCGGTCTCAATTTTGATGATGAGCGCACTGCGCGACCGGTAATAGGCTGTGGATGGGCCAATGCTTTGCGTGAGCGGGTGGTGTAGCGCGTAGGTTTTGACCGCAGTAATTTTCATAAGTCAATGCGGTTGCCGTTTGCCATATCAAAAAAATGTAGTTTGTGGCGCGGCAAACGAACGCTTACGGGTATTTGAGGGCGCAAATGCAGATCGGGCGCAACCCGAACGACAATGGCATTGCCGCCGCGTGATACCTCGATGAAGGTATCGGAGCCGAGCGGCTCGACGAGTGTGACCTCGCCGTGAAAAACGTCGCTGCTGTGGGGGGCGGTGGCGTTTGCGTCAACCAATAATTGTGCATCTTCGGCACGAATGCCGAGATGCGCTTGTGTATCAATTGGGATGATGGGGCCGTGCTGGGGCATAAAGGGCCAACGAAGGGTGATGGTGTCGCTCTCGAAGGTCATTGCGCCATCATTCGTCACCCGCAAATGCCCGCTTAGGGTGCTCATGCGGGGTTTGCCGATGAAGGTGGCGACATATAGATGCTGGGGGCGGCGATAAATGTCTTCGGCGGGGCCATATTGCACCACCAACCCTTCGCGCATGACGGCGATGTAGTCGGACAAAATCATGGCTTCCTCTTGGTCGTGGGTGACAAAGATGGAGGTGGCCTGAAGTTGTTGGTGCAATTTTTTGATCTCGCTGCGCATTCGGGTGCGCAAGGCCGCGTCGAGGTTTGACAGCGGTTCGTCGAACAAAAAGACTTTTGGCTCTTTGACCATCGCCCGTGCCAAGGCCACCCGTTGTTGCTGCCCGCCCGACAATTGCGAAATGCGACGTTCGAGCAATGCCTCGAGTTCGAGCGCTTTTGCCACGCGATGCACGCGCTCTTTTATTTGGGCTTTGGGCACTTTGGCAAGTTGCAAAGCAAAGGCGATATTGCCAAACACATTCATGTGTGGGTAAAGCGCGTAATTTTGGAAAACCATCGCCATGCCGCGCTCGTGCGGCGCCCATTTTGTGACGTTTTGCTCGTCAATGAAAATATCGCCACGAGTTACTTTTTCGAGGCCAGCCAGCATGTTGAGCGTGGTGGTTTTGCCGCAGCCCGATGGGCCGAGCAAGGTGACAAATGCCCCATCTGGGATGTCGAGGGTGACATCTTTGACGGCCTGCACGGGGCCAAATGATTTTGCAACGTGACGCAGTGAAACTCGACTCATGAATGCTCCTAATATTTAACGCCCTCAACCAAGCCACGCACAATGTAACGGTTGAGCACAAAAACCAAGGTGACGACGGGAATAATGGCTAACATGCCGGTGGCGGCCACCAACGATGTATCGGAATGAAAAGTGCTGCTGACCAAGGCCGATAGCTTGACTGTGATTGGCACGGCCAGCCGAGTGGACAAAATTAACCCGAACAAGAACTCGTTCCACGCGCCGATGAAGGCAAACACGGCGGTGGCAACCACGCCCGGCCCCGCCACCGGAATCATGACGCGAAAAAGTGCGCCCAAGCGGGTGCAGCCGTCCATTCGCGCCGCCGCTTCGAGCGCGTAAGGGATTTGGTCGAAGAAATTTTTCAGCATCCAAATGACATAGGGCAGCAAAAAGGTGGTGTAAACGATGATGAGCGACAGATGGGTATCGAGCAGACGCAATTGGCGCATGATGAGGAACATGGGGATGATGAGCACCATAGACGGGATCATGCGCGAGACGATGCTGATGGTGAGAAACCAGTTTTTGCGCGGCAGTTGTAAGCGCGAGAGCGGGTAGGCCGCCAATGCCCCGAATACCAAACACAGGGTCATCGTGGTAAAGGCGATGACAATGCTGTTTTGTAATGCCGCCGCTACATCGGCTTGGGCCAACATATCGGCATACCAGCGCAGGCTGACATCGGCAAGGCTTAGCTTGGGCGGGACCGAGACATAATTGATCTCTGGCTGCACGCTCATGGTGGCGATCCACAGCACGGGCGCGACGGTCCAAACGACAAAAATGCCAGCCAAGGCATACAAAATAATGGGGCGAACGCGGTCGTAAAGAAATTGGCGCATAGAATAAGATAAGTCGTAGGGCACGGCTGACATGCCTTACTTTTTGCGGCCCATCGAAATATAAATGGACAAGCCGCTTAGTGACACGATCAACAGTGCAAGCAAAATAGACATGGCCGAGGCATTGCCGATGCTGAGTCGCTCGAACGCATTGACAAAGGTGAGGTAATTGAGCACCACCGTGCCTTGGCCGGGGCCGCCACGGGTGAGGGTGAAAATGACATCGAAGGCTTGCAGCGACGAAATGATTTGCAGCACCACCACGAAGATGAGCGTGGGGCGCAGGTGTGGCAAGGTGACATAGCGAAAGCGATGAAAGATATTGGCGCCGTCCATTTTTGAGGCGCGAAAGAGCGATTCTGAAATGCCTTGCATCGAGGCCAGCAAGATCAGCGTCGAGAAGGGCAGCGCTTTCCACGCGGTGGCAAAACTGGCGATGCTGAGGGCGAAGGTGGGGTCATCGAACCAAACGACGTATTTGTTGATGAGGCCCAGCGCCGACAAGATCGCGTTGATTAGCCCATAGCTCTGGTGAAACATATAGCGCCACATCACCCCGCTCACCACTGGTGCAACCGCCCAAGGTAACAAGATAAAGACGCGGATCCAATTGCGGCCTTTGAAATTTTCGTTTAAGACCAGCGCCAAACACAACGCCATTAAGGTCGTGACCACCACATTTAGCCCGGCAAAATATAAGGTGCGCGGAATGGTGGCGGTGACCCGCGTGTCACTCAGCAAGCCGACGTAGTTTTCGACCCCGACAAAATCCCAGTCGGGCGAGATGGTTAGCTCGATCTGGTTTAGGCTCATGAAAAACGCATATGCGATGGGCAAAGCCAAAAAGATCAGCACCAAAATGACAGTCGGCAGCGTCAGCAACAAGCCAAACTTGCTTTCATCCATGCGATGAAAACGCTGCCAAAAGCCGGACGGGGAGGGGGTTTTGGTCATGGAGAGTTGAGAGTTAAGAGTTAAGAGTTGAGAGTTGAGAGAACCACTCTCAACTCTCAACCCTCAACTCTTAACTAGCTATTTCACTTTCGCCCAATACGCATCAATGGCTTTTTGGGCGTCGGCCTGAATTTTTTCGCAGGCTTGCTTGGGTGTGCCTTCGCCTTTGAGCAATTTGTTCATGTGGTCGTTGAATGCCGTGCCGACATCGAAGTAAAACGGCGAGCCGTAGCGCGGGGCGGGATGTTTGACCTGCTCGGCCACCGCCGCAAATTGTGGCGCGGCGGCTTTGACATCGGGGTCGTTGTAGGTGCCGGTTAGCGAAGGCGGGCGGCCCCATTTGGTGGCGACCAACTTCTGCACTTCGGGCGACACCACAAATTCGAGCCACGCCATCCCCAACTCTTTATTCTTCGAGAATTTGTTCATCGAATAACCCTCGAAGCCGTTGCCCGAACCGCTGCGCAATTTGAGGCCGGGGATGATATCGGTTTTCACCTTGCCCACCACCTGCGATTGGGTCGGGTCTTGGGCCAAGCCGTAGTGATTGGGGAAAGCAAAATAGTGGCCGATTTTGCCACCGCGAAACACTTTGCCTTGTTCAATTGAGCTGTTGATGGTCAACCCGGCTGGGTCAATCCATTTGTCTTTAACCACCCCGTTATAAAACGCTTCCATCGCCATCAGCCCTTCGGGTGTGTCAACCATGATCTTCTTTTGGTCGTCGCTCAACAATGTCGCGCCGGTCGAGTTGTAAATGGTGATGAAGGTGAAGAAGCTCGAGTTGGCATCGCCCAGCGTGAATAATGTGCCAAAGTTGCCGCCACTGGTTAATTTTTTGCTGTAATCGGCAAATTCGTTCCAGTTTTGCGGCGGTTTATTGGGGTCCAGCCCGGCTTTTTGATACAACTCGGTGTTCCACATAAAGATCGCCATGTTCGAGTCGAGTGGAATGCCATATTGTTTGCCCAAGAATGATAAGGCCTTGACTGGGGTGGGGGCCAAGGTGTCGAGAATGGACTTTTTGAAGCCGCTCAGATCTTCAAACAAACCACGTCCGAATTTGGCGGTAAAGGTTTCCCAGCTATACAGCACATCTTGCGAACCATCTTGGCTGGCAAGAAACACGGCATATTTGGCATCGGCATCGCCGCCACCGATTGAAGTGTAGGTGACTTTGGCGCCGGTTTTCTCTTGGAACAACGGAACCCACAAGTCGCGCACATTCGTATCGTGATGGTTGCCAGCGAATACGGTTAAT
>JAHBAL020000013.1 GCA_018500105.2 Anaerolineae bacterium
TTCAAAAGTTAGCACGCTACTTAACCCGTCATCTCCGCGAACGCGGAGATCCACAACGTGTCAGAGCAAAATTGCGGCAAACCAGCCAACCTATGCCTGGCTGGTTATAGATTCCCGCGTTCGCGGGAATGACGAGGCGACTTTTGAACAGCCTTGGGCGCTTTTGAATGGCCTTGACTTTTTTGACAAAACTTGACAAATGCAGCAAATGCGCCTGTGATTGCATCATCTTAGCATCTTTACTAAGTGGACATCATTAAACTTATAGATAGATGCAAGATGGTATATTTTTCCTTATTCGACCTATTTTCATGGGTTTGATAGAGGCGCTTTTTGGAGGTGGTAAACTTAGAAATTTAAGATAGGAGCTTATATATTCAATGGTTTTGCCGCAGGCATACACGTCGTTTTTACGACGCAACCCCAGCGCAAACCCCAGATGGCATAACGAGATAACGAATCGTTAGCGCAAAGTTTAATTGACATAACAACGTTAAAACTGTAGTGGAGGGCTACATTGATGACACATCGCAGTCGAAAATTAGTAAAAGGGGGCGTTTTAGCGTCTATCATTCTGGCCGAGTTATTGGCAAGTTTTGCATTGATCCAATCGTCGCCAACGGCGAACGAAGACGATTTGCAAACCGCAGGGGGCATACCGCCCTTCTTGCCTTGCCCAATCAACCGACCAAACTGCCAAAACGAGGTTGCGGGGGCGACATCAAAATTGGCTGAAAATAAGTGGGGCAGCCCAGATGTGCGCAACGGGCGCAATGATGAGATTGGCGGCAGCGGCGTTTTAGTCGAGGCCGGACCGGATGAAATGTGGATTCCGGATACAACGCTCGGAGGCGCACCGCGCCCACCGTTGCGTCCCGGCGGGCCGCCTGTTTCAGAGAAACCAACCGGCGACACCACACCACCATCCATACCGAGCAATTTAAAGGCGGCAACAGCGGGGCTATATATGCTCAATCTCAGTTGGGATGCGGCGAACGATCCAGAGTCGGGGATACAAGCCTATGTTTATGCAATTGGCACGGGCAAAACCGAAGCCACTGAAGCCAATGTGAAATGGTGGCAATCGGTTGGCAACAACACCAAGGTTACAGCCAATATGGTCATGACACAGGGGTCACCGATTTATGTGAGTGTAAAAGCCGTGAACGGCGAAAACCTGTATAGTTCCTTGATTAAGATCGGGCCAATTACGCCGACGCACGTGCCGCTGGGTCAAGTGAGCAACGTCATTACCTATACATTGGCGACCGCAGGCCAAGACGAAACGGGCAACCCAACCGCTGGCTGGAGCGCCGCCCAACGCGCCGATTTGCAACGCTTTCTTGACCGCATGTTCCCCGTGCTATACGATTTGTATGGGCCGCCGTCGGTGAGCTATAACGTTCAAATTGTGCGCGATTTGCGCCAAAAAGCGTCGGCCATTTTTTATCCCAGTGTTGATGAGATACATTTGGGCGATACGCTGACTTATCAGTTGCTCACGCACGAATTGGTTCACGCATGGCGCAATGACCGCATTTTGAGCACCGACAATTTGTGGCAATATCATCCCAAATACAGCGGGTTTGAAGAAGGTTTTGCGCAAGCGGTGTCGTATGACGCCATGACCGAATTTGCACGCCGCCATCCTAGCTTTGGCCTGAAGCAAAGCCTATATCAATCGAGCCATGAGTGGGATTACGACACGTTGAATATCAAAGAACTTGTGACCGAAGATTTCTGGAGCGACTATGGCGGCACAAAGTTGTTTTGGGCGCGTTATGAAATGGCCGCCGCAGCCATCGCTAAAATTCGTGGTCAATACCCGACCTTTTACCGCGATTTCAACGCCGAATATTACAAGCGGTTGAATGAAAACCCAAAGCTCACCATCAGCCGCGACTTAATTAAGGAAATCATCCAAACAGTTGCGCCTACCCTTGAAGGCAAGCCGACGTCGCGCTGGATTGACGCGCAGTTTATCTTCAATTGCGAGGTGGTGCAAGGGCCAAAGATTTTCGTTTACCCCGAACATTACCCGTTCCGCGAATACTTCATCTTCAACTCGATCCATTTTTACCAAACCTTCAAATCTGGTTCAGATTGGGCTTATTATGATCCAGTCAGCAAAACATGGGGTTATCATTCGTTGAATGACAAACGCGGTCGGGTGACGGTGCGTGATCCAAACGGGAAAGTGGTGGCTGACCGCCCAATCATCCCCGACCCTGCGGCAAACCCGCCCATTTCCAATAAATTTGGCACGTCGCAATTAACGTTGACCACCCAAAAGATCCGTGAGGCTTGGCCGGTGGTGGATGAATCGCTCATGATCACCAACCTCATCACCAATGGGTTGTATGTCATCAATACCGAGTTTTACAGCGGCTCGATTACGGTGACAAATGTGACCACGCGGCTGATGGGCGCAGCATTCCGCGACACCAACGGTGTGTATGGCATCATTGCTGGGGCCGATGGCGGCAAGATTGGCCTGCGACATCGCAGCTACACGAGCGAGGTGATGGCTGATCTCGATGGTCAATTCTTCCACGCCAAAGTGCCTTGGGCATCATTGGTGAATACGAGCACCACGTATGTAGACAGCGTGCCCGGCATCGTAGAAATGCGCTATACCGATAAGATGGGCAAGGTTTACACCGACACCCGTATTATTGGCTACGGCAGCGCGTTGGGCAATCAAGTATTCATGTTGGATATCGCCAAGATGAATACGAACAACGGTGCGCCGGGGGTGGAAAGCCCAAGTGTGACCCCGACCCCAACCGTCACGCCAACGCCATCGCCCGCCGTCACTGCGTCGCCAACCGTCACGGCATCGCCAACCCCCAGAAGCACGAGCACGTCTTGGCGCGTCTACCTTTCAATGCTGTTTGATCGCTAAACGTGCCAATGTGAATAATTCGTTGCCGATTTCGCTATAGCTCGATCGGTAAACAAATTGATATGCCGCGTGTGATGTTGCGAGAGTGCAACATCACACGCGGCTTTTTACATTCTTTACCTGATCCTTATCATTGCTTTACCAAACAAGCTTAGAATTTGATAAACTTAGCTAAGGAGAAAAACCCGAACATGTCTGAACAATATCTAACTGCAAAAGCCCGCCCACCCTATGCCAAGGCGGCGGCTGTTGCCAATGTGCAAGATTACGATACAACCTATGCCGCCTCTGTCGCCGATCCGGTGGCTTATTGGGACAAAGCCGCCAACGACATTGATTGGTATCAAAAGTGGGATCAGGTGCTCGACAGCAGCGCGGCCCCATTCTACAAATGGTTTGTGGGCGGCAAAACCAACTTGGTGCTGAATACACTTGACCGACATGTGACGGGGGGCCGCAAAGACCAAACCGCCCTCATTTGGGAGGGCGAGCCATGCGACGCCAACGGCAAACCGAAAGAAATCCGCACCTTCACCTATGGCGAATTGCAGCGCGAAGTGAATAAATTTGCCAACGTGCTCAAGGGCTATGGGCTAAAAACCGGCGATGTGGTCGCCATTTACACCGGGCGTTGCCCCGAGCAAGCCATTGCCATGCTGGCCTGCGCCAAACTTGGCATTGTTCACAATGTGGTGTATGGCGGGTTATCGGTAGATGCGCTCAAGAGCCGCGTCGAAGACTCGCAGGCGAAATTGCTGGTGACGGCAGACGGCTGTTATCTCGCCAACAAAATCGTCGAGCTGCGCCGCATTGCCGATGACTCGGCGATGCAATGCCCGTCGGTCGAGACGGTCGTCACCATTCGCCGCACCGGCCATTTGAACAACGCCGAATTTCCAAGCTATGCCGCCAAACAGGTGTGGTGGGATGAGGTGATGGCAACCGCCAGTGACGAGTGCGAAACGGTGGCGCTGGATGCCGAATCGCCGTTCTTCATTATTTACACCAGTGGCAGCACAGGCCGCCCCAAAGGCGTGTTGCACACCCTTGGCGGCTATATGGTAGATGTGCAGCACACGCTGCGCAATGTGCTCGATTTTAAAGACGGCGATATTTTGTTTTGCACCAGCGATGCCGGTTGGATCGTCGGTCACAGCATCGTGTTATACGGCCCGCTCATGAACGGCATCACCACCATCATGTATGAGGGCGCACCCGCCATCCCCAATCCGGGCCGCTGGTGGGATATTATCGAGCGCAACAAAGTGACGCTGTTTTTTACCGCGCCAACGGGCGTGCGTGGCCTGATGCGCTTCGGCGACGACTGGCCAAACAAATATAACAAGCGCTCGATGCGCCTGATGGCCTGCGCCGGTGAGCCGCTCAACCCCGAAGCCTGGGAATGGTTCAACAAAGTCATCGGCGGCGGCGATACTTGCATTATTGACAACTGGTGGCAAACCGAAACCTCGCGCCCCATGATCTCGAATTTGCCGACGTTGCCGCTCAAGCCCGGTTCGTGCAACCGCGCCATGCACGGCATCAAAATTGCGGTGGTGGACGATGAGGGCAACAACGTGCCTGCCAATACCGAAGGCAATTTGGTTATTCAAGGGCCTTGGCCGGGCATGTTGCGCACCGTGTTTGGCGACCCAGAGCGTTATGTCAGCCAGTATTGGACAAAATATGCCAAGCAAGGCTGGTATCTGACCGGCGATGCCGCCAAATTTGACGAAGATGGCTATTTGTGGGTGATTGGCCGCACCGACGATGTGATTAAGGTGAGTGGCTACCGCCTCGGCACCGCCGAAGTCGAAAGCGCCTTGGTCTCGCATCCGCAGGTGGCCGAGGCCGCCGTGATCGGCTTGCCGCACAATGTGCGCGGCAATGCCATTCACGCCTATGTCATCCTCAAGGTCGGCGTCGAGAATCGGCCTGAATTGCCCGAAGAATTACGCGCCCATGTCGGCAAGGTGATGGGGCCAATCGCCAAACCCGAAAGTGTGACGATTGTGTCGCTGTTGCCCAAGACGCGCAGTGGCAAGATCATGCGCCGCGTGCTCAAGGCACGGGCGCTCGGCGAGCCAGAAGGCGACACCAGCACGATTGAGTAAATTTAAAATTGAAAATGGAGAATGGAAAATTGGTTTGCGGGCTAATTTGTTCATTCTCCATTTTCCATTTTCCATTTTCCATTTTAAATTTTAAATTTTCCCCAGAAAAAGCGCTTTGTAATACGCCCCATCCACCTCGGTCACAACGTCAATTTCGTGGGGCGAAGTGTGCCACCACTCGGTGAGTGAGGCGCGTTGATAGGCGTTGCGGCGGTCAATGACGGTCATGCCGCGGGTGGCGGGGCTGCTGCCCAGCTCGACAGTGACAGGGAAACGCTCGATGGTGGCCCGCGATGGGTCAATTGCCACCGCCACCGCGCCCGCATCGCCAATGAAGGTGAAATCGCGCCCAAACACATTCATGACCGAGGTGCAAATTCGCCCAACAATTTGGCGTTGCCACGAGGCCGATTGCGTCATGGCGGCGGCTTCGGCGCGTTCAATCGCCACTTGGCGAAACGGGTCGAGCGGGTAAAGCGTAATCGGCAGGCCGCTGCTCAGCACAATGTGCGCGGCATCGGGGTCGCAACGAATGTTAAATTCGGCAGTCGGCGACGTGTTGCCAAAGGTGAGATGTGCCCCGCCCATAATGACGATGCGTTCAATTTTGTGCCGCAAATGCGGATACATGCGCAAAAACACCGCGATATTGGTCATGGGGGCCAGCGCCACCAACGTGACCGGCTGGCTGGCCTCGCTGAGCAAGCGCCGCAATAGCTCGACAGCGTGAATGGGCACAGCACTGCGCGGCGACGGCGACAAACCAAGGTCGGCCATACCATCGCCGCCATGCAAACGGTCGGGCAACCGAACCACTTCCATCAATGGCGTCAGGCAACCCGCCGCCACTGGGATATCGCTCGGCGCGTCGGCCACATCTAAAATTTTGAGCGTGTTGACGACAATTTGGTCGAGGTAATGATTGCCCGCCACGCACGTAATGCCCAGCACGTTCACATTGGGCGTGCGCGTCGCCAGCATAATCGCCAGTGCGTCGTCGTAGCCGGTGTCTACATCGAGAATAAGGTTCATGGTTGTCTTAAGCGATTGTCGCAATCGCCCGTTTTGCCTCGCTTTCATCAACCTCACTCGTAATCACCAAATCGCCCGGCTTACGGATGAGTATGAAGCGCAAGCGGCCCCCGCGTTTCTTTTTGTCGTTTTGCATAATATGCCAAATCGCGTCAATGTCGGCATTGCGCAATGGGGCGTTAAGTTGGGCGAGGCGCGTCGGCAACCCTGCGCTCACCAACAATTCTCGCAATTGCTCGACCATATTACGGTCACACAACCCCATTGCACACGACAAATTGGCGGCGCACATCATGCCCAACCCCACCGCTTGCCCGTGCAAAATTTGATAATTGCTCCATGCCTCTAGCCCATGCCCAAATGTATGGCCCAAATTGAGCAAGGCGCGGCGGCCTTGCTCAAACGGGTCTTCTTCGACCACGCGCCGTTTAAGGTCAATTGAACGCACAATGAGGCCGAGCAAACCGCGATCAAGCATCCACGCACTGCCGGTCGTTTTGGCTTTGTTGTCTTGGCCTTGCATGCGTGATTCGGTATTGCGTTGGCGAATGTCTTGAATCTCATCCCAAAATACGCCGCCATCAATGATGGCCGACTTGATGACCTCGGCCATGCCGGCACTGAGCTGCACCGGCGGCAAACTGCGCAATACGCTCAAATCCATCACCACCAAGTCGGGCTGCTTAAATGCGCCGATCATGTTTTTGCCAAATGGTGCGTCTACGCCGGTTTTGCCACCGATGCTCGAATCTACCATCGACAAAAGTGTGGTGGGCACTTGCACCAACGCAACGCCACGCATAAATGTAGCGGCAGCAAAGCCAGCCGTATCGCCAACCACCCCGCCGCCCAAGGCCAAGGCCACGCTGCTGCGCTCGAAATTGTGGGTCGCAAACGAGCCGTAAATATCTTCGACCGTGCGCAGGGTTTTGTTTTCCTCGCCCGCTTGCATGGTGTGGATGAACGAGCCTGTGCCGGTTAGCCCCAGCGCCGAACGCACTCGGTTGCCATAGGTCCAACCCACATTTGAATCGGTAACGATGCCGACAGGTGACGCCCAGCCTTTGCCCGCCACCGTGAAACCGAGATGCTCAATGAGACCATCACCGATGACGATATCGTATGCCGCATGGTTGGGGATGCGCACGGTCACCCGCACTTGCTCGGCGCTATAAATGCGCAGCACCCGCTCGGCGACCTCTTCGGGCGACAGACGCGAGGTGTCAATGTGATAGTGCAAGGCGCGGTAAGCGGTCGCGCGTTCACGCATCAATTTTTCGACCCTGCCCTTAACATCGGCGTCTTGCAACAAAGGCCGATCCGTGCCCGCAGCACGTTTAATGATGGTTTCGGGTGAAGCGGTCAGGCAAATAACGGTTCCGGCATTGAGCAATCGCTGACGATTATTCGGGTCTTTGACCGCGCCGCCGCCCGTCGCCAACACAATTCGGGTGCGGCCCGGCTTTAAAATGCGTTCGATTAAACGCGATTCAAGCGCACGAAAAAACGACTCGCTGTGGCGATCAAAAATCTGCGGGATGCTTAAGCCAGCCTCACGTTCGATTTCGGTGTCGAGGTCAATAAATTCGTAACCCAATCGGCGGGCACAAATTTGCCCAACCGTGCTTTTGCCCGTGCCCATAAATCCTGCAAAAATCAGGCGTTGGCTTTCGGCGTCACGGAGGCTGTCGTAAGAAGAGGTAGCGGAGAGGCTGTCGTCGAGCATTTCCCCCGATTATCTCGTAATTGCATCCAGCGTCAAGAGTGTCATCACAATACGAAGGGATTTGGCTTGGTCGCTCAGATGGAAATAGTATCCCCATTCATCGAGCAAGCCATTTTGCGTAAAGGGACGATGAGGCAAGTCTGGGTTGGGGATGGTGGGCAAACTGCGGGTGGCGGTGTAAAAATCGAGCAGCGGCACTTGGTATTCGGCGGCCAATTTGCGAATGCTGGCATTGATATAGCCACTGGGTGCGCCGCCCTGATATTCTTCGATGCTGTCGGCCTTGGTCACCAAAATCGGCACAACGCTGTAAGCGATGGCGTGGTTAATCATGCTGCGCATATTGGCATCGAATTCACGCCACGCAAACTTGTCGCCCGTGCCGAGTTGAATAAACACCACACTGGCATTGCTCAGGCGTAATTCACAACTAAAACGGCTTTCGCCGCTGGCGCAACTGGGGTGGCTGAATGGCGACACCATCTCGGCGGCGCTCAGTCCGCCGCGCACCGACACGCTGGTGTTGGCATCTTGCCGCCGCGCACCGGCATCCCATCGCGCCAAAATGGCGGGCAATTGCGGATAGGCCGACACGCCATGCCAACCCAAGCTAACACGATTGAAATATTGCAAATATTCAGAATTGCTATCACCAGCGATCATAAACATGCTGGCGTTGCGGCCCCGCGCAAGGGCTTGGGCATACAGTTGGCGGGCGCGTGGGGTGATGCTCGGCATACCCGCTGGGGCATTGGCAACAGATGGGGTATAGCTGGCAATGACGGGCGCGTGTGTCGGCGCACGCGGTGCGGACGAATAGGTCACCATCGGGGTGGGTGTCGTTGCGGCGGGGGCAGCCACCACCGGCAATCGGTCAATGGCGATGCTGAGATCGCCCAGTGCAGCGAAGATCCACAAGTCGGCAGAAGTGTTGCGGGTGCTGCTGACTTGCACCCAATCGGCGCTGACGTTGCGTGCGCTGGCATAAAACACTTGTCCTTCGCTGGCAGTGCTCACCACGCGATAATTGCGGCTGGGGCCATTGCGCACATTGGCAATGTCAACATTGATCGTGAAGGTTACGGCATCGTCGGCGGCATTGCCGATCTTAACCCCCACCAAATTAAGCAAAAGGCATAGGCTGATTGCCCGCAGAAGTGCTAACATAAAACGAGTATAGTATTGCTATTCTAAATCCAAAAATTATCTGAACAAAATAAAGCCATGAAACCGGATTACTCACAAATTCACCCGGAGTTGCGAGCCATCGCCAAACGCTCGCCCCAATTTAGCTTGAGTAAAAAGAATCATTGGCTGGTCAATTTTTTGCTTAAGTTGATGCCCGCGCCCAAATTGCCGCCCGATATTGATCTGCGCGAGGCCTTCATCCCAAGCCAAGATGGGCAAACAAAAATTCGTCTGCGTATTTATCGTCCTAAATCCAGCTTGCTGCCCACGCCCGCCTTGTTGTGGCTGCACGGCGGCGGCTATGTCATCGGCAAGCCCGAAATGGATGAGCAACGTTGCGCCGCGTTTGTGCGCGAAGTGGGGCTAACGGTCGTCTCAGTGGCGTATCGCCTTGCGCCCAAGCACCCATTTCCGGCGAGTTTAGACGATGCCCATGCCGCCTTAAAATGGACGGCAAGTCAAACGCAAACGCTCGGCATTGATGCTCAACGCATCGCCATTGGCGGCAATAGCGCTGGCGCTGGCTTGGCAGCGGCTTTGGCACAGCTTGCCCATGATCGCCGCGAGGTGAAAATCGCTTTTCAGTTGTTGGTTTACCCGATGTTAGATGACCGCACCGTCTTGCGTGGCGAGCTTGACGACCAGAACAACATCACGTGGGATCAGCAAAGCAATCGTTTTGGCTGGGAATCATATTTGGGGCAAGCGTGTGGGGCCGTCAACACGCCCAATTATGCTGTGCCAGCCCGCCGCAACGACTTGCGCGGGTTGCCACCAGCATGGATTGGGGTCGGATCGCTCGACTTGTTTTATGCGGAAGATGTGGCCTATGCTCAGCGCTTGCGAGCCAACGATGTCGCGTGTGAGCTTAAGATCGTCACAGGCGCTTTTCACGGTTTTGATGCCATAGGCGCATCTGCGCCAGTCATTGAGGATTTCACCAAAGCGCAATTTGCGGCGTTAAGGAAGCATTTGGGTGACGGCGCTACATGAGCGACTGAATGACAACCGGCGTCTTAAAACGATCCCAATCGCCAGCCTTGGGTTGAAAAACCAAATTGAGCGACCACGCATCTATGCGGCGGTTGGCCTGCCAAATACCTGCCGGTGTGACGGGGTTGCCATAACTGGTCTGATAGGGCTTGAAGTCGAGGCTGCCTGCGGACAGCACATTGAGCAATTCACGCACGGGCGAGCCGTGTGACACCAGCGCCACCGTCGAAACGCCGATATGTTGAACATGTTGCAAAAATTGCGCCAGCCGTTCCAACAGTTGGGCTTTACTCTCGGCTGGGTCATCAAATTCGCGTAGCAGCGGTTCGAGCGTGATCGGCAATCCGATCTCAGTGGCAATTCCTTGCGCCGTCTGCCGCGCCCGTTCGAGCGGCGATGCATACAACCGCTCGATGCCGCAATTGCGCAAAAATTGCCCTGCCTCACGCGCTTGTTCGCGTCCGGCTTCGGTCAGCCCCGGCCCCGGCACAACCTTATAGTTGATGCCAGTATTGAGCAGCGGTTGGGCATGACGAACCAGGTAAATTGTTTTCAAATAACTCATGATCATTGGGAACAGCATGGTCGGAAAAACCTGTTTTCCTGCGCTAAAAAAATGCTTTGAGTGCAAATCATAACGCACAAAACAAGTCAGCACGCTACTTAACCCGTCATCTCCGCGAACGCGGAGATCCACAACGTGTCAGAACAAAATTGCGGCAAACCAACCAACCTATGCCTGTCTGGTTATAGATTCCCGCTTTCGCGGGAATATGGAGTTTGGCAGTTTCAACAGTTTCTAAAGGTAAAAAGCTAACGGAGGTAAAGTAAGGGTATGAAAGACACAAACCAAACATCCGTTAGCAATGAA
>JAHBAL020000475.1 GCA_018500105.2 Anaerolineae bacterium
AGATGTGTATAAGAGACAGGGAAAATGATTTCGGCCTTGTAAGACCAAATTGCACGACGGCAACGTAATAATATGAATCCCCGCCGCTGCTACGCGATCCATCACACGCCCAGCTTCGGCCTCACTCATAAATGCCAAGGAGCAACAATGTCCCGCCGTTACTTGTCCTTGCAGCCCATGCGCAATCGTCAACTCGGCCATGATCGCCAATTCGCCCGATTGCGGGTTGTTGTTTTCGTCAATGTGCAAATCGAGCGTTTTGCCAAATTTGGCCGCCAAGCGAAAAGCGGCGTGTAAGGCGGCGGGTTTGTCGGGCGCAAAACTGGGCGCGCTGCCCACAATATCCACGCCCATGCGCAAGGCTGCGTCCATTACTTCATCACGGCTTTGGCTGGCCCCCGCTAATCCCAACGCAACCGTTTGCAGTGTGATCACGTGTTTATAGCGTTCACGCACCTCTAGCGTGGCCTCAACCATCTCTAAATCTTGCGGCTCAACCACATTAATGTGCGTGCGCATGGCGGTTGTGCCGTGCGAAATGGCGCTTTCGATAGCGCGACTGGCACGGGCAATGGCATCGGCTTTGTTCAAGTTGGGCCGCCCAGCAAACCACACCTGCACTGCCTCTTCGAGCGTGCCACTGTAATTGGTCATTGCGACATAACTTTTGTCGAGATGCACGTGTGCATCCACCAAGCCGGGCATAAGCACATTGCCATTGGCAGGCAAAATGCTCGCTGCATCGCTCGTGTCCGCATCGGCGCTGGCGGGGTAAATGGCTTGCACTACGCCCGCGCCAATGCCGACATTGACAAGACGGCCATCGAGCAAACGGGCAGATTGAATAAGAAGATCGTGTGTCATGCTGGAATTTCGAAACGACTGATATCGGCGATGAGGTTGCCGAGACGTGGCACAGCGGCGGCGATGATTTGCTGGCCCTTGTCGGCGCTGCCGAGTGTGGCATCGCCAAACACGCCGGTGCTGCTCCAATCGCGGCTGAGCCACGCGGCAGACGCCATGCCGAAGAAAAACAAAGGCGGGGCGCTGGGCGGGAATTGGGCAAAATGGGTCGGCGCTTGGCGCATATCTACCAATTCTGGCTTAAGCGCCAACACCAGCGAGGTCTCTAATTCGCCCGCGTGAAAGCCGAGACGGCGCTCGTTGTCGCTGATGGGGAAGGGCGGCTCGACATACAAATGCGGGTGCAGACAAAAGGTCATGAGGCCGGTCTCGACGCGAATATCACGGGCGGCGGCGTCGAGCACAGCCATATTGCCGCCGTGCCCATTCAAAAACGCCAAGCGCCGAAAACCCGACGCCGCCACGCCTTTGGCGATGTCGTGCAGCGTTGCCAGCAGCGTGCTGGCGCTCAGGCTAAATGTGCCCGCGAAGCCGGTGTGTTCATTGCTTTTGCCATAGGTGACGGGTGGCAAGGCCCACGCCGCCACCTCGTCGGGCAGGGCGGCGAGGGTGTGGTCTAGCACTTCGGTCGCCAGCAGGGTGTCGGTCCAAATCGGCAAATGCGGCCCGTGTTGCTCAATGGCCCCGACTGGCAAAATAACCACGCCTTCCGACTTGGGCAGGTCACGAATTTGGGTCCACGATAGGTGGTGAAGATGTCGAATCATGGGGTGTATTGCTTAGGCGGCATTCATGTGACCGGGGTTGAGCAAATTGTGCGGATCCCACATGCGTTTGGCGTCTAGCACGGGTTGCCCGTTCCAGCGCACATCTTCATCCAGCTTGTGCGTGTGCGGGTTTGCCACCCACATGCCAATGCTCTCGCAATAGCTAATCAAGTCCCACAACTTTTGTTTGTTTTCAAAATAAACGAGGCTAAGGCCAGCGGGTGTGATCCAGCCGCCCCATTTCAGCCATTCGATATGGGTGAGCACACTGTTGCCCACATGCGCCTTGCGGGTTTGATATTGTTCGATCACTTTGTCGGCGCTGAACACATCTTGCAAATAGGTCCACTTTTCGTCGGCCTTCATGGCCCACAATGTGGTGTGGTTATAGCTGAAGTCAGACAGTTGCAGTTTGCCGGTCTTGAGATAATCTTCGTGCGAGCCGTGCCAAGTGGGTGCGCCGTTAAATTGGGTGGCGAGGGCGGCGACGTGGGCGGCATCGGCGGCGGCGACGAGAAATACGACGGCTTTGCCTTCGGGCGTAATGCCTTGCTTGACCAATTGACGGAAAAATGGCGTGATGCTGGCCTCGTGGGTCGAGATTAGCCGACACTCAAACGGCGCTTCGAAGGCCAAATGTTTGCCAAACAGCACCGCATCTTCAAACGTATCGAAGGCCAGCGCATGTTGCTCCCAGTGTTGGGCCGGAGCCAGTGCATAGGTGATTTCGGCGACGATGCAGGTGAGGCCGCAATTGTGAATGACGCCCATCATTTCGGCGTGGCTGCTTACTTCGATCACACGTGGGTTTTCTTCAGCGGTGATAATCGTTGCGCCCAAAATATTGCCTTCATCCCACACCGTGCCCCATTTTAATGAGCCGATGCCGCCTGCCCCGCCGGTGACGAAGCCCGCCGCCGTAGACGAAATGAGCGTGCTAGGGTAAAAGCGCATCTCGGCCCCAATGGCACGGGCGGCTTTTTCGAGGTCAATGAGCTTAACGCCGGCCTGCACTTTTGCCGCTTGTGGATTGATCTCGACGATTTTGTCGAGTTTGACGGTGCTGAGCAGCACGCCGCCGTGCATCGGCACGCCTTGTCCATAGTTGCCTGTGCCCGCGCCTTTGGGGGTGATCGGCACACGATGTTGCACTGCAAGGGCGATGACCTCGCGTAATTGCTCGAGGGTGGTCGGCGAGACGATGACCTCGGCAGCATTTTGATCGAGTTCAGGTTTTAGCACAGGCGAATACCAATAGCAATCGCGGGACCAAAACGACAGTTGCTTGGTGTCGGTCGTGACATTAGCATCGCCAACACATTGCGCTAGGGCTTGCAAAAGGGTGCTGTTCATGGCATTTAAAATATTGGGTGTAAACTATATGAATACAAACATTATACTTTGTTACAATTTACTTTACATGGAGAAATCATGCTAGCAAGCGCAGACTTAAAGTGGATTCTTGTTTTAATTTGGGCGATCTGGTTATCGTTGGTGACGATCATGAACATTTGCGAGGCGTTGATGGCGCTAAAAGTGTTGCCGTCTAATTTTAAATTTGCCTCGAGCAATTGGTCGTTGTTGCTCAATGTGACCGGCATTTACAACACGCCGCGTTTTATTGTGGTGTTGCTGTTTGTGGGTGCAATTGTGTGGGAAGCCGCGGCGACGGTGCTGTTGCTGCTGGCGTTGGTGGGGCGCAGCCTTGTGTTGGCCGACCTCGCCTTTGGGTTAATGATGGGGCTGTGGGGCGGCTTCCTCATCATGAGCCAGTTTTTCCGCTCCTTCGTCGTTGCCCCTGCCATCCCCGAAGCCCATCGCAGTATCTACGGCGTGTGCCTGCTATCGTGGCTGGCGATGCACATTTTGTAATGGACAGTTGTTAATGGACAATGGACAATGGACAATGGACAATGGACAATGATTAATGATTGATCATTAATCATTGTCCATTGTCCGTTGTCCATTATTTTTTTATGAATCTAATTTCAAATGCCCGCCTGATGAGTGGCGAAATTGTAGATATCGAGATTGCGGATGGGGCGATTCGTGCCATTCGACCTTCGACTGGTGAATTGGTTGGCGCATCAGCGGGGGAGCGCATTGACGCGCAAAGCCGCCTGACCTTGCCGGCCTTTGTGAATGGGCAATTGCACGCCTGCAAGTCGTTTTGGCGGCGCAAAATTGCCGCCCTGCCGAGCGAGCAACAGTCCTTGCCGACTTTTGAACTGGCCAAAGCTGTCAAGCAAACCTACAGCGTAGATGACGTATTTGCGCGGGTGGACGAGACGATGCGGCTGGCGCTGCAAAATGGCACATGCGGCATTCGTTTGTTTGCCGACGTGGACGACGACAATGGGCTAAATGCGCTTTATGCGCTGCTTAAGATCCGCGAAAAATATAGCCGCTGGATGACGGTGCAAGTGGTGGCTTTTCCGCAAGATGGGGTGTTTGGGACGCATACGCAAAGCCTCATGCAACAAGCCATGCAGCTCAACCCCGATGTGGTGGGCGGTATCGCCTTCATCGAAAAAGGCACAGCCGCGCAGCAAGCGCATGTGGAGATGTGTTTTGCCTTGGCGCGACAATACGACAAGGACTTACATTTTGTCGCCGACGATGTGGCCGACCCTGATCGCCGCACGCTTGAAATGATCGCACGGGCGACGATTGCCAACGGCTGGCATGGGCGGGTGGCTTGCACCCAATGCGCCGCGTTGTCGTTTTACCCCGACGATTACGCCGCGCAAGTCATTGCTTTGGTCAAAGAGGCGGGCATCACGATCTACTCCAACAGCCACGTTTCGCTGATCGCCACCGAATTTGATACCGCCAAATACCCTTGGACGCGCAACACCACCCGCTTGCGGCAATTGCTCGACGCTGGCGTGCCGCTGGTGTGTGGGCAAGACGATATTGACAACTGGTTTTACCCGTTTGGGCGCAATGACATGCTCGAAGTGGCGCAATTTATGGCACATCAAGGCCAATTTGCATGGCACGGCGAGGTAGATCGTGTGCTGCCGATGGTGACCAGCACCCCCGCGCAGGTGCTGAGAATGCCCAATTATGGCTTGCATGTCGGCGCACCCGCCAATCTCGTCGTGCTCGATTGCCCCGATTGGCACAGTGCCATCCAGTTTCAGCCCGCCAAATCCTATGTTATTTTGCGCGGCGAGTTGGTCGTCAGTTCGCGGCGGGTGGTGGAGTGGGGTTATGAGATGAGTCGGTCATAATCTGCGTGTGAGCCAATCCAAAACCAAACAAATTCGTCTTGATTTAGCAATGCTAATGCACGCCAATTTCGACCTATTCGTGCTGAATATAAATCCTCGCCTACTTTTTTGAAAATAATACGCGGACTACGTGGATCACGACACCATTCTTCGTAGGCTGCTTTAGCTGCTTTTTGCACTTCTTCTGGCAATTCATCAAAATGCGCCCAGAAGTCAGTATGTGCACGATGAGGCAATATCATAATGAAAACTTAGCGATTTGCGAGTTCGGTAAGCAAGTCGCTAAGAGTGCCGTTGGTGCGATCTTTTGCAATTTTTGCTCGCATATTATTTAAGAATCTTTTGCTTTTAGGGTTATTGAGTAATGCCTCCCATTCTTGTTCAGCCTCAATTTCTTGCGAATAGGATAAATAACTGTTTTGCAGAATTTTGAACTCGGCATAGGGCAACACAACATAGACTGGGACGCCCTCGTTTTCAACAATAGTTGGGTGAAAATCTAGCATAGTTAAATTATAGCGATGCTGTTCACTGCAATCATAACCTGAGAGAAAATCGCATTTCGCTGAGACAAATTCGGTTCGTTTTTTTATATCCTTATGCACAGACAACAAAACAAAAAATAAAGTAAGGAAGGATATAAAAATGAATACCAATAAATTAATTAACGTGCTGGTCACCAGCGCAATCGCAATCTCGATTTCGGCCCAAGCTGCCGCCGCCAGCAACCAACCACCCGGCGGCCCCAGTGATAGCCCTAATTTACCGCAACCCGGCCCTGTCGGTCTGAGCGAAACCACTTGCAATGGCTTTTACGTGCCAAATGATCTGAAAAAAGGCAGTTGGATGTTTATGCTCAACTTCGCCAGCAGCACACCAAATGCTTGCATGATTACGTGGCAACAAGACAATGTGGCGACCAAGACCGTCGTGCCCTGCACAAACAACGGCGGGGGGGCGATCAGCAACAGCATCGCCAAATTCAATGGCGCAAATTATGTCGAATGTCCGTTTCAATTGGGCAAATTCTTCAATAATTTGCCGCCAGAAGTGACTTACGACAACCTACGCATGGAGACCAAATGGGTGACGATGGGCGAATTACCGCCGCCTAGCCCCCTCGTTGGGCCAAGCAAATATTACACGCCAAACCCCGTCATCAACCACCCAGCTTTTAAGATGGTGCTAACGCGCAAACCGCAAGATGCCGCCGACGTGAATGGCGATCATGTGAACATCACCTCATATTGGAATGGGCAAGCGTTTAGCGATAAGCTCAATAAGTCAATTGCCAGCGCCAACAATGCCGACCCCAACTTGCGCGGGTGGACGGGTGTTGCTGGTCTGCGTATCTTGAATGAAAAATACACCGTCGAGCATGTGTCGCGTTCGCCAAATGGGGCCAATTTTGGCAGCGGTTATCACGATTACAAGCTGCTGAATTTCAACCCGCAAGACACCACCATTCAAGTAGGCAAATTGAACGCATATTATTTGCGCGGCAGCCTAGACCATGTGATGCTGATGTATAAAGCGCCAGTAAAGTAGCAGGGTTGTAGGTTGCAGGTTGCAGGTTGCAGGTTGCAGGTTGCAAGTTGCAAAGTTGCAGGTTGCAGGTTGCAAAGTTGAAGAGTTGCGAGATTTTTAGTCTTGCAACTCTTCAACTTTGCAACCTGCCACTTTGCCGCTTTGCAACCTGCAACCTGCAACCTGCAACCTGCCACTTGCCCCCTGCCCCCTGCTCAATGCACATTGGGCCGATACCAATACGTGCCGCCATCTACCCGCAAACAAACGCCGTTGACGAACGTGGGGCCGGTGAGCAAAAACAAAATGGCCTCGATAATTTGCTGTGGGCTGCCGATTTCGTGTTGTGGGTTGGTTTTGCGCAGGCTTTCCCATGTCTCTTCGTAGCCGCTGGGCGGCTTGAGAATGGGGCCGGGGCAGATCGAATTGACGCGCACCTTAGGCGCGAGGGCAATACACATATGATGCGTGAGCGATTCGAGCGCGGCTTTGCCGATATTGTGCATGACATAGCCAAGGTCTACCAAAAACGCGCCGAGGTCAACGATGTTGATGATGTTGGCATAGCCTTCATCATCATCGCGTTGCAGTATGGCCTTGCCGATGACCTGCGACAGCGCCACCACGCCCTTGACATGCACGCCCAACTCGACATCCACGTCGTTTTCGGTGATCTCGAAAAAACCGTGCGGAATGAAACTGGATGCGCTGTTAATCAACACATCCACTTTGCCAAAATGAGCCAATGCCTCGCGCCCAGCGCGGGCAGCGTCGTCCCATTTCATCATATTGCCCTCAACGATCAAGGCTTCGCGCCCCATCGCTCGAATATCGGTAGCGGTTTGGGCAGCGTCGGCGGCATGATCAAAATGATGCACGACGACGTGTGCGCCTGCCCGCGCCAATGCCAGCGCAATTTCGCGCCCAACACGGTGCGACCCGCCCGTGACCATTGCTACTTTGTTATGTAAGCTGTTCATGGCGGGTATTGTAACGGGCGCGCTGATTTTTTATTGCAAACGAAACAAAATTTGCAAGGCTGTGCATAACCCAATTATGAGCAAGGCTAATGCCAGCGATTTGCTGCGTAGGGGTTGACCGTGATTGTTGTTAAAATCATCCATATACATTGGAAACCTCTTTTAAAAAAAATAGCAAGATCCTGTGATTACGCCAGCACCACCAAATGATGCTGATTGGGATGGGGCAGCACAGGGCGACATGGCGATGAGCTTGACCCATGTCGCGCCGCCCAAACCGATGATGGCAGCCACAAAACCGACCTTAATAGACATCAACTAAATACCTCTTTTGTTCAATTAAATTGGCCAGCCACCGTTGGGCTTGGGCCTCATTTAGCCCGCCATGTTGCTGGGCAATGTGGCATAGCGTGGGCGCAACTTGCGCCGTTAACGTTTTTTTGCCGCATACATAGGCCACCGTCTCGCCTTGCAGCCATTGCCAAATCTCGGCAGCTTGCGCCAACAGTGCGATTTCGATTTGGTTGTGCGGCGCAACCGAAACCTTGCTCAACCAACCACCCTGTCGAAATTCGTCGAGTTGTGCGCCATATAGACAATCTGCCAAATTAGGTTCGCTAGTTGGCGAATGGCTGACATCGTGCATGGCATCGCAAAATAGCCAGTGCTCCCCTTGCGCCTCTTGCTTGGCGCGGGTTTGCAAAAATGCGCGAAATGGCGCAATGCCTGTGCCCGGCCCGATCATGAGCATGGGGGTGTCGGGGTGGCTCGGTACACGAAAATGCTTGTGCTTGTGCACAAACACGGTCGCTTCTGTGCCCACACCCGCCGCGCCAGCGACTGCGTCCTCGATCAAAAATCGGCTGCACACCCCAAAACGTTGGCGTTTATGCGTTTCGTAGGCGGTCAACTCGACCGTGATATGCGCTTCTTGCGGGTGGGTGTGTGGGCAATTGGCGATGACGTATAAGCGTCCAACCAAGCGGCTGAGGGCGTTGACCAAGGCTTGCGGCGTTGGGAATGCGTTTGGATGGCTACGCAACAGATCAAACAATTCGCGTCCATAAACATAGTCATCGAGCGCGGCTTTGTTTTCGGGTTGCAGCAATTCGATCAGGTCGGGCGATTGGGTGTGTGCCGCCACCGCCTTGAGATGTGCCGCCGTCAATTTGCCGATTTCGAGATGTTGCCATAGCGCGTCCCCCAAGTTGGTTTTCGTGCCTTGCGGCGTCATCACCTCGTCATGTTGGCAAAAATCGGTCAGCGACAACACATCGCGCACGGCTTTGGCGCTATTGCGCGGGCGCACCCCCAACACATCGCCGACCTCAAACCCAAACGCGGCATCGGTGACGGAAAATGCCACATGATGCACCCGCACTGGGGCATCATGCGGCGTCATCCGCACATTGTCAATGACACGTGCGCTTACACGCGGGCTGCTGGTCTTATGTTCGGGGTGCATGGGGAAGGGGGGGCAGGTAGCAGGTTGCAGGTTGCAGGTGGCAGGTGGCAGGTGGCAGGTGCGAGGTGGCAGGTGGCAGGTGCTAAGGTTTGAAATCTGACTACTTACTACTGACTGCTGACTACTGACTACTGGTTAC
>JAHBAL020000206.1 GCA_018500105.2 Anaerolineae bacterium
GCGCCATCTTCGACGGGGCCGGTGCGTGGCAGGGTTATCAGCGTTTGCTGGGGTTGTTGGCAGTGGCGTAGCGGTTCGCGCAGCGTCTTTACATTTTTCGGCAGCTTAGCCTAACTTGCTTGCGCGGCTCGTGGGTGCGTGCATCTATCGTGAAGAATTTTCTCGCAAAAGCGCAAAAGCGCAAAATTTTTCTTTGCGCTTTTGCGCTTTTGCGAGAAATTTTTTCTAAGACCAACCGCACGATCAAGAGGGAATTTTGATGTAGGGGCAAAGCATTTGCATTTTATCGTCAACCCGTTAAAGGCAGCAAATGCCTTGCCCCTACGATTAAACGGTCGGTATTATGACAACGACGTGCGCCGCAGTCGCCGCAAAACGACCTTAACCGTCACATCCATGAGCTTGTATGCGCCGATTGCCAGCGCCCCAAAAAACAAAATCGCAATGAGAAAAGCAAAAAATAGATCCATAACGCCCCCAAAAAATAAACGTTACTATATTAGACGTTGCAGGGGCCATATTCCTTCGTATGAAATATAGATCGGGAAAAAGTCTAAGTGGCAGCCGCCTCCGCGCCCGCACCCACCACGCGCACAAAGATATCATCCATCGTGGGGATGGCAAGCGCATAGGCTTCGATTTGCAAATGTGGCTCGGCGGCCAAAATGAGCAAAAAGTCTTGCTGGCTGAGATGGGGCGGCAATTTGAAGGTGCGGCTATTGCCCTTGCGCTCAGTTTCGACCACCCCCGCGAGGGTGGGGAAAATGCCCTGCGCCGTCACCCGCACCGAATGGCTGGCATAGCGGCGGCGCACCTCATTTACTTCGCCATACAGCACGCTTTCGCCCTTGTTAATGAGCACCAGCCGGTTGCACATTTCTTCCACCTGATACATTTGGTGCGTGCTCATCACAATCGAGGTGCCGCGTTCGCGCTCGCGCAGCAACACCTCTTGCACCAAGCGCGTGTTCACCGGGTCTAGCCCGCTAAATGGCTCATCAATGATGACCAAAGCCGGCTGATGAATGAGTGTGCAAATGACCTGCACTTTTTGCTGCATGCCTTTGCTCAGCTCGCTAATTTTTTTGCCGCGATGCGGCGTCAGGTCAAATTGCTCAAAATAGCTGGCGGCGCGGCGCTTGGCCTCGGCCCGCGCCACGCCTTTCAATTCGGCCAAATACAACACACAATCTTCCACCCGCGCATCTTTATACAACCCACGTTCTTCGGGCAAATAGCCAATGCGGTCACGCATGGCGGCGGTCATGCGCCCAGCGTCGGCCCCAAACACGCCGATGCTGCCGCGATCGGGCTTGAAAATATCCAAGATCATGCGGATGCTGGTGGTTTTGCCCGCGCCATTTGGCCCCAGCAAGCCAAAAATCTCGCCCGGCAAGACCTCGAACGAGACATCGCGCACGGCTTGGGCGTTGCCAAAGGCTTTGGCGACATGGTTGACCGAAATTGTGCTCATTGGTAATAATCGCTAGAAATCTAATCGCTAGAAATCGGGTTTCTGAAAGAAACCCGATTTCTCTCAAAGATTTCTTTTGCTTCTTTTGCTTTAAGATCGCGCCACTGCCCGGGTTGCAGCCCGGCGAGGGTGATCGGGCCAATGGCGACGCGCACGAGACGCAAGGTGGGCAGCCCCACCGCCGCCGTCATATGCCTCACTTGGCGCTTTTTGCCCTCGTGCAGCACCAATTTTAGCCACGCGGTGGGGCCATGCGGGGTAATGGGTTTGCTGCGCGGCGGCAAGGTTGGCTCGGCCAATATTTCGGCTTGGCACGGCTTGGTCACGTAATCCTTAATTCGCAGCCCGCGCCGCAGCGGCATCAGCGCGGCCTCGGTCGGCACACCCTCGACTTGGGCGTAATACGTTTTGGGCATTTTGTGGCGCGGGTCGGTCAGCCGGTGTTGCATTGGCCCGTCATCGGTCAGCAGCAACAGCCCCTCGCTGTCATAATCCAATCGCCCAGCGGCATACACCCCGGCGGGCAACCCAAATTCGCTCAGCGTGCGTTTGTCGGTTTCGCCCTCCTCGTGGGTAAACGACGACAACACATAGCACGGTTTAAACAACGCAATCAGCCGCATGATCGCCCAAGTATACGTGGCTCGGCAAGCGGAAAATGACGAACGCCCCGCACATGGCGGGGCGTTCGTCAAACAAGAGGAAGAACAGAACCCTTTCTGGAAGCAATTGCAATACTTGGGATTTAGCGCGTGATGCGAGCGCCAACGATCTCGATGCGTGGGCCACTTGCTGGTGTCGTCGCCTTGCCGTTGGGCAGCACTGGCTCGGTGGCGGTTGATACCACGTTGCGTGGGTGCGCAGGTTCGGTGGCGGGCAAAACGACGTTGACTGGCTCGCTTGGCACAATTGGCTCGGTGGCGGTTGAAACAACATTGCGTGGCTCGACATTGCTCACGTTGACCTTAATCAACACGCTGCGGCGAATGATGTTTGGGCGGGCCATCGCGGTGACGCGGCGGGTGTTTGGCGTTGGGGTGGCGGCGGCGGCGCTGTTTGGCGCGACCACCATGAAAGCAACAAAGACAAGCGTGAGAACGAGTGCGATCTGGCGAATGCGGCTGATGGTGTTCTTAATCGTGTTCATTTTGATGTCTCCTTTATGTCTTTTGTGTAATTTGTTTGCTTATGCACTCATGATAGCTATCTGGGGGGATAGTCAAATCAGACCGGAGGACTAGATTTTGTGCGACTAAAGTCGCATGTTATGTAGAGTTTTGTTTGACCTCAATCACAAATTTGCAAGTGCAACAAATTCTAATCGCAACAATTCCTAAGTTTTGCCAATGGATACTTCGGGCCAACTCTCATGATTGCAGCATTTTTGCAATCATGAGAGTAAATTAATTTCAATGATATATTTGATCTCGGCATTTGGCGCAATGGCAAAATCCGCCCAAAGTCGCGGGGTTGTCTTGGCACGATGACGCGGCGGCCCAAAAAACTGTCATCCTCCCTGTCAGTATTGACAGCGCAAAATAGACGCGCAGTGGGTAAGATGTAAACATTCACCCTAAATCAAAACAGGAGTATTAAAAATGAGTCAAGCAACAAACCGATATGAATATAAAGTGGCGTTCGTAGATTTTCGCGGACGGGTGTCCATCGAAGGCGAAGAAGTGCTGATCCAAGATGGCGAGCGGATGACGGCCTTTGGGCGGCGCTATTTGAACGGCTTGGGGGTGCAAGGTTGGGAATTGGTTGACATTCAGCCGCAGCCGATGGGCGCAGCCTTCCATATCTTCAAACGCGCCTTGGCCGAGGGCCAAGACCCTGAACCCGCCAAACCAATCGAGAAAGAGGAGAAAGAGCCAGCCAGCGAAGGCAAGAAACGGCAAGATATCAAAATTAAAATTGTGCGCAAAGGTTCAGACGGCAACGACCCGAAAGAATTTGTGGTTGAATTGCCGGAATAAAAAATACATATGGACGCCATCGCACGCGAGGCAATAGACGATGTTTTGGGGCGGGCGCTCGAACGCATGAAGCGCGTGCAAGCCAGCCTTAACGCCAACTCGGCTGCCCAGCACGAGTTGGCGGTGGCTTGCCGCTTGGTCGAAAGCGTGCTCAATATGAGCCGCGCCGAGCAGACCGCCGCGCTTGATGGCGACGAAACCCATCACCCGTCGCCCGATTTGCCCGCGCCGATGCAACCGCTCACTGCCCGCGAGGAAGAGGTGCTGCAACTCATGGCGCGTGGCTTGCGCAACCGCGAAATGGCCCAGGTGTTGAGTGTGAGCGAACGCACCGCCATTTTCCGCGTTGGCAATGTCATCGCCAAATTGGGGGCCGACAGCCGCGCCGAGGCCGTGCATCGGGCGCGGCAGCGCAAATTATTGGCGGCGTAAGCCCCTATAATTTAAGGCATGTCAACGCTCTTTTCCGTGCTTGCCATCGCCATTTCTGTGCTGGCAATTCAAATGAACCAATGGGTGTCATTTTTGCCGCAATTAGGCATCGAATTTCAATATCGCAAACGCCGTAACCGCATCGTCGTCGCCGTGTTGGCGTTTGGGTTGGCGTTGTTGGCCTATTGGCTCAACCCCAGCAGCAGCCAACTCGTCATCATTGGGCTAGTGATCGCGTTGATGCCATTGGCGGGATTTATGCACGCCAGCAAGGCGTTGGTGGCGGTTGACGCGCCCGCCCATGTGCCCGCGACGGCGGCCCAATGGGCGAGCGACGAGGCGGTGCTGGGCTATGTGGATGATGAGGGCAATGCCAGCGCGTGGCAAATCAGCACCCTCATCCCGCATCACCTCATCAACGACACCGTCGGCGGTGAGCCGATTTTGGTGGCGTGGTGAGAAGCCTGCCGCAGCGGCATCGTGTATGCCGCCACCGTGAACGGGCAGCATTTGCATTTTGAGGTTGAATGCGTTTGGCGGCGCAATATGGTGATCCGCGACCGCGAAACCGGCACATTGTGGCAACACGCCACCGGCGAGGCGTTGATCGGCCCACTCAAGGACGCACACGCACAATTAACCTTGTTGGGGGGCGAATTGACGACGTGGGCGGCGTGGCAACAAGCCAACCCCAACACCAGCGCTGGCCTCGCGCCTGAACGTTGGACGGGGATTTTGCCGAAGCAATTTATAACCACCTTGCTCGACAAGGCCACCACACACGGGCACATGCCGGGGCTGACGAAAAACGACACGCGGCTCGATGCCCACGCGCCCGTCATCGGCATCAGCATCGGCGATGCCCATTGCGCTTATCCCTTGGCGACCTTGCAGCGCCTCGGCAGCCTCGATACCACTTTGGCGGGCAAACCCGTGCAATTGCGCTACGACCCCGCCAGCGACAGTGTTGCCGCTACCGCCGACGGGCAACCCCTCTTGGCTCAGCGCACCTGGTGGGTCGGCTGGTATGAATTTCACCCCGATACGGGGGTGTATGTGGGGTAAATTACGCCAACTTCTTTTTAATCCGCTCCACCCGTTGCTCAATTTCGCGGCGGGTGATGGGGTCACGGGCCAGCCGCTGCGCCCGCTTGGCCGCCAACAAAGCCCGCGTGTGGTCAACCGCGTGCCATTCGTAGTGTTTTGCCAATTCAATCAACGCCTCGATATCGTCAGCGTCGGCCAACGCTTCCCAATAAACGACGGCCTCGTCGCGCCGCCCCAGTCGCTTTAACCCATTTGCCAAACGCCGCTGGGCCTCTTGCGAAGGCTGAGGATTTGGCTGATCTTCTGCTTCTTTATATGCTTCGACCGCTTGCGCCCAATCGCCATTGCGCTCGTGATGCCGCCCAACCGCCAAATATTCGTCGGGCGTGCTGGGCCGCGCAAAGACATCATGCAGCCGCGCCGCCAGCGTGACCATAGACAAAATGTCGTGCAAATTGTGATACAGCACGCGGCTCATTTCCTCGTGGGCGGCGGCTGCGCCCGCCTGCAAATAATCGCGGTAAAGCTGCGGAATGAGAAAACCAGCGATGTCTTGCTGGTCGCGGCGCACGCCCAACAAATGAAATTCGAGCGAGCCGAGGCTGAGCGAACTCAACATGCCGCGCCAAGCGCGACGTGCGTAGTGCAACAAATCTACATGCGGCTTGTCGGCAAACGACGGCGCAATGCGCGACAAGGTGAAACGGGTTTCGAGCAGCGGCACATCGAAGGTCTTGCCGTTAAACGTCACCACGTTGTCATGCGTGTTCACCAATTTGTCAATACACAGCAACATCGCGGCCTCTTCGGCGGGGTCGCTGAGGAAAAACTGATCCACAACGAAGTTAGGAGTTGAGAGTTGAGAGTTGAGGGTTGATAGTTGAGGGTTGGGAGACTGTCCACTCTCAACTCTCAACTCCCAACTCTCAACCTCAGTAAAGTAGCCGACGCCGACGAGAAAGGCGAGTGTGCCGGCCCCACCGGCGAGGCCGGTCGTTTCGGTGTCGAGAAAGAGCGCATTGGCAAAATGCTGCTGATCGAGCGGGCGCTCGAGCGCGTGGGCAAGGGGGCGGTCGCCGTGCAAATGCGACAGATCGTAAACGGTGCGGCGGATGCGGGCCATGCCATACGGCGTCGGCTGTTCGATATTCCAAAGCTGGTGTTGGGCGCTGGCGGGGGAGGCGCTTGGCTGCGGGGCGGCAGCGCCCACAACCGGCGGCATCGGCGGCACAGCGGGCGCAGGCTTGGCCGCTGCTTTTAGGTGGGATGTGCCTTTTTGCATCCCCAAACGCCTTAATCTTTCGCGCAGTGTCGCTTCCATCAGGATTACAATTATCGCCTTACTTATGAGCAATCTTTCTCAAACAGCAAACGATATTTTCGATGTCGTGGTCTTGGGCGCAGGCCCCGGTGGCTATGTGGCCGCCATTCGCGCCGCACAATTGGGTCTTAAGACGGCCATTATTGAACGTGAACATATGGGCGGCGTGTGTTTGAATTGGGGCTGCATCCCCACCAAATCGCTGTTGCGCAATGCCGAAGTGATGCATTTGTTGCATCAGGGCAAAGAATATGGTTTTTCGTTCGACAATCTCAGCGTCAATTACGCCGCCGCCCACAAACGCAGCCGCGAAGTGTCGGCGCGTTTGGTCAAAGGCGTTACCTTCTTGATGCGCAAAAACAACATCACCGTCATCATGGGCGAAGGTAAATTGAAAGATGCCAACACAATCACGGTCACAGGCAAAGACGGCACAAGCGATGTGAAAGGCCAAAACATTATTTTGGCGACCGGCGCACGCCCGTTTTCATTGCCGATGATTAAGCCCGACGGCCAGCGCGTCTTTACCTATCGCCAATTGCTGGATGTGACCACCGCGCCCAAGAGCATGATCGTGATCGGCAGCGGGGCCATCGGCATGGAATTTGCCTATGTGTTTAATGCTTACGGGGTCGAAATTACGGTTATTGAGGCGTTGCCACAAATTTTGCCGCTCGAAGACCCCGAAGTGAGCCAAGTGGTGGTGCGTTCGTTCAAACGCAGCGGCGTTAATTTGCTGCCCGCCACCAAGGTCGAAGATGCCAAAGTTGAGGCCGACGGCGTAAGCGTGACTGTGGCCGATGCCAGTGGCAACAAGCAAACACTCAAGGCCGATTGGCTGCTCATGGCGATGGGTGTGGCCCCCAATACGCAAGGCATCGGGCTGGATGCGGCTGGGGTGAAGGCCAACGAACGCGGGTATATTCCTGTTGACGGGCATATGGCGACCAATTTGCCGAATGTGTATGCCATTGGCGACATTAACGGGCTGTTGCGGCTGGCGCATGTGGCCTCGGCGCAGGGCGTGGTGGCTGCCGAGCATATTGCTTCGCGCATGGGCAAACATGCTGGGCATTTGGCCGCGCTCGATTACGACGCGATGCCGCGCTGCACCTATACCCATCCGCAAGTGGCGAGCATGGGGCTGACCGAGCAGCAAGCCAAAGACAAAGGCTACACGCTCAAAGTGAGCAAATTTCCGTTTCAGGCCAATGGCAAATCGCTGGCGCTGAATAATAGCGAGGGTTTTGTCAAGATCATCGCCGATGCCAAGTATGGCGAAATTTTGGGCGTGCATATGGTTGGGCCAGATGTGACCGAATTGTTGCCCGAATTTGTGCTGGCCAAAACCGCCGAACTCACCGCCAATGAAATCGCCCACGCCGTTCACGCGCACCCGACCCTGAGTGAATCGCTCATGGAAGCCGCGCACGGGGTCGAGGGGAATATGATTCATTTGTAGGAAGAGTCAAGAGCCAAGAGCCAAGAGCCAAGATTCAAGATGGGCGGCTAAGGCCGTGACAGGGAGGTTGATGTTGCTATCGTTTTTGCATTTGCTTGTTGCAGTTATGCTGGTAACATCTGCATTTCTTAATTCTTGATCCTTAATTCTTGATTCTTGATTCTTGGCTCTTGGTTCTTGGTTCTTGATTCTTGGTTCTTGATTCTTGGCTCTTGGTTCTTGGTTCTTAATTCATAGCTCCACTTTCAGCGTATCCCACGCAAACGTTAATTGCCCATATTTGCCGGTGGCGCTGAGGCGTTGTGCGACGACGCACAGCTGGTCATAGTCGGGCATGTCGTTGGCTTCGAGATGGGTGATATAAACCCGTTTGGGCTGAATTTGGGCGATCATGTCCAACACGTCGTCGAAGGTTGGCTCGAAACGCAGCACCGGATGCGCACGATCCCAGCGTGATGCGCCCGAAAACAAATTGGTGAGCATGATTCCGGCGGGCATCACCGCCACATCTACCCCGCGCACACAGGCGGGGGGCTGCCAGCCATGCACCTCGTCAGGCACAATCAACGCCCGCCGCTCGCCTTCGGTCAGCAAAAAACCACACGCCAAGTTGGGCGTCACCACCAGCGGCTGAATTTCTACCCCGTTTAGCATAAACGCTTGGTCTTGGTCGAGCTTGTGAAGCTTTACCCAGCCCCAACGCGCATACCAGTCAAGCGAATTTTGCAAGCCGAGGTTGTCATTGCTGTTGGCCACCGTGTTGGGCAAATACACATGCGTGCAAAACGGCTTGCCCGGATAGCGCCCAAAATCGCGATTAAATTCAAAAATCCGCCGTCCGAAGGTGTGATCGGGATGCCAATGCGAATAGGTGCAGTGCGGTACGCGGCCAATCCCCGCCCGCTCCATCGCCAGCCGCGCTTCTTCGGGCGTGTCAATCATCAATTCTGGCCCATGCACATAAATGCATGGCCCATAGCGGCTGTAGGGCACGCCAATGTGCCGCGCTTTGACCGAAGTTGGGTCGGTGGCGCCGGGCAGCGGGGTTGCCGCCGCGCCGCCTGTGCCGAGAAATTCAATAACCATCTTGAGGAATTTTAGCGTTTAGATTTAGGATTTTAGATTGGGCTATCCTACCACCCTAGTGTTTGATCATGTTGCGGATCATTCTGACCCTTCGACAAGCTCAGGGTAAACTACGAGGAGGAATCTTTGCAGGAATTTAATCGCCGTGCTGATTTTCCGCAAATATCCCTCACTGCGCATCGGGGCGACGTGTCAATTTATGTAATCCGTCCAAAATCCAAAATCTAAAATCCAAAATCTAAAATCAACATGAAGGGAATCGCTCATTTTGCCTCTGGGCTGTGTGTGGCGGCATGGCTGCCAGGTGTGGTGCAAGATGCCGCCCAAGGCGGGTTGCTCATTGCCTTGGGCGGGGCCTGTGCCATGTTGCCCGACACGCTCGATTTTCGCATCGAGCGCTTCATCGAGCATCGCCACGCCAACATTGCGCCCAGCGCCGAGCAACCCAACGCCCCAGCCTTTGCCGATGCGTTGGCGGCAACCATGCGGGCGGCTTTGGCGGATGGCAAGCCTCGCATTGCGCAGTTGCACCCCACCCGCCGAGGTGTTGTCAATTGGGTGCTGTATTCGCTGCGGTTTGATGTGGCAAACGGTGATGTGGTGGTGCGCCTCGCCGATCACGTGCATGACGCCAAGCCGCGCATTGGTCGTGCCCACGTCGGCCCACTCGATTATGGCTACGATGGCGAAATTCATATCGAAGAATTGGGCGGGCCATCCTTAAAATTTGTGCCTGTGCCAAGCCGAGCCGACACTACGACTCAAACGCCCGCGCCCACAACCTTGCGGATTGATTTTTTGCCCTGGCATCGGCAGCGCACCCATTCGCTGTTGTTGGCGGCGGGATTGGGTGTTTTGGTGGGCGGGCTATTGGGCTGGACGGCAGGGCTGGTGGCGGGGCTTGGCTACGCCGTGCATGTGCTTGAAGATCAATTGGGCTACATGGGGTCAAATTTGTGGTGGCCGCTTACCTCAGAACGCACGGCTGGGCTAAAATGGCTGCATGCCAGCGACGCCCCCGCCAATGCCGCGACGGTATGGCTATCGCTATCGCTGCTTTTGCTTGTCCTCGACCGTGCGCGTGATGCGCCCTTGTTGCCCCTGTTACCCTATCTGTTGCTGGTGGTGGGGTTGCCCAGCCTCTTGCTCATTGGGCTACAGGCGCGGCGGGCGTGGCGGCGGCATCACCCAACCGCCACCGATGAAGGCGATTTTTTGGCAGATGTGGGAGAAGGCCGGACCTGAGGGGGGGCCGGGGGGAGAGTTGCAGGGTTGCAGGTTGCAGGTTGCAAAGTTCTCACTGCCCCACTTGCCACTTTGCAACCTGCAACTTTGCCACTTGCCACTTGCACCCTACCCCGCATCAGTCTGCTTGCGCCATTTGCGGGCGAGTAAAAAGGCTTGCCAGCGAAACGGGGCCAGCACATTGACCCATGCGCCCACTTGGCGCACCAGTTGTCCGCCGAACCCACGCTTAAAGCGATACACGCCCCACAAACCGTCATGGCGCTTGTCAAATTCGGCTTCTAGCTTATCTTCATCTTCGTCGGGCACGCCCCACAGATCATAAGTATGGCAACCGCGAGCGCGACACCAGCGCATGCCTTCCCATTGCAGCAAATAGGTAGACATGAGTTCGCGGTGTTCGTTGGCACTGGCCCCATACACGTAAATGCCCATTTTGGCGTAGGCCGTAACCACCGCGCCCGCCAGCAACACGCCGGGCAATGCGGAGTGCTCGGCCACCAACAGCCGCGCTACGTCGCTGCCGCCCGCGCCAAACAAGCGCAGAAAATCGTCATAATAGGCGGCGGAATGCACTGCGAAGCCGTCACGCGCCGACGTGGCTTCCATCATTTGGTAAAACTTGGGCAAATCGTCGGCGTTAGCCTCGCGCACGGTGACGCCCTTGCGGCGGGCCAACCCGATGTTGTAGCGCGTCTTTTGCTTCATTTTTGCCAAAATATCGTTTTCGGCATCCACATCCAAATTGACCCAAATGCTGCGGCGGGGCTGAATGGTGAATGAGTTGGGCGTAAAGCCATTGGCAAGCAGCATTTTTTCATCGTGCGGCGTGTCCATTAGGCTCGGCTCGATGATGAGGGCAATTGCGCCGTGCTTTTTGGCGCTGGCGCTGACATGGCTAAGCACCTTGCTCGCGTGTGTTGGCGCGTCCCAATCGAGCACTGGCCCGCGTGGCATATAGGCCAATTTGCCCACCTTGGCGGGTAAATCGCGCAGCAAAACCAGGCCGCCGCCAGTGATGTGGTTGCTGGTGTCGAGCACGCACGACCATGTGGCCCGCCAACCGTGATTAGATTTGAGTTGGCCCCATGCGCTGCTTTGCAAAAAATGCCCGTAGCGATGGTGGGCTGAAAATTGATCCCAGTCTTGCAAGGAAAATGCGCTGCCGAGTGGCATTGTGGAATGACTGGGCATGAACTCGTCGCTTAGATAAAAAAATCGGGGAGCCGGGATTTGAACCCGGGGCCTCTGCGACCCGAACGCAGCGCGATACCAGGCTTCGCCACTCCCCGACGGATAGCGTTATTCTACCACATTGATCGTTTATCGTTACGCGCCAAATTTAGCCAGCCGCCCGGCGTGAGCCAAGGCCAATTGCATGATGTCGCCAGCGCGGAAAGTGCCGAGGCCGCCGCGAGCGCATTCACGTTCACCAAAGGCGCTGCTGCGGTCACGGCGAACGGTGGCGGGCGCCCATAACAACATTGGCACAGGATGCCACGAATGCGCCTTGAGTTGGCTGGGGGTGCAGTGGTCGCCGGTCACGATCAGCACGTCTGGCTTGAGGGCGAGCAGTTTTGGCAAAGCGGCGTCGGCTTCTTCGATGACGGCTTTCTTGGCGTCAAATTTGCCATCTTCACCGCGTGAATCGGTGTATTTGACGTGAATAAACAAAAAGTCGTAGTCGTTCCACACGTGGGCGGCGGCCTCAAATTCTTCGGCGATGCTGTGGGCGTGATGCTCGACCATGTTCATGCCGACCAGCGAGGCCAAGCCGCGATACATTGGGTAAACGGCGATTGCGCCCGCTTTCAGGCCATATACATCCTTAAATTTCGGGAAGGCGGGATCGCCTGAGAAGCCGCGCAGGGTGAGACCGTTGGCGGGGGCATCGTCTTTGATGACCTCGGTGGCGGCTTTGACCCAAGCGTTAAATAGATCGGCGGTGCGTTGGCTGGCTGCGTCGCCAGCCTCGACTTGCATGGGTGGCACGCCGGTGCGTTGCGGGTCGGTTTCGCCGAGGTTGCTGCTTAGCCCTTTGCCGCGCATGCCCAGCACAAAGCGATAATCGAGCACCGGTTCAATCGTCACTTCGACATCGTCGGCAACCTGAATATTGGCGGCTTTGATTTTATTGACCAATTTGACGCAGGTTTCGGTGGGGATGCGCCCAGCGCGGCGGTCGCTGATATTGCCAGCCGCGTCGAGGGTGCAGAAATTGCCGCGTGCAAAGACGTCATCTGCGCTGAGCGGCAGGCCGATGCCCACCGCTTCGAGCACGCCGCGCCCGATTTCATATTTCACCGGATCGTAGCCAAACAACCCCAAGTGGCCGGGGCCGCTGCCGGGGGTGATGCCAACTTCGACGGGGTAGTGCTGGCCCAAGCAGCCTTCGCGGGCTAAGCGGTCGAGGTTGGGGGTGTGTGCCGCTTCCAATTCGGTCAGGTCGTCGGCGTTGGGTAACCCGCCGACACCGTCGAGCACCAGCATCACAATTTTGGTTTTGGCGGGCTGCACCAATTCTTTTAAGAGCGTAAAGTTTGCCATTTGTCAAAAACACCTCAAATTTGAGGTGGGATTTAAGTTGTTTTCAGCTATCAACCCCATAATAACAGTTGGGGCGAGCGTGTAGACGGCGGGATTTTACTCGAAATGGATGTTTCATACGTGAAGCATTGGGTGTGATATACCTAAAAAGGTAAAGATTAAAGCATAGAACTTACGCACATTAAAAATATTTCACCACAAAGAACACAAAGATCACAAAGAAAAGAAAGGTTTACCAATGCCAATCTTCGAGTTCTTTGTGCGCTTTGTGGTGAAAA
>JAHBAL020000256.1 GCA_018500105.2 Anaerolineae bacterium
ATGTGTATAAGAGACAGGCACTGCCACACGCCGTGACAAACAACAACACAAACGGGATTAATTTTTTAGCAATAGACATCATCTTGTCGGTTTGGATGAGGCATGGACGGCATTTCTTACATGCAAATTGATGTAGAGACGGGTCGGTGACCCGTCTTTTGCGCTGATGGGCGATTTACCTTATTCGCGGCGGCGTTGATATGACAAAATTAGACGGGTCGGTGACCCGTCTTTTGCGCTGACGAGCGATTACCTTATTCGCGGCGGCGTTGATATGGCAAAATTAGACGGGTCACCGACCCGTCTCTACACCAAAATTTGGTGTTAAACAAACCCTCACATCAACGAGGAGTAAAATCACCGCATTATGATGCGCGGTGGCCCACACGGCTCAATTCAAGCAATGGCCCAAATCGAGGCCGAAAAACCTAAAAATCAATCTTTCGCCGCCAGTCGGCTGTGGCAATATGTCAGGCCGTTCAAGCGTGAGATCATCGGCGTGTTTACGCTGACGACCATCAACGCCATTTGCCAAGCAGCGTGGCCCTTTTTTCTCGGCCTGTCAATAGACCGGTTTGTCATGCCCGCCACCGACGACGCCACCCGCGCCGCGCTCACCAGCGGGCTGTGGCAAAGCCTCGCGCTCATGTTCATCTTGTTCGCCGTCATGTTCATCAGCGGGCGAAGCCAAATTGTGGCAATGGCGGTGGTGACGCAAAAAACGCTCATGGCGCTCCGGGCCGACATTTTCAAAAAAGTGCAAGCCCTGCCAATCAGTTATTTTGACAAAAACCCCGTCGGCGACGTGATGAGTCGCCTCGTCAACGACACCGACACCATCAACAACTTCCTCGGTCAGGGCCTCATTCAAATGCTGGGCGGCATTTTCGCCCTCATCGCCACCATGATCGCCATGCTTTTTCAAAATTGGATGTTGGCGCTGGCGAGTTTTAGCGTCATCCCGGTCATGTTGCTCTCGACCGATTTCTTCTCGAAGCTGGCCCGCAATGCCTACCGTCGCACCCGCCGCACCATCGGCGACGTATCGTCCGATTTGCAAGAGGAGATCGCAGGCGTGAAAGTCGCGCAAGCCTTCAACCGCACCGAGGCCAACCAACGCCGATTTTCGGAGCGCAACGCCGCCAACCGCAGCGCCAATATGAGCGCCACCACCATTACCTCGGCCTTTAACCCCTTGGTCGAATTTCTCTCGACCGTGTCAACGGCGATTGTAGCGGGCTTCGGCGGCTGGCTGGCGATCAATGACCAATTGACCATCGGCGCGGTAGTGGCGTTTTTGGCCTATGTGCAAACCATGTTCCGCCCGCTGCAACAATTGGGCGCGTTTTACACCCAAGCCCAATCGTCGTTTGCGGGGGCTGAGCGCATTTTTGAATTGGTGGATGGCCCAAACGAGAACGAAGCCTGCGCCGAATGCACCATGCCGCCGGTGCAGGGCAATGTGGCCTTCGACGGGGTGTCGTTTGCCTATGACCCGGCCAAACCCGTGCTAAATGCGGTGTCGTTCGAGGCCAAAGCCGGGCAAATCGTCGCCATTGTTGGCCCGACCGGTGCGGGCAAAACCACCATCATCAACCTGCTCAGCCGCTTTTATCAGCCCTCAGCGGGCGAAATTCGGATAGATGGCGCTGATATTAGCCAATTTACCCGCGCCAGCCTGCGCCAACAAATGGGCGCTGTGCCACAAGACAGCTTTTTGTTTGCCGGAAGCATCGCCGATAACATTCGTTACGGGCGGTTAAACGCCAGCGATGCCGAGGTCGAGGCCGCTGCCAAAGCGGCTAACGCCCACGAATTTATCGCACGGCTAAAGGATGGCTACCAGACCGTATTGGGCGAGCGCGGCGGCGGTCTCAGCCAAGGCCAGCGCCAACTGATTGGCATCGCCCGCGCTGTTTTGGCCAACCCGCGCATCCTCATCCTCGACGAGGCCACGTCGTCGGTAGACACCTACACCGAGTCGCTCATCCAAAAGGCGCTTGGCAAATTGCTGCGCGGGCGCACCAGTTTTGTCATCGCCCACCGCCTGTCCACCATCCGCGATGCCGATTTGGTGCTGGTGATGAAAGACGGGCAGATTGTCGAACGCGGTCAGCACGACGGTCTGTTGTCGCTCAATGGGTTATATGCCGATCTGTATCGGCGGCAATTTCGGCAGGTGGTTGAGGCGACTTAGAGAAGTTACACAGCATCGCCAAACCTCCAAGGTCTTAAAGACCTCGGAGGTTGAAGCCATCGTTTATAAATTCACCCAACGCCGCTGGGCCGAGGCCGTGAGCATGGCAATGCAAGCCGCCACACCGGCCCGCCCGTCTTGGGCCGACCCGATCACCCCTTGCTTGCCGCCCATCACTTCGATAAATGAGGCAATTTGGTCGGTGTAGGCTTGCATCCGCACATCGCCAAAGGCAGTATTTGCGCCCTCGTGCCCCACCACCGGCTGAGTCGAAACGGTGCGGCAACCGTTGTCATCCGCCAGCCGCAACGCCTTATACGGGTCGAGGTCGAGCCAGCCGTGACTGCCAGTGATGCGAATCCCAAAATCGCCGCCCGGAAAAGCGGGCGCGGGCAAGGCGCGAGTCGAAAACAAGCTACAAATTGCGCCATTGCTAAGCGACAGCAAGGCCAATGTCGTATCTTCGACCGGCACATCGGGCAACAAGGTGCGACAAAATGCTGTCACCGTTTGCACCTCGGCCCCCGTCAGCCAGCGCATCATGTCAACGGCGTGTGGGGCGCTGTTGAGAATGTGGCCGAGACTGGCGGGGTTGTTCCACCAATCCCAATTGCCGCCAAAGCCACCGGCCTTGATCGTTCCGGCATAGGTTGGCATCGAGATCTGAATCGTTTGCACCGCCCCGATGGCGTTTTCGGCAATGAGTTGGCGGGCGGCGGCGTTGTTGACGCGAAAACGCTGGTGATAGGCGGTGCAAAGCACGCACCCATTGCGCTGGGCGGCGGCGATCATACGATCGGCGTCGGCAACAGACGTTGACAACGGCTTTTCGACCAAAACATGTTTGCCTGCGTCGAGCGCCAGCACGGCCTCATCCACATGCACATGATGCGGGGTGGTGATAACGATGGCGTCAATATCGCGGCGAGCCAGCAGCGTGGGCGCGTCGGGGTCGCAGACCGCGCCATAATCGGCGGCAAGAGCGGGGGCGCGGCTGCCGCCCGTCACCGCCACCAATTCGGCGTTGGGCAATCGGCGCACGGCTTCGGCGTGGGTGCGCCCCATAAACCCAGAGCCAAGAATGCCAAATCGTATTTTTTGCATATTTATTTCTCCTCAAAGCAACTACCGTCGTCTCAACTGTTTGTCTTTACGTTTGTATTTTAAAGTATAGGACTTATGCGAATTAAAAACATTTCACCACAAAGGACACAAAGTTCACAAAGAAAAGAAAGGTTTACCAATGAAAGTCTTCGAGTTCTTTGTGCGCTTTGTGGTGAAAATAAAACTTTCGCGTAAGTCCTAAGTGTATAAGGGCCGCCAAGTTGACGGCGTTACGGGGTGCGCCACGCCTCATTCGCGCCAATCGAATACCACGCCCAGCAAACGATCGGGCGCATCACGCAGGCGGTCATACAACGCAGGCATGTCGCGGAAATTCACCACGTCGCGCAGCAAAGGCGCAATTTGTATACGGCCCTCCAAATAAAGTCGGCAGGTTTCGCGCAGGTCGTCAAGGACAAAGTGGCTGGCGTGTTGCACCGCGATCTCGTCGCCCTGCGCGGCGTTGAAGTTGTAATCCACCCGCCCGCGCCCGGCAATCATGACCAAACGTCCGCGCAATTTTAAGATACCCTGATTCCACGTGCGCCCGACAATGCCATCAAGCACAGGTGCGCCCGAATCTTCAAATACGCAATCGAACGGCCCCAGCGCTTTGATATTGGCCCAATCGGCATCTGGCACAACGGTATGATGCGCCCCCAGTTCAGCCGCCACGCGCAGTCGGTCAGCGTTCAAATCGCACACCGTGACGATTGCGCCACACGCCAGCGCCGCTTGGCTGGTAAATTGACCAATTAGCCCCGCGCCGACCACCAGCACCCGCTCACCCAATTTCACCTCGGCGCGACGCACATCGTGTAAGGCCACGCTCGCCACGCCAAACAAAGCCGCATGTTTCGGGTTGGCGTGCTCGGGCAGTTTGAGAATGAGGTCTTGCTCGCCCGCTGGCCCAGCGAAATATTGACGATGCTGTTGAAACTGTCTCTTATACACATC
>JAHBAL020000363.1 GCA_018500105.2 Anaerolineae bacterium
GCAATGCGCTGCTGCGGTCACCGCTCTCGGCGAGGCTGGCGATGAGGTGTTGATACGCCGCCTCGTTGGCGCGGTCATACGCCAAAACCCGCCGCGCCAACGCTTGCGCGGGGCCATGTGCGCCTTGTTTGCGTTGTTGCTTTGCCAGCATCAACAGCGCCGCCACGCACAAATCTTGCAATTCGTCGCGCAAGCGCAGCACCCAATCGTCGTAAAAGCCGGGCAAAAATAGCCCTTTGTGCAAATCGGTGGCGCGTTGCAAATCTGTCGGGCTGGGGCTGGGCAAATCCATCAGCCGCTGAAATTCAAGCACATCGGCCTCAACCTGAAGTTCAGGATTGAGTTGTAAACTGTCACGTCCGCCGACAAATAGCTCGGTCTGTAGCCCTTCAAACGCCTTGCGCAGCCCCGACAACGCCACTCGCAACGAGCGCCGCGCATCGTCGTCGGTCGAATCGCCCCAAAACAGCGCCGCCAATTGCTCACGTGGGTGTGGGCTGGGGTGCAAGATCAGGTAAGCCAACAGGCTCTCGGTTTTGCGAGCCGAAAATGTCACCGAGGTTGGGTTGCCACTGGCTGCGACAAAACCAAATTTACATTCGCCAAAGCCATTAAAGTAAATTCCACTCGCCGTTACAGGGGGGGTGTTTTCCTGCATCGGTGCTATTTTACTCGCAATAACTTGACAATGTTACGCCTCGCCAATTTCATGCGATCTGGAATAAATCAAGTTACATATTACATAATTGACGTTATACAAGGCGCAAACTTTTTACCACAAAGAACTCAAAGATTTGTATCTGAAAGCCGTCTTTTCTTGTGTCTTTCGTGCGCTTCGCGGTGAAATACTGAACTTGTGCGTAAGGTGAGTTACATAAATTGCCGCATCACTCTGAAGCACAGGGAGGGGTCTTTACAGAAAATCGGCACATCGGGCTTGATCAAAGAAAATAGTCAATGGTGTCGGACGACGCGGTCATATACGCATAACCCTCGTTGTAGGCTTGCTGATAGACATTTTCGGGCAAAGCGATCTTGATTTGCTCGCAGGCTAGATTAAATTGCAATAAATCGTCTCCATAAATAAGCGACGACTCGGTTTCGCACAATTTATCATAGCCCCCTTTTACCTGTGCCGCCCGCAAAAAATCTTTTTCTAACACATAGGCCCGCAAAAAACCTGACAAAACATTACGGTAATACCGCACAACCTGTATTTTTTGCAAGTAACGATAAGTCAGCTTCAAATGATATTTGCCCTGCATCGAGTCGCCTTTAGACAAATAGGTAAACCCCAGCCCCAAATGCGCCGACGCAATATCTCGCACATCGCCGCGTGCTTCATCAATGCTTAGCGATTCATGTAAGTAAGCAAGTGCTTCGTCAAATGCCCCCGAAAATCGAGCCACATCGCTTAACCCATCTAATGCAGCCGACACCCCAGCCTGATTTCCGATACTGCGATGAAGATCAAGCGCAATTAATAAATGGGTTTTAGCCAAATCAAGTTGATGCGTTGTTGTATAGTGAATATGTCCCAACATGCGGTGGCTTTTTGCCATCAATTCAGGCAAATGATACTGAGTCGTTAACGCGATCACATGTTGCAAATCTTGAATCGCCTGCGCAGTATTGGTCATTTTGCGCACCCAAAACACAGCCAAGTTATACAACAAATGGGCATATTCCGGCATCTGGCTGGCATTCCAGCGCGATAAAAGCCGGCTACTCTCGGCTGCGCCTTCATCCCAATAGCCATGTGACGCCCAAAACATATGATGCCCACTCACCAGTTTATATGCCGCTGCCAAATCAGTCTGGTGAGCATATTCAATCGCGGCGCGTAAATTGTCGCGTTCTTGGTCATACCATGCAAAATGTTGTGCCGCGTTTTGCCCACGCAAATGAAGCTCAGCTTGTTGAACCTTCTGAACACACCAAGCCACCAATCGCGCTTTCACGGCTGCAACCTCATCAAACTGCTCGAATAATTTTTGCGCATATTCACGCACTGTTTCGAGGATGAAATAACGGGCTTCGTCGCGGGTGGTGTCCAAATTCACCAGAGACTTGTCCACTAAACGCAAAAAAGTATCGAGATCGCCAAACCCACACGCCTCGACCGCTGCGATGCTAAAGCCGCCGCGAAAAACCGACAAGGCGCGAAATAAACGCTGTTCGTTGGCACTCAGCAAATCGTAGCTCCAATCAATCAGCGCCTGTAGCGTTTGTTGGCGTGGCAAGGCGGTGCGGCTGCCGCCAGTGAGCAAATTGAATTTGTCGTCTAGCCGCGCCGCAATTTGCTCAGCGCTCATGGCCCGCACCCGGCTAGCGGCTAACTCAATCGCAAGGGGTATCCCATCCAAGCGCCGACAAATTTGCACAATGGCTGCCGCGCTACGTTCGGTCAAGGCAAAATCAGACTTGGCAGCTTGCGCCCGCGCCACGAACAGGGCCACACACTCGTTGGTAATCAGCCCGCTTAGGGCGCTGGGTTGGCTTGGGCTAGATTGGATCTGTCGCTGTGTTGCGCTTGGCACACCCAACAACGGAATACGCCACACACCCTCGCCTGCAATCGCCAACGGCTCGCGGCTAGTGACCAGCACTTGCAATCGTTCACATTGGGCCAATAGCCGCTCGACCAATCGCGCACAGCCCAAAATCAAATGCTCGCAATTGTCTAAAATGAGCAACATGCGTTTGTTCGCCATGTGCGAAAGCAAGGTGTCGAGGATATCTGCGCCGTTTTGCGCCCGCACATTTAACACTTTGGCAATAGCCTGTGGCATGAGCGCCGTGTCGGCGAGCGGCGCAAGCTCGATCCACCACACACCATCGGCATAGGCAGGCAACAATTCGCGCCCAACTTGTTGCGCCAAACGGGTTTTGCCACTGCCACCTGCCCCCACTACGCTCACGAGCGGCGGCAAGGACAAACTGGTGAGTAAATGTTTGACTTCGGCCAAAGCCGAAACACGCCCAACAAAACTGGTGAGTGAACGCGGCAAATTGGTCGGCGGCATCGTGGTCGTCGTGCTTGGGCCGCTCGGCAAAACAGGCGATACCACTTTCGGCTGAGGCGGCGCTGGCTGTGCAGCAGCTTGCATCGTCTTTTTGACCATCTCAGCCAACGCCAACGTCTCTGCCGAGGGTGGCAAATTTAGTTCTTCGTGCAGCGCCTGTTTGCATTGCTCAAATTGCTGCAA
>JAHBAL020000123.1 GCA_018500105.2 Anaerolineae bacterium
AGATGTGTATAAGAGACAGGGCAGGTGGCAGGTGGCAGGTGGCAGGTGGCAGGTGCTAAGGTTTGAAATCTGACTACTGACTACTGACTGCTGACTACTGACTACTGGTTACTGACTACTGACTACTGACTACTGACTACTGGTTACTGACTACTGACTACTGACTACTGACTACTGACTACTGACTACTGGTGTCAAAATCGCACGATGACAAAAGTCACCGAAGGCTTCGTTGGGTTGGCGTTCGTCGCGGAAACGGGTCAGCGGTTCTTTGAGACGCGAAACCAATTCACTGAACGGCACAAGGTCTTGGTAAACCTGAGCCATGCGGGTGCTGGCTGGGCTGCCGCCCAAGAAAATAGTGTATTTGTTGAGCGAGCGCCCAACGAACGCCACTTCTGCCGTGTAGGGACGAGCGCAGCCGTTCGGGCAGCCCGTCATGCGCACGTTAATTGGCTCGCCGAGCAGCCCCAATTCTTCGAGCGCATCTTCAAACGTATCGAGTAAGTCTGGCATGGCGCGTTCGGCTTCGGTGATGGCAAGCGGGCAGGTGGGCAAGGCCACGCATGCCAAGGCAAAACGCCGCACTTGCGACAATTGATCCACCGTCAACACGTGATGCGTTTGCAAAATTTGCTCAATGCGCTCGCGGTGTTGCGGCGCAATGTCGGCCAACAGCACATTTTGCTGGCCGGTGATATGCACCGGCGTGTTAAATTCACTCACGATGAGGCGCAGCGCCGTGCGCAATTGCATTTGCTCAGTATCAATGATGCGACCGCTGGCGATGGGAATGCCGAGATACCAATTGCCAGCCGCGTCGTGTTGCTCGTGCCAGCCCAAATGATCGGGCAGGGTGAATTCGGGCATCGGGTGAGCCGCTTGCAACTCAAATGGCAAACGGCGTTGCAGTTCTTCCTTAAACCAAGCTAGCCCGCGATCATGAATGACATATTTCAACCGCGCATGTTTGCGGTTGTTGCGGTCGCCAAAATCGCGGTGAATGCCGACTACCGCGTGGGTGACCGCCAAGGCTGCATCTGGTTCGACAAAGCCGACCACATCGGCCAGCCGCGGAAAGGTGTCTTCGTCGTTGTGGGTCATGCCCATGCCGCCGCCTGCCAGCACATTAAAGCCGATCAGTTGGTTGGCATTGTCGAACAGCGCCACCAAGCCGAGGTCTTGGGTGTAAATATCAACACAGTTATCGCCGGGAAAGGCGATGGCCATTTTGAATTTGCGCGGCAAATAGGTTTTGCCATACAGCGCATCTGGCTCGACTTCGTCGTCAATGATGGACTTGCCCTCGATCCAAATTTGGTGATAGGCTTTGGTGGCGGGCAAGGTGGCGTTGCTCAGATCGGTGGCGAGCGCTTGCACCGCGAGTCGTTGCGGGTCGGCGGTGGGTGCAGGGCAGCACATGACATTGCGCACCACATCGCCGCACGCACCAAATGTGGTGACCAGCGCGTGGTTGAGCGCTCGCACGGTACCGCGTAGATCGTCTTTGATCACCCCGTGAAACTGTATGCCTTGGCGGGTGGTGAGCCGCAGCGAGCCGTTGGCGAACTCGTCGGCGATACGGTCATGCGCCAAATATTGATCCGCCGTTAGCCGCCCGCCCGGCAGCTTCGAGCGCACCATAAATGAAAATTCTTTTGCTGCCCCGCCGCGTTTATCGCGGTTGGTTTGCTCATACGAGCCGTGAAATTTGATCAAAATCTTGCCAGCTTCGCTGAGAAATGCGTCGCTGGTGGTCAGATCTTGCGCCAAGGGTGAAAATAACCCGTGACTTTCGGTTTTTACTTGTTCAACATTAACTTTTGCCATTTTGGGAAAGTAGACAGTGCAAAGTGCAAAGTGCAAAGTGCAAAGTGCAAAGTGCTTAATTCTTGGTTCTTGGTTCTTGGTTCTTGGTTCTTGACTCTTGGCTCTTGGCTCTTGGCTCTTATTTCGTTGCCCATTGCACCAAGCGATGGCGATTGAGGCGCAATTGGTAGTAGATGAAACAGCCGACGCAAAAGCCGAGCAGCGCTACAGTGGCAGCCACGAGCACCATGCCGACAAATACCCAACCTAGGGCTGGGTTTTGGATAACAAAGGCGAGCTGGGCAAACCCAAGCATGAGTGTGGCGAGAATGTTATTGAAGCGTTGGGTTTGCGGGTCTTCGATCAGCACATCGGGCTGGGCAATTTGTCGCGCCAATAGCCGCTTGCCCAGCCAATAGACGAGGCTGGCGCGTCGGCCCAAAATTGCGGCGGGCAAGATCAGCGCAAACAGGGCCGTGCTGATGAGCGGTTGTTGGGTGAGCAACGCCAGCGCCGCGCCTGTCACAATCAGGCTGCGGTTGAGTGTGACGATGGGCATGGGAATGCCGTTTGGGGAACAAGTGGTTGATTTCATAGGTGTATTTAAGCGACAAAGCCAACACCGACCGTGTTGTTTGTCCATTCATCAATCAAAATAAAACTTCCGTTTGCCGTGTTATCGGCATAGCGATCTGCAAAAATAGGTTGTGCTACGCGCAATGTCACATCGCCAATTTCGTTTAGCTTTAGCGTCGGCAAGTTTCGGTTGACATTTTGAGTCAGCACATCAAGCACCCCATGTATTTGGGTGACTTTACTTTGGGTGGTATGAACCCCGTGTTGCAAAATATACGTTTTGCCGGGCGATAGCGCGGTGTGATCCAGCCAGCACATGCGGGCATGGATGGTTTTTTGCGCGGCTGGGGCTGTGCTGGGTGACACGATTAAGCAGCCGCGACTAATGTCAATATCGTCTGCCAGCCGCAAGGTGACCGATTCACCCGCACTGGCGGTTTGCACAGGTTGCCCGTGCTTGTCTATATGGCTAATGACGCTGCGGCGGGAATTAGGCAACACTTCAATTTCGTCGCCAACGGTAAATGTGCCGCTGCTGACGCGACCGGCATACCCACGATAATCATGCAATTCGGTTGCACGTTGGGCATCGTGAGTGGCCGATAAACGCGGGCGAATGACCATTTGCACCTGAAAACGGGGTGCAAGTTCGCGGGGGCGATTGGTATCGGCGGTTTCGAGCAATTCGAGCAAGGTCGGACCCTGATACCAGCCGAATTCTGGTGCTGGCTGGGTAAGATTGTGTCCGTGCAACGATGATGCTGGGATGAAGTGCAATTGTTGGGCGATATCGGCGTTGTGGATATTTTCGGACAAGCGTTTGAAATCGGCGACGATGCTGTTAAACCGCGCTTGCGAATTATTGACCAAATCCATTTTGTTGATGCACACAATTACTTTGGGAATGCGCAACAACGCCGAGATATAGTAGTGGCGGGCAGTTTGCTCGACGATGCCGTTACGGGCATCAATCAAAATAATGGAGACTGATACACGTGATGCGCCGGTGACCATGTTGCGGGTATATTCAAAATGGCCGGGAGTGTCGGCAATGATGTATTTACGTTTGTTCGTGTTGAAATAAACGTGGGCGACATCAATGGTAATGCCTTGCTCGCGCTCGGCAATCAAGCCATCTGTTAGCAATGACAAATCAAGAAAATCCACCCCACGCCGTTTGCTGGCTTGGTGAATGGCTTCGAGCCTGTCTTTTGTTACCGATTGGGTTTCATATAGCAAGCGCCCAATTAAAGTGCTTTTGCCATCATCAACCGAACCCGCTGTGGCGATATGTAAGATATCCATAATTTAGAAATAACCGTCCTTTTTTCTCTTTTCCATGGCGGCTTCAGACCGCTTGTCGTCAATACGTGCGCCGCGTTCCGAGACTTCGGCGGCGCTGATTTCGGCAATAATATGGTCGAGGGTGCTTGCGGTAGAGTTGACTGCGGCAGTGCAGGTCATATCGCCGACCGTACGAAACCGGATCGTTGCTGCATAGGGCTGCTCGTCTGGCGATTTGTTGATATACGGCGAATCGGCCCATACCAATCCATCGCGGTTAAATACATGGCGTTGATGCGAAAAGTAAATACTGGGTAAGGGTAAATTTTCTTGTTGGATGTAGCGCCATACATCTAATTCGGTCCAGTTGGAGATGGGAAATACGCGCACATTTTCACCTGTTGCAATGCGACCATTCAGCATATGAAACAACTCTGGGCGCTGGCGTTGGGCATTCCATTGCCCAAACTCATTTCGCACCGAAAACAAGCGCTCTTTGGCACGGGCCTTTTCTTCATCCCGACGCGCCCCACCGATACAGGCATCGAACTTCAATTCTTCAATCGCATCGAGCAAGGTGGTGGTTTGCAAGACATTGCGGCTGGCATATTTGCCTGACTCTTCGCGTGCGCGGCCTTGGTCAATTGAGTCTTGCACGTAGCGCACGATCAAATCAAGCCCCAAACGCTTGACCAACTCGTCACGATAGTGAAGCGTTTCGGGAAAGTTGTGCCCCGTGTCAATGTGCAGCAGCGGAAACGGCAATTTGCTCGGTGCAAATGCTTTGACGGCGAGATGTGTCACCACAATTGAATCTTTGCCACCCGAGAACAAAATGGCTGGGCGTTCAAATTGCGCGGCAGTTTCACGCAAGATATAAATCGCTTCGTCTTCGAGTTCACTCGGAAAGCCAAATTGGGCAAATGCAGATTGAGACATGAAATTAAACATGCTTGGATATAAAATGAGTAACTATTTACCTATTAACCTATAAGCGTATTTTTGTGTATAAGTAGTTAACAAAAATCATCGTTATTTTTGATGCAACCCGCACTCTTTGTGCGAGCTTTCCCACCACCAGCGGCCCGTCCGCGCATCTTCGCCGGGGGCAATTGCACGGGTGCACGGGGCGCAGCCAATGCTAATGAAGCCTTGGTGATGCAGTGGGTTTTCTGGCACGTGATGCGTGGTTAAATATTGGGTGACTTGCTCATATGACCAATCAATTAGCGGATTAACTTTGATCACTTGATAGGTATCATCCCAACTAAGCAAGGGCAGATTGGCGCGGGCAGATGATTGCTCAGCACGTAAGCCTGTAATCCAAATTTTGTTGCCTGACAATGCCCGTTGTAAGGGCATAACTTTGCGAATGTGGCAGCACTCTTTGCGGTTTTCGATTGAATCATAAAAGCTAAAGAAGCCCTTTTCCGAGACCAACTGCTCAACGGCTTGTGTTGCTGGGTAATAGGTGGCAATGGTGGCCTGATAGCGCGAGCGAGTTTCTTCGGCGAGTGCGTAGGTTTCGTGAAACAATCGCCCGGTGTCGAGTGTGAAAATTTTGATCGGCAATTTCTTGCGGTAAATGGCATCGGTAATGACCTGATCTTCTTGTCCGAATGAGGTTGAAAAAACACAGTCTGATCCATAGTGCTGAGCAAGGTATTGCAATCGCTCTATTAGAGATAAGGGTGTTAGGGTTTCTAAAAGTTGTGTGTGCATAGATAAATCGCTTCGTTTCTCGTGGACCTAAAACATGACTAAGCCAATGATCGGACAGCGATTAAAGTCACTGCAAGGCTGGTTAAACGCATAAATGGGACTGTCGGGATTCGACCTGCAAGCCACGCGCCAAGTGGTGCAGCAATCACCCCGCCTAGGGCCAGCCCGAGCACAATATGCCAGTGGGTTAGCCCGATGGTTAATAAAAACAAGATCGAAGACGTGAGTGTGACAAAAAATTCGACAAAATTAACACTACCAATCGTCTTGGCAACGTTATTGCCGCGTGCAACTAAGTTTGAGGTGACGATTGATCCCCAGCCACCCCCACCAATTGCGTCTACCAGCGCCCCAAAAAAACCTAATGGCGCAATATTCCGGGTCACTTGCTTGGGTTGTATTGGGCGAAAGGTTTTAATGAGAATTGTGATACCCATGAGCAACAAATAGATTGAAATGTAAGGCTTGATCACATCCCCCGGAAAGTAGACCAAGACAGACACCCCAATCATTGCCCCTAATACCCCGGGAATGAGCAGTTTTCGCACCAATGCAGCATCAAAATTGCCAAAAGCACGATGGGATAACGCCGACGCACCTGTTGTGAAGCACTCAGCGGTATGAACAATTGCACTGGAGGTCGCGGGGGGAACCCCAAACGCCAGTAACATCGTAGATGAACTGATGCCGTAGCCCATGCCCAAAGTGCCATCAATGGTTTGGGCAACAAAACCAACAAGGATGTAAAACAAAAAATCGGTTGTTAAAATTTCATTCATCGTAATCAGATTGCACCAGTCAGCATCGTTGGCATAGTCAAGCTAATTAAGCCGACTTTTTGTGCTTAAGTTTTGTAAAATGAGGCGAAAATAAATTGGCATGTTTTCACGTTGGTTTAACGTGGAAAAAGCATAACCAAAGAGATATAGACCAAAACAGTCTATACGCCAGCGAAAGTTAGTTTAAAGGGGAAGTGGCAGACATTCAAAAGCCGACCGGCTTTTTTGCCTGCGTTTTACACAGATGTTCGCCGATGTAACATCTGTGGGTGGCGAAGGTGATACCTGTTGTCGCCAAGTGGAAAGCAAAAGCGTGTGTTTGCATTGTCACTTTTTATTTAATTGCATCAGCGCGACACTCATCGTTGACAACAAAAAACCTCGTCTGGTTTAGACGAGGTAAGACATTTTTGACTGAGTCTTTCTCATCTTCCAGTGTTTCTGTCGGACGTAGCACCTTGTGGGCAGATCTTGCTGTCTTAGGTTGCTGAAGCTTCGTTGGGCCGTTCCCTCTGCTTCTCTGGATGAGTCGCGTTTGCTATTAAATTTTCGTATTTGATTATAGCATAGTTTTTTTGCTTTATTCAAACGTCAATTCCCAAATTGCGCCGCCCGGATCATATTCGAGCAGATAAAGTTGGTTGCGAATCAGCACGGCATCAATCGGGCGTTTGAAGTCTTTGGCAATTTGGTTGGCTTGCATTTCGTATCGCTCGCCTGTCTTGGTCAACCGCAAATGCAGCAAATCTTTGCCGATATCGGTCAAATCGCCACCGGCAGCACCCCAACTGCCAATAAAGGCGCTAAGCGTTGCGCCCTCTGGGCGAAAATCGAGTGGCAGTGTGGCATCGGCGAAGACCAACCCCAAGGGCGAGCGGTGAGCGGTAAAGGTGTAATGCGGCTTGTTTTCATTGGCGGCGTCACGCTGGCTGCCGTCGTCAGCACGATACTGAGCTGCATTCGGGCCGAGATTGGCAATCGGGTCAGTCAGCTTGACCGGTGCTTTCGGGAAGTTCGGATCGTTGACATACATTTTCTCTTTCACCGCCAAAAAGTCGTTGCTCAGGCGTTTGTCTTGGCTGGGGTCATAGCTAGGCGAGGCTTGCGGGTTGTCTTGTGCCCCAAAACGCCACGGGAAACCATAGTGTTGACCCTCGCGCAGCCAGTTTAGCTCGTCGGGCAAATCGGCATCCGGGCCGTTGTCTACCCCAAACAGGTCGCCATTCGGCGCAAATTCGAGATCGTAGGCGTTGCGCACCCCTTCGGCAAAGATATAACCGCTCTTGCGCAGCGCTTCTTCGTCGTTGACCAACACGAGGTTGTCGCCGCTGACCGGCAGCCGCAAAATTTTGGTCGTGAGCGCCACCTCGCGCGTGTTGGGATGTGCGCCCTTGGCATCTTGCACCTCGCCGTGATCGGTCCGTGAGCCGCTATTCAGATAGACGAACTTGTTGTCCGGGCTAACCACAATACCGTTCATCTGATGATCATACTGGGTGTTGCTGGCAGGGTAGGGGCCGAGCGTAGCGAAGGTGCTCCAAACTCGCCCGCCCGCCGTATTCGGCATTCCCTTGCGAATGATGGCTTGGATGCGGTCGCTGCCTACTTTGTCATTAATGACGATATATAGCGCCCCATCTGGCCCAAACGCCATGCCGGTGGCGGTGCCGGGCGTGGCGAGGTCACTTTTGCTATACACTTTATTGGCGACAGATTGATCGCCTTGCGCCAAAATAATGCGATAAATGTCTTGGTTGGGGTGCAACAAAAACATATCGCCGCTGATCGGGTCACGGGTCAGCCGAATCGAGCCGTTGGGCGCACGCACAATTCGTCGCAATGTAATCCCTTCGCGCATCAGGCTTGGCCCGCCGACAATTGGTTTTTTGTCGGTTTTGGGGCGCACGGTAGCGGTGGGTGACACTACATTGGTGGCGGTTGGGCGAGCCGTGGGCGGTGGCGTGGGCGTGGCTTGGCAGGCGGCCAAAAGTGTCGCACAGCCGATCAAGACGACATTTGCGAGTTTCATAGGTTGATTGTATACGCTGCGATAAGGTGGTGCTGATTCGATCATGATCCGTGTATGCGTGTGACCTTTGGCTTGAAAGTGCGATATACTTTGTCATCCGCAACATTTGCGATATATGATATGATTATGCTTGAATATACACTTAAATCATGAAAAACGGCGTTAGGTCTATCAAAGGCATTTCGGTAAATATGTTGGTGCGCAGCAAAAAAGACGTTGTGCTTGATTATCTGCGCGACAATATTATCAATGGTGTTTTTCACCCCGGTGACCGTCTGATTATTGATGAGCTTGCCACCCATTTGGGCGTTAGCCAAATTCCGGTGCGCGAGGCGTTGCAGCAACTGCACGCCGAGGGGTTTGTGGATTTGCAAATGCATGCCAGCGCCGTTGTGACCGAGGTTAAGCTGTCGCTGTTCGACGAGGCATTTTCGTTGATGGAGGCAGCCGAGTTGATTAGCGCCCGTGGGGCAAGCAAGGTTTGCACTACGGCCCAATTTGCCGAAATTCAGGCAATGGTGGCCGAGATGGATGAGTTGCTGGACGATTTGGATGCTTGGACGGCGGCGAATATTCGGATGCACCAATATATTTGTGATTGTGCCGGAATGCGCTTGGTCAAAATCACCTTGACTCGCGCCATGCAACATTGGAACCGATTGCGCAAAATGTATGCCAATGAAGTGTTTGCTGAACGGGTGCATCATGCCCAAAAACAACATTGGGATATGCTGGCCGCCATGCAGGCCAAAGACGATGCCATGATTGAGCGAGCGGTGCTCGACCATATTCGCATCAGCAAACAAGTGTATTCACAGTATTTAGAAGCCGCATTTGCCGAGCAAACACAAGCCGTGTTTGCCGAAGATGTATCGGCGTAAGGTTTCGTGCAATTCATAATTCATAATCCATAATTAATGTCGAAATTGGGTGTGTTTTAATTTTTTGTAACTATTATGACCATTCGTGTAGCAATTATTGGCACAGGCGGCATTTCTGGCGCACATGTGCGGGGCCTGCGTGAGCAAGGCGATGATGAAGTGGAATTGGTGGCGGCGGTGGATATTGACGCCGTGCAAGTGAAAAAGTTTTGCACCGCGTTTGATGTGGCACGGGGCTACACCGATGTAGACGAAATGTTGGCGAAGGAAAAGCCGCGTTTGGTGCATATTTGCACCCCGCCCAGCACCCATTGTGCGCTATCGGTCAAGGCATTGCGGGCAGGCGCGTGGGTGTTGTGCGAAAAGCCGTTATGCGGCTCGTTGGCCGAATTTGACCAAATTGCCGCCGCCGAACAAGAGACCGGCAACTATTGCAGCAGCGTGTTTCAATGGCGTTTTGGCTCGGCGGGCCAACATTTCAAGCGGTTGATCGAGGCGGGCGAATTTGGCCGCCCGATGGTGATGATTTGCAATACCACTTGGTATCGAGATGTGGCCTATTACCAAGTGCCTTGGCGCGGCAAATGGCGCACCGAATTGGGCGGCCCGACGATGGGGCACGGCATCCACGCGATGGATCATTTGCTCTATCATATGGGCGATTGGCGCGAAGTGACCGCCACAATGGGCACGCTTTATCACAATATCGAGGTCGAAGACGTTTCGATGGCGATGGTGAAATTTGAAAATGGTGCGATGGGCAGTATTGTCAATAGCGTGATTAGTCCGCGCCAAGAGACCTATTACCGCTTCGATTTTGAAAACGGTACGGTTGAGCTAAAAGAACTGTATACCTACACCAACGCCAATTGGACGTTTACCGCCACGCCCGGCCCCGAATCGCATTTGCACGAGGCTCGCTGGCGGACGATTGCCGATGACGCGCCAGCCACCCAAGGCTCGCAAATACGGCATTTGCTGCACAGTATGGCCCACAACGAGCGCCCGTTGGTGAGCGGCCCAGAAGCGCGGCGCACGCTCGAATTTTTGAGCGCTATGTATAAATCGGCAGTGACGCGCCGCCCAGTGGCACGGGGCGAGATTGGGCCGGGCGATGCGTTTTATCAACACATTTACGGCGACCCGCCGCCGCGTTTTAACCGCTAAAGACACGCCCATATTGGGGCGGCGCGGTCAGCGTTTGCCCCAATGTCTTGGCGGCGTGATGCGGCCAGTATGGGTTGCGCAGCAATTCGCGCCCCAACAGCACTAAGTCGGCTTTGCCGTCGGCGATGATGGCATTGGCCTGCGCTGGATCGGTGATCAGCCCGACGGCGGCAGTGGCAAGGCCAGCCTCGCGCCGAATCGCCTCGGCAAAGGGCACTTGGTAGCCGGGGCAAGCGGGATGCTGACATTGGGCGCGGCCCCGCCCGAACTGCAATCAATCAGGTCAATGCCTTCGGCCTGCAATTGCCGCGCCAGTGCGATGCTCTCGTCGAGCGTCCAGCCACCGTTCAGCCAGTCGGTGCAAGACAGCCGCACAAAAAGCGGGGTGGCATCGGGGATGACGCGCCGCACGTGTTGCACAATTTCGCGTAGTAGACGGGTGCGATTGTCGAAACTGCCGCCATAGGCATCGCTGCGCTGGTTGCTGAGTGGCGACAAAAAGCTGTGCAGCAAATACCCATGCGCGGCGTGTAGCTCGATTATCTGAAACCCCAGCGCCACCGCCCGCGTGGCGGCGGCGGCGAATGCGGTGATGACGCGCTCAATGTCGGATTGGGTCATGGCACGCGGCGTGGCGAGCGCGGGCGCAAAGGCGAGGGCGCTCGGCCCGATGCTTTCATAGCCGCCTTGTTCATGGCTGATCGAGGCGTAGCCTTCCCAAGGTTTGAGCGTGCTGGCCTTGCGCCCCGCGTGGCCCAATTGCACCCCCATCACCGCGCCTTGTGCCCGCCCAAATGCCACAATACGTTGCCATGCCTCGGCTTGGGCGTCGTTCCACAAGCCGGTGCAGCCCAGCGTAATGCGGCCTTGGGCCTCGACGCCGGTGGCCTCGGCGATGATGAGGCCGACCCCGCCCACCGCCCGCGCCGCCAAATGCGCAAAATGCCATTCGTTTGGCACGCCGTCTGTGGCGCTGTATTGGCACATCGGCGACATGCCGATGCGGTTGCGCAGGGTGACCGATCGCAGGGTGAGTGGGGTGAAAAGGTGGGGCATGATCTGAAGTTAGATGAATGGATTAATGAGTTGAAGATTCCCAATTTGTGAATACATATTGAGGTCTTCTGAGTAAAGTTGACGCACATTTGCTTCGAGGCAAGCAGCGATAATTATGGCGTCCCAAAACGAGAGACTGTAATGGCTGATGAGGTAACTTGCTTCGCCTAGAACATGTTTACTCGGAATCGCAATTGTCCAAACAAGTTGCAAGTCTTGGAGGTTTTGCCATGCAATTTGAGCAGTAAAGCCAAAATGAGTTAACTTTCGGCTGGCAGCCATATATTCACACGCAACTTGCCAAAGTAAAACCCCTGTGTTATCTGTTGTAATGCGCTGCATTAGGGCACGCGCTTGTGCTTGCTTTTGTGGGTAACGTGGATCGCGTGCATAGATGAGGATATTCGTATCAAGGGCGATCATGAAAATCTTCGCGTGTGAGTGCTGGGCGTGATGTTGCCAAAGGATGAAGGTCCATTTCTGAAAATACTTTCTCTAAATTTTTCAGAGCATCACGGTCTGGCTTGTGAGCAATATGATAAGGAGTCACAGCCATTTCTTTGACTTCATTGGGGGCCGTCGCCAGATGTCGAATAGTTGAATCGAGCTGCACCTGAAATGGCAAGCCGCGTTGCAATTTGACTTGGCTTAAGAAGATCTTCACCGCATCAGTTAAATTTAGACCCAACTCGGCCAAAATCGCCTCGGCCTCGAGTTTGAGCGCCTTGGGCACACGGGTATTGATGGTGACCGTATCAGACATGTGCTTAATTATAGCGTTTGTATGCGTTTATGTGGCAGTTGTGTGCAAAGTGTTGATTGTGTCTTTGGGTAGCAGGGATATACTTTCGTCACTGCCCCTAATCCGCTATAAATACCGACGATCGTTTCTCTGGTGTGGAGTCACCCCTCAATAGGTTGGTGGTTGATTGAAATATCCGATGTCATCACCCAATAAAGGCTCGGGGCAAAGCTTGATATCATGCGACCTATGAACACCGAGATCGAGATACTTGAACAATTCTACGCTGCAATCAACCGCAATGACATGCAGGCCATGATTAAAGCGTTTGATCCGCAAATTGTGCGTATCGAACCAGCAGATTTTCCAACAGCCGGAACCTATCGCGGCATCGCTGAAGTGCAAGCGCATGTCGCAAAAGGGCGTGGGACATGGGCTGAGGGGACTTGTGCGCCGGAAAAATTCTTGGCAAACGGCGATAAGGTTGTTGCGTACCTTTACGTGAACGTGCGTTTACACGACGCAACCGAATGGATTGAAGGCCGGTTTGCTGACGGTTTCGTTTTTCGAAATGGCAAGATCGTCCAATTCATCACTTTTGGCAAACGTGCAGAAGCGCTTGCGTGGGCTGATATCATTGACTAAAGCAAAAGAGCTAGTGAAATTGGCGAAGACCCGCGTTTGAGCCGCGCTTAGTATAAAAAGAAGGATGATTATGCTTGAGACAATATTCAAAGAATTAAATACCGGCATTGAAAAGGCATCTGCAATGCTGAGTCGAGATCTGTCGAAGATCCGAACTGGACGAGCAACCGCTGGGATGCTTGACAGTATCCGTGTTGACTATTACGGCGTGCCTACGCCCATTCACCAAATGGCGACTGTTTCTGTGCCAGAGCCGCGCCTGATCACAGTTAAACCTTGGGAACGCGGGCAAATAAAAGCCATTGAGAAAGCACTCCGTGACAGCGATCTTGGCCTTACCCCTCAGAGTGACGGCGACCTAATTCGCATTTCTATCCCTGCCTTAACCGAAGATCGCCGGAGGGAGATGGTCAAGCTTACTAAGAAATTCGGTGAAGAGAGCAAAGTTGCCATTCGCAAGTATTCGCGTGATGCCAATGAGATGATTGAACAGTTGGGTAGCGATGAGCAGATCAGTGAGGATGATGCTGTTCAGGCCCGCAAGAAGATCGAGGATTTCGTAGCAGAGGGGAATAAAAAAATAATTGAGTTGATCGCTGCCAAAGAGAAGGAAATTCTTGCTGTTTAGTGCGTTAATTGCCTAAATGAATAGGATTCTGCAAAGAGGTGTTACTATACGTAAAGATGAGAGTGACACCTCTTTAATATCAATGTCGAAAATATCAATGTCGAAAATATCAATGTCGAAAATATCAATGTCGAAGGCACATCATGTTAAGCGCCCTCACATCCACATCTCACTTGCCCTAAAACTTGTGTATAATACGCATACGTATGCGTTACATTCGTAACGGCTAATCTCATGATTAAAGTTATCAAAACAGGTATTACAGAAGACGTTGCCGCCAGCATTGATGCGCAGGTCAAAAGCACGGTTGAAAATATCATCACTGATATTCGCAAGCAAGGCGATGCAGCGGTGCGGGCTTATTCGCAGAAATTTGATGGCTGGTCGCCCGAAAATTTCAAATTGTCGGCCCAAGCCATTCAAGATATCATCGCCACGTTGCCTCAACAAGCGATTGACGACATCAAGTGGGCACAAGCCCAAATTCGCAACTTTGCCCAACACCAACGCAACGCCCTCAAAGATATTGAGGTCGAGACGTTGCCGGGCGTGTTTTTGGGTCACAAAAATCTGCCAATTAATCGGGTGGGGTGTTATGTGCCGGGCGGGCGTTATCCCTTGCTCGCCAGCGCCCACATGACGATTTTGACCGCCAAAGTAGCGGGCGTGAAGCATGTGATTGCTTGCACGCCGCCGACACGCGGTGCGCCGCATGCTGCCACGATTGCGGCGATGCACTTGGCAGGCGCGGATGAAATTTACTTGCTGGGTGGCATTCAGGCCATGTGCGCGATGGCGCTGGGCACAGAGAGCATCGCACCTTGCGACCTGATCGCGGGGCCGGGCAATGCCTATGTGGCCGAAGCCAAGCGCCAATTGTATGGCAAGGTTGGCATTGACCTGCTGGCTGGCCCAACCGAAATTTTGGTGATTTGCGACGACAGCAGCGATGCCGAGATTGTGGCGACGGATTTGCTGGGGCAGGCCGAGCATGGGCCAAACTCGCCCGCGATTTGTCTCACCACCAGTCGCGCCATTGCCGAAGCCTTACCTGCTGAAATTGAGCGCCAACTTAAGACGCTGAAGACCGCCGATGTGGCGGGTGTGGCGTGGCGCGATTATGGGCAAATTATTTTGTGCGACACCGACGATGAATTGCTGGCTGAGGCCGACCGCATTGCCAGCGAGCATGTCGAGGTGCTCACCCATAACCCGCGTTGGTTTTTGGATCGCATGACCAATTATGGCGCGTTGTTTCTCGGCCCAATGACGAATGTGGCCTATGGCGACAAAGCCATCGGCACAAATCATACGCTGCCCACACGCGGCGCGGCGCGTTATACCGGCGGCTTGTGGGTGGGCAAATTTCTCAAGACCTGCACCTATCAAGAGGTGCGCAGCCCGCAAAGCAGCGCCAAAATCGGCGAATTTTGCTCGCGCTTGTGCGAACTCGAAGGCTTTGCAGGTCACAAAGAACAAGCCGATATTCGAGTGAGGCGATACGGGGAGCAGTAAGTGCAAAGTGCAAAGTGCAAAGTAAAAAGTGCAAAGTGCAAAGTAAAAAGTAGAAACTTAACACTTTTTACTTTTTACTTTCCACTTTGCACTTTCCACTTCTTACTTCGAACTAACATGCAAGGCAAAATCGCATTGGTGACCGGCGGGGCAGGCGGCATTGGGAGCGCCATTTTTTTTCGTTTAGCGCAGGCGGGGGGGCGGGGGGTGGGGGGGTCTCCGCAAAGCGAGGCCCAAGCGCCGGCGGTGC
>JAHBAL020000571.1 GCA_018500105.2 Anaerolineae bacterium
CGCCAACGCCGACCGCAAACCCACCAACAGCCCCCCCCGCGCCACCGCCCCCCCCCCATCCGCCCCCCCATGAGCCACCCGTCCGCCGCAGCACCAGCCCAACTGGTAATTTGCACGAAGGCGAATCAGGTCAGCTTCGTTTTAGTTTTGCCTCGCCCAACCCGGGGTCAGATTTGGGCAATGTGGTGATTGAGATTGACTTGCCAGCGGCGTTATTGCGCAGTCAAACGAATCATGCAGATGGCGCTCGTTTGCCCCCCCTGTTGCCATTCGAGGTGCAAAGTGCGAGCTACAAGGTCTATCACCATAGCGCCCAATCGGGCGGGTCATGCGTATGGCTGGTTGATACAGCCCGCGTGCGCTGCGCCATCGGCAATGTTGTCGTGCCGTATCGGGTCGAGGTTGCCATCACCTTAAATGCCTTGCGCCAAGGCAACTACACCGTGCAAGCCAGAATGCTGGTGGACGATGCACAACGAGTGGTCGCGGGTGGGGCGGTCACGGCCCATGTCACGATTCTGGCGCGCCCATCGGCAACACCGACGCCATCGGCGGGGCAACGGCGGGTGTTTGTGCCGATGGTGCTGGTGTTACGCGCGTCGCGCAGTTTGGCTGACTAAACGCATCACCCGATCATATTCGGCCACCACCGCCGTTTTGCTGTAATAACGCACCACCCATTCGCGGGCATTTTGGCCCATTTGGGCGGCGCGGTCGGGCGAATGGCGCAATTGCAAAATCGCCTCGGCCATTGCTGCCGCCGATTCGGGCGCAACGATGATGCCAGCCTCGGCCTCGCGCAATAATTGTGCCGACTCGGTGTCGTCTTCGCAGGCCGAAATCACGGGCCGCGCCGCCGACATGGCTGTATAAATTTTGCTCGGCACGGTGTCATACGAAAAGCCAAATTTCATCGGCGAAATACACACATCGGCGGTGGCATAGGTGTCGGGCACGCGGCTAAATGGCTGGAACGGCAGCCACATAATATTGCTCAGCCCCGATTCCCGCACCGCTTGCTCCAGCTTTGCCCGCCCCGCCCCATCGCCGATCACGAGAATGATGGGTTGAGTGCTAAGTGCTAAGTCGCAAGTGCTAAGTGCTAAGTGCTGAGTGCTTGGTTCTTGGTTCTTGGTTCTTGGCTCTTGGTTCTTGGTTCTTAAATCTTGCTTCTCCAACAACCGGCCTACTTCGACCAGCAGCGTGTCTAGCCCTTGGGTTAGGCCGATATTGCCAGCGTAGAACACGACGAACTTGTCAACCAAGCCATGTTCGCGGGCAAAGGCGTTGTCTTTCGGGCGCGGGGCGACGAGATCAACATCCACAAAATTGGGGGTGAAGAACAGCTTTTCACGTGGCACGCCGCGCCGCACCAAATTGTCAATAAAACTGCGGGCGATGGTGGTGATGGCGGCAGTGCGGGCGTAGACAAAATGCTCAAGCGCATACACGGCCTGAATCGCCCACTTGTTTTTGAGCAACCCCAAGCGCACTGGCACATCGGGCCACAATTCGCGCACATCGTAGATAAAGCGTGCGCCCTTGAGCAGCGCCAGCAGCCAGCCCGCCAAGCCCAGCGTGATCGGCGGCGACGGCACATACACGATGTCTTGCCGCCCACGAATAACGAACACACCCAGCAACAGCGCCAAGGCGTGAAACCACAAATAATCGAGCGCCCGCCGCCACACGGCCTGCCCTTTGAGCGGCATCCACAGCCGCACAATTTCTACGCCGCCTTCGTCGGCGCGGGTATACAGTCGCCGCGAGCGATAAACTGGGTTGCCGCGCACGGTGTCAGACGGGTTGTAATGCGGCATGGTGGTCAACACCGTCACCTTGTGCCCACATACGCACAGCCCATGCGCAATGTCGGTCATCATGTTGGCGGTGCTCACCGTATCCGGGCCGAACACCAGCGAAAGCATCAAAATAGAAGACATAAGGAATTATGAATTACGAATTACGAATTGGGGTGGGGGTGGGAGTGGTGAATGATGCGCTTGGTTTATTCCAGCTTAATACCAATCGCTTCATTAAAGCGTATGAGGTTGTAGGGGTAAGGCATCGCCCCCAAGCGTAAATCGCTCAATGAGTGACGGCGAATGCCTTACCCGATGCGCAAGCCAAGGCTATTCAGCGAAAATAAATGATCGCTTGAAAATCTTAACGGGCAGCAAAATTCCATATGCCGCACCCGCACGGGGATCAATCCTCGCGCTACATAACAACGCCCACTGCGTGGGCTGCAAACTCAGCCGGTGTAACCGGCGTTGTTATGTAGAACGGTCCTGAGCCTGACGATGGATTGATCGCCGTTCGGACTCATTCTGTCATTTATTTCAACGCAATAGTCTAAGTAACACCACAGCAAGGTGGGGCAAGGCATTTGCATTTAACAAATCGTCAACCCGTTAAAGCCAGCAAATGCCTTGCCCCTACAGCAAAAATCCTTCTTGATCGTGAGGTTAGTATAACCCCTAAAGCTCAAGGCTCATGGCTATTAGCTACTCACGGCTCGACCCAACAAGTTGCCCATACAGCGTCTCAAATTCCTCATCCGAGTAAAACTCGATGACGATTTTGCCGCCCTTTTTGCCGCGATTGAGCGAGACCTTCGTGCCAAGCGCCCCGCGCAATTTGGCCTCGAACGACTTGGTGTCCTTCGACTTTTCCAGCTTTTCGGCGGGTTGGGGCGGCGGGGCGTTCTTTTGCTCGTTTAGCCGACGAATGAGTTCCTCGGTTTGGCGCACCGATAGCCCGCCCGCCATCACTGCATCCAGCGCGGTCAATTGGTCCTCGGCGGCTTTCAGCCCCAAAATGGCACGGGCATGGCCCTCGCTAATCGCGCCTTCCATCAGCGCCTGTTGCCCGCGATCGGGCAATTCAAGCAGCCGCATGGTGTTTGAAATGGTCGAGCGGCTCTTGCCCACTCGCCCGGCCACCTGCTCATGCGTGAGTGCCAACTCATGCATCAATTGTTGGTAGGCTTGCGCCTCTTCCAGCGCGTTCAGGTCGTGGCGTTGAATATTCTCGATCAGCGCGATCTCAAGCATTTGACCGGGTGCAATGTCTTTCCCCACCCCCGGCACACGCTTCAGCCCGGCCAATTGAGCCGCCCGCCAGCGGCGCTCGCCTGCGATGAGGGTATACGGCGCACCCGCGCCCTCGCTGCGCTTAACAATCAACGGCTGAATAATGCCGTGTTCACGAATACTGGCGGCTAACTCATCGAGCGGCGATTGCGACATGCCCTTTTCGCTGCGTGGCTGCTTTGGGTTAGGCTGAATATCGCCAACCGCCACCTCCAGTTGTCCGGTTTTTGCCACAAGGCTGGGATCCAAGCCCGGCGGCAGCGCCGTCGCACGGGGCGACGGTTGTACACGCGGGTCTTCGTTAGGGTTTATACGCGCAAAATCACTTGCGCCGGGTATCAGCGAGTCAAGCCCGCGTCCAAGGCCACTGGGTCGAGGCATAATTTTTTGTTAATTAAGAGTGATGAGTAATGAGTAACGAGTAACGAGTAACGAGTAATGAGTAATGAGTAACGAGTCAATTATTCATTACTCATTACTCGTTACTTATTCCCAACAATTCATCACTCATCATTCATCATTCATCATTCATCATTCATCATTCAGCGTTATTTTCTTTCAGCGAGTCTTGCTCGATCAAGGTTTTGGCAATCTTGGCATAGGCCACGCCACCAGACGAACTTGGTGAATAGGTCATGATCGGCTGTCCATAACTGGGGGCTTCGCTCAGACGCACACTGCGCGGCACGCGGGTGGCAAATACTTTGCCGACGAAAAACTTTTCGACCTCGGCCACCACTTGTTGCGCCAAGGCGGTGCGCGTGTCATACATGGTCATAATCAATCCGCGAATATCGAGGGTTGGGTTAAGCCGTTGGCGCACCAATTGCACCGTGCGATTGAGTTGGGTCAAACCTTCGAGTGCCAAATATTCGCATTGCACCGGAATGATGACACCATTGGCTACCGTCAGCGCGTTGATGGTAAGCAAACCCAACGACGGCGGACAATCAATAATCACATAATCGTATTTGGGCAGTTCAACCGCCAACGCATTATGCAACATACGCTCACGATTAAGTTGCCCCACCAATTCAATCTCAGCAGCGGCCAAGGCCGATACCGCTGGGATGATTGACAAATTCAGTTTGTTATTGCACAACACCGCTTTCACCGCCGGTGTGTCGCCCAAAATAACATCGTAGCTCGACACTTCTACTTTGTCGCGGTTAATGCCCAAGCTGCTGCTGGCGTTTGCTTGCGGGTCCATGTCTAATAACAGCACCCGTTTGCCCGCCGCCGCCAAATATGCGCTCAGGTTTACGGCTGTGGTGGTTTTGCCTACCCCGCCTTTTTGGTTGGTAATTGCATAGATGATTGCCATTCGCGGGTTATGATGATACATCAAACTTTCGTCATTTTAGGTCCAATTTAGGTGAGAACTTGTGAAGAAGCGGCGAATTTTAAGCCGATGTTCATCAACCTTATGCTATAATCATGCTCCTATGCGCTCCCATCGTCTAGTGGACTAGGACGCGGCCCTTTCAAGGCCAAAACACGGGTTCGAATCCCGTTGGGAGCATAGAAAAACGCCCTTGCACATGCAAGGGCGTTTTTTTGCACGCCATCCCCGGTCTATGTCGTGCGTTTTATCTTCATCGAACGCCTACCGGCAAATAAGTTTTAATAGCATAGGCTGTATTAAACGGCGCAGTTGTCAACTTAAAGATTGCGGCGTTGGTCGTTGAGCCGGTTTTTACCTTGGCATTAAACACAATATCGCCATTTGGCAATGTGATTGCAGCTTGCGCAAAACCTTGTTGCCCGGGCACGGTGTAAAACCCTTGTCCGCCAAATTCCGCATCTATTTTGCCATCAGACATCATACGCATTATCGTAATGTCCTCCTCAACTAGCGTGTCATATTGCGCTGTACACGGTGAATTTCTTTTTTGAGTCGTAATTAAATAAGTGTTATCGGGTTGTTGTGTGATTTGGCGAATTACACGATCTAACAATTGCGGGCTGTAAAAACCATAGTCAATCGTATAGTCAGCATTAATTTTTGTCAGTTGTGTCCAATATGAACGACATGGGCTATCCTCAAGAATACCGGTTTTATACAGCAAAAAATAATCTCCGTGTTTTGACACAATCCCATCACTAAATCCAGCTAACACTTGCTCGCGCTCTATATTTAGCCGATCAAGATTGATTTGCGTCTCAGTCAGATCGTATTGGCGAATATGGCTGCCATTTTGAAGATAGAATCGAATTGGCATCTGATTGGCGTTATGAGGTGGCATATGTATTTTCAGGCTTTCCATTCCCCCAATGACAAGATGGATATTTGAATTGAAATTGGGAGGGTTTAGCGCCTTGCCTAGGCTGCTAAAACGATGCAACTGCACGCCCCAATTTGGATCAAGCAACGCCTTGCGCCACATGGTTACAAGCAGCCAAAGCTCATTGTTGGTCGTCAATGTCGCATCAACAAAGCTGGCGTTGGTGTTGTTTTCGTCTATCGTTGGCCCAAGGGCAACAGGCTCAAAACTTGGATCAGACGAGCCATTTGTGTTTAGCCGCACCACCCAATTTTTGGCGATGACAATGATCTTGCCGTCGGGCTGTTGCAGCACCTTGCGAATCGGTTGGTTTGGTGACGCACGCCATATGCCTTGGTCGCCAAATGCTTGATCCAGATTGCCATTGGCGCTCACTTTTACGATTATATTCGCCACATTGTTTGAGGGAGATAAGTTGTAAAAAGAAGTGTAGACACTATTCATTGAATAATCATCGTAAATTGGCATCAGCCAGCCCCCGTCGGGCATCGCCAGAAGGTCATGGGTGGGGCTTTCGCGTGTGTCGCGCCAAAAATTGACGGTATAAGCCAGACTGCCGCCTGCCGTTTCATCTGATTTTCCGTTTGGCAATAAACGATGTGTCAACAAGACCGTTGTTCCGCTAAGCGTGGGCGATGCTGCCACCATGTTAATGGCATGATTAGGCGCAACAGCGATACGCCAATCGAAATAGCGCAAATGTTCACGAATGTTCGTTATCCCGTTGTCGCCGTAGTTTAGGTCAATTTGGCCTATTTGATCGAGTTTTGTAAACATACTCTGACCTATTTGAACGATTAAGCCTTCAGTTGTTGGGATACGCCAAATTTGTTTGACATCTGGCAAAGCTACATGCCCCTGTTTACCAAAACTACGGTCAAGGTTGCCACTCAAATCGAATCGCGATATGCCGATATGTGGACAATTTGCCTTAGCAATAATGTATTTACCGGCTTGTATCGTTGCGATGGGAGCCGGATAAACAGAAGCAGGACATCCAGTGTTTGCAAGATTATTTTTATTGAGTGCGCGAATGAATTTACCGCTTCCCGACAGCACAAAAATTTGGTCTGCATCTTCGGTGATGATATGTTGGTCGTCGGCATGCAAAAATCGCATCTCGATTTGGCGATAACCAAGGCTCGATGGTTTAAAGTCGTTAAATGTGGGGTCGGGTGTGCCATCGGCATTGAGCCGCACCACCAATGGACGCGAGTCGTGCCACAATATCGGGGTGGGGTTGTCGTCTGCAATCAATAGCCATTTGCCATTGGTGCTTGGGTAAATATCGCTGGCGCGTGGAAATGTAACTGGCAAAATGTGGGTTTGCCGAAATTGTGGGTAGGGCTTGCCCTGTAGCGTAAATGCAAGTATCTCTTTTTTAATCACATACAAAACATCATTACGCACCACAACCTTATATAACCCGTTGGGGTCGAACGGAATATACCCATTCACCCCAAATTGCAAATCGAGGTTTCCATCGCCGGTCAGGCCAATCAACGCATAATTGGTTGCGACATCGTTTGGCGGGTCTACAACACGAGCCACCACAATACTTTTGCCCGAATCAAGCGCGATCACCTCAGCAGGCATAAAGATCGCCGGGCGCTGCCCAATATTCACCTGCGCACTGCCGGCTTTGCCAAACGTGCGATCTAACACCCACACCTTGTCGGGGGTATTCGCATAACTGGCTCCATTTAATGGCAAAAGCATGGAAAGCGATAGGGTCAAGGTTAGAAGATTTTTTAACATCTTTGCCTCGTTGTATTATTTAAATTTGCCAACCAGCGGCAACCAAGATTGATACTTAAAGGTGCTGGATGGGGTGTTCACCAATTTAAATACGCCAACATCCACTGTGTCTTGTGCCGCGCCAGTTAACAACGTAGCGGCTACCAATGCTTGTTTGCCTTCATGTGGTAGCCAATGAACCGAAGCAGCCCTGCCACGCTGACCTTGCAACGTGTAAATGCCGTTATTCCCCCAAGCAAGATTAGGCTCACCATTTGGCAACAAATGTAAGACGCTAACATCCTGATACAGGTTAGATATTTTGTCATTCAGATCCCCACATTGGGTTTGGATAGGGAGAATGAGGCTACGATCGGGCTTAATGTCGCTCTTTCCAGTTAAGTCTACCCCATTTAAAACAACAACCCCTTGCTTGCCATATGACAAGTCGCTTAATCCATTGGGCTGGTATTTGGCAATACGCAATTGCCTTGAGTCACAATCCGAGCGATTTGATGCTTGCCATACGCTTAATAAAAAAATACGCTCATCTTCGCTGACCAATAGCTGCACGGTCGGATAAGTTGTTGGACCAACAAGAAAGCCATTGATCCCAAAAGATGGGTCGGGCGTTAAATCGGCGTGAAAGCGTTGCACAAGCAGATTTCCACCCGATAGCTCGTATCTATCCAATACGAGTAAATTGCCTTTTGCCGTGACAACTATTTTATTGCCATAAATCTGCCCAAACGCCACAACCTCTCGATTTTTTCCAGCCAAGAGCACGTTGTTTTGATCAAATTTGTATAAACGCTTTGCGAATTTAATACAATATTCGCCCCAACGACCCGATCCTGTTTCAACACATTGCGCCGTTAACATCACATAATCGTTGTTTGGCAATGCCTGAATGGCAGCTATTTTCTCGCCTCTCAAATCTTGCTGCAAGGAAATAGGCAAATTTGGCAAAGAGCGATCTATACTCAAATCTGCATTCAATCGCATCACATTTTGCTCCGTATGCAGCAACCATTTGCCATTGGGCAATGCGATCAAACTATCGTCATAAACCTGAAAACCCGAGGAGAAAACGACGGCTCCTTGTCGCTCTGAAGTTTGATCTAACGCCCCAGTTGGGGTCAAAAAAATCGCCGCCAATTGGCTGCCATAACTTGCACCCGTGAATTCTAATCGGTCAAGGCCAAATAAAATGGTGCTGCTTCCGTCTTTGTTGACACGCGAAAATGTCGTTACCGATTCAAATGTGTTGCGGGCCAATTTCAGGTCAACTGGCTTATAGCTCAGTGCGCCATCAGGTGTAATATGAAAGTATAAATAAAAAGACTGAGGTGAATCACGAACCACGATTGAGGTTGCAAACGTCTGATGCCCCAACCCGCGAATTTCGCCATTGGACCGCACCGTGTAATGACGATAAGGAAATGCAAAATAACCAACCGCTCTGGTAATGATATTTGTCGGATAGTGAATATCTCGTTGCCCATTAGATCGGTATTTGTAAAAAGCAAGCTTATCATTGCCGAATGTCGCAAGCAAAATTTCGCCCGATGACAACAAGAAGACATCTTGCGTATTTTGCAGATTTAGATCTGACTCGATGACGCCTTGATTACCAAATTTTGTGTCAAGCTGATGATTGGCATTAAAGCGCAGCAGAAATTGTCGTGACTGTTCACAAAATACAAACGCTACAAACCCGCCATCGTCCCCCAGCGCCTTCATTTCCATTTTTCCGACAGAGGGACATACCAAGTCGGCATATGGCATTAACTCAAATTGGCCTGTTTTTTGACCATTTTCTGACAACCAAATAATCCCATCTTGAACGAGATAACCGATCTTTTGCCTGTTTAAAATTAGTTTTTTGAAATCCCAATAAGCATTAAAAAAACGAAGCGGTTGGTGATTGGCAAAAGTGGGGTCAATTTGCCCATCCTGTGCGATTCGCACCAATACGCTTTCAACTTGTTGGGAGCGAGATCGTGTATAGGCCAACACAATTTTGCCATCTGCCTGAAGTTGCGCGTCTAGCAAATGATAAGAATCATCCGGCAATATTAAATGGCCCGACGGCATAAAAGCACGATCGCGCAATCCATCTAATGTAAAACCTTGAATGGTTAAGGTTTGCTGCACCGAATTAACCACATAAATACGCTGATGATTCGCCAATAGTGAGATAGATCCCTTGGTATTATGTGTTTCGTTGCTTCCCAAATCAATGAATGGCCCAACCTCAAAAGAAAGCGGCACATAAGATTGTGCCCCAAAATTTTGATCAAGCGTTCCATCCGGCTTCACCGCCAGCAAAACATGCGGCGAACTAAATCTATTGGGTGTCGTTTCAAAGCTCATGAAGACAAGATCACGATTGTCTGGCAATACTGCGCTAATCAATGCTTTTGGAAAGATTGAAACTTCCCCCTGATTGTATTGCGCCAGCCCCGTTTGCCCAAACAGCCCGTCTAAATGGGTTACAGATGTTGGTGTAGGCGAATTGGCATGAACCCTAGTTGCAAATAATAATGCGGTCAAAACGCCTAAAAAAAAATTGTTTTTGGGCATACGATTTATATTTTAGTGCGGCAAGCAACAATACAATTAAAAATATTGCTACAACAAAAAAGCGGCGGCTGATCGTAGATCAGCCGCCGCTTGTCTTTGCCTGCGTTTCAGATTAGAAATCGCCGCCCATGCCGCCGCCCGGGGGCATGGCTGGGGCTTCCTTCTTCTCAGGAATGTCAGTGATCAATGCCTCGGTGGTGAGGATCATGCTGGCGATGGAGGCCGCATTTTGCAACGCACCGCGAGTCACCTTCACCGGGTCAATGATGCCGGCCTTGATCATGTCAACGTATTCGCCGCTCATGACATCGTAGCCGTAAAGGCTCTTGTTTCGCAGCACTTCGCGCACAATCACGCCGCCATCTTGGCCTGCGTTGGCGACAATGCGGCGAATCGGCTCTTCGAGCGCGCGGCGCAGGATATTGACACCCACTTGAGCGTCATGCAAATCCAACTTCACGCCATCGAGGCTCGACACGCTGCGCAACAAAGCCACGCCACCGCCGGGGACAATACCCTCTTCGACGGCTGCGCGGGTGGCGCTCAAGGCGTCTTCCACGCGATGCTTCTTTTCCTTCAATTCGGTTTCGGTGGCAGCGCCCACGCGAATGACTGCCACGCCACCGGCCAACTTGGCCAAGCGCTCGTTCAGTTTTTCCTTGTCATAGTCGCTGGTGCTGTTGGCGATCTCGGCGCGAATCACATCGCAGCGAGCCGCAATTGAGGCATCGTCGCCAGCGCCATCAACCACAGTGGTGTCGTCTTTGGTCGAGACCACTTTGCCAGCGCGACCCAAATCTTCGATCGAAGCGCCTTCGAGCTTGCGACCCATTTCTTCGGTGATGACCGTGCCGCCAGTCAAAATGGCGATGTCTTCGAGCATGGCCTTGCGGCGATCGCCGAAGCCGGGGGCCTTGATGGCCAACACGTTCAACATACCGCGCAACTTGTTCAACACCAAGGTTGCCAAGGCTTCGCCGTCAACATCTTCGGCAATGATGACCAATTCGCGCTTGCCGCGTTGCACCAACTTCTCCAACAAGGGGATGATGTCTTGGGCGGCGCTGATCTTCTTGTCGTAAATCAAGATGTAGGGGTCCTTGATTTCGGCTTGCATGGCGGCGGTGTCGGTGACGAAATAGGGGCTGATGTAGCCGCGATCAAATTCCATACCCTCGACATACTCGGTCTCGAAGTGCAACGACTTGCTCTCTTCGACGGTGATAACGCCGTCCTTGCCGACCTTGTCCATCACTTCGGCGATCAGGCTGCCGATCTCGGCATCTTGGGCCGAAATGGTGGCAACTTGGGCGATTTGATCCTTTTGATCAACCGAAACTGCCATTGTCTTCAAGTTTGCAACCACAGCATCCACGCCCTTCTCAATGCCTTGCTTAATGAGCATTGGGTTGGCGCCAGCGGCCACGTTCTTCAAACCCTCGTGCACGATGATTTGAGCCAACACGGTGGCGGTGGTGGTGCCGTCGCCAGCGATATCGTTGGTCTTGGTGGCGGCTTCCTTCAGCAATTGTGCGCCCATGTTCTCAAATGGGTCGGCCAATTCAACTTCCTTGGCAACCGTCACGCCGTCGTGGGTCACAGTAGGAGCGCCATACTTCTTGTCGAGCGCCACGTTGCGGCCCTTGGGGCCGAGGGTGGTCGCCACTGATTGCGCCAAAATGTCTACACCGCGCTTGAGTTTTGCGCGTGCTTCTTCGGTGAAAATAATTTGCTTTGCCATGTCTTTATTTAAGTGCAAAGTGCAAAGTGCAAAGTATGATTTTTACTTTCTACTTTTCACTTTCTACTTTTCACTTTCTACTTTTCACTTTTTTCGATTAGTCAATAATTGCCAAAATATCGCTCTCTTTCAAAATGAGCAACTTCTTGCCGTCAATCTTAATTTCGGTGCCGGCATACTTGGCATACAAAACGATGTCGCCAACCTTTACTTCCATTGGAATTGCGTCGCCATCTTCATCTTTGCGGCCCGCGCCTGCGGCCACAATCTTGCCTTTTTGGGGCTTCTCTTTGGCTGTTTCTGGCAAAACGAGCTTGCCACCGGCAAATGTTTGGTCCTCTTCCTCGACCGATTGCACCACAACGCGATCAGCGAGGGGGCGAATATTGAGTGTTGACATTGTTAATTCTCCAAATATGATTTGAAACTTTGAGATTAGCACTCACAAAATAGAGTGCTAATTTATGGTCGCAATATTAGCACTCTATTTTGTGAGTGTCAAGGGTAAATTAGCAAACTCTAAGGTTGAGTGCTAATTTAGTCGCAAACCTCCGAGATCTCATTGCAAGCTGTGGCGACAACATCAAACCGAACTTAAGACCTCGGAGGTTTGCGCTAGTTTTATGCTGTCGGGTGATGGCCCATCATGTTGCCCCAAAAAGCTAACAACAGCCGATGCAACAATGATAGTTGGGGGGAGTCAACTTAGGAATTAGAAATCACTATGCAACATTTTCCTTGGCTGTGCGCCGGTTAACCCTGAGCAATCCCTCAAAACGCTACATCTTTAGCCCTAAACCACGCTACCCAATAGATGGATGTTTGAAAGCGGTCCAAATCCTAACATCAAGTTAGCCTATCACGGCACATATATGGGCAACAGTCTGGTTGGCAGCACCGCAAGCCAAGATTGTCACAGCCCTAAGGAGTTAATCATGAATACGCACAATCGCATATACGTCCATATTCCCATCGCACGCTGGGTAATCGCGGTCGTTTTGGCATTGGGCGTGTTTATGGCCTTGCAGACCGCGACCCAAGCCGATACAGGCCGACCCAGTGGCGTTGTCATTGGCATCATTCGGCCCAGCACCGGCGGCGGCGCGGCTGCACCCACCCCAACCCCAATTCGCCGCACACCCGATGTGGCAATTGACCAAATAGATCACATCATGCCAACCCAACCCAACAATACACCCACTACATCGCCAAATGGTGATCCAATTCCGGTTTGCGATACACCCGCCGACGGCTGCCGCAATGTCGTTTCGACTGGCACAGAACCCATTGCGCCAGCCACCCCACCGCCCACACTAAATGGCCCAGCAGGAGGCGGTGTGCCGCCTGCGCCAGCAGCACCACCCGGCGTGCCAATTCGCATCATTCGCATCGGCTAAAACGCCGACACTTGCCCTACGACTATAAAACACCAACCCTACGTGCAAAGGGTTGGTGTTTTGCTTCATCTATAATTTCATCCATCTCGACCATCACGCAGCCAATACGTTTTATCGTTTCCCTCATCCTCGTTTGCACGTTATTTTTGGGTTTGCGTATGTTTTTTGTTTTTTGGAGGATATTTTGAATTTCTTATTTCGTCACACATCTAACTGCACAAAATCGCCCCGTCGCCGCCTTTCCGCCCCGTTCACGCTTGCAATGGCTGCCATTTTAGGGGTGTCGTGTAGCCGCGAAAGTGCCACGCCCACTGCCACATTCAAGCCCGTCGTCACCATCGTTACCCCAGCCGCACCAGCGCCAGCCGGCCAAGCCGCCGCAAGCCAAGCAACCAATACACCGCTTGTATTGCCAACTGCCACCAGCGCAACAGGTGCAGCCGCGCCTGCCCCCACCACCGCCAGCGCAAATACGCAAGCGACGACTGCGCCGACTGCCGCCAGCAGTCAAGCCACCGCCGCCGCCACGACAGACAGCAACGCAGCCAAACCAACGGCTGCGCCCGCTGCCGCCAGCACCAGCGCACCAGCATCAGGGGCGGCCCCGACTATAACAGCAAACACAGCAAAAATCCCCAATGCCGCGCCTGTCGCGGCCTTGCCCGGTGGCACAAACCCATTTACTGGATTGCCGCTCGATGCGGCCAGACTGAATCGCCGCCCCGTGTTTATTAAGGTGGCGAATACTGCCGAAGTGCGCCCGCAAAGTGGCCTAAGCAGCGCCGATGTCGTGTTCGAGCATTTGACCGAAGGCGATATTACCCGCTATGCGGCGCTCTATTTGGGCAATGACAGCAGCAAAGTCGGCTCGGTGCGCAGTTGCCGCTTGATTGATGTCGAATTGCCCGCCATTTTCGACGCTGGGCTAGTGTGTTCGGGAACCAGCCCCGGCGTCAAGCCCGTCATTCGTGATTCGATTGCCCACAAAGACAATCGCACCATGATCAGCGATTTTGGGCCATATGAATGTTTGTCGCCGTGCAGCACCCTGCCCATGTTCCGCAGTAGCGAAACGGTTGCGCCCCATAATTTATTTGGCACAACCATTGGCGCACGCAAAGAGCTAGACAGTCGTGGCAAAAATACCCCTTCGGGCTTCCGGTCGTGGTCATTTGATGCCGCTGCGCCTGCCAATGGCGTCGCCGCCAACCAAGTTAGCATTCCATATCGCTCGGGCACGGTAGGCTGGACCTATGGCAATGGCGCTTACACACGCAATCTGTTTGGCGCGGTGCAAACCGATCGCGCCAACGGCAAAGCCATCGCCGTCTCGAATGTGATCATCATGTATGTCAATCACGTCTTTACCGATATCGTCGAAGACACCACCGGCGCAAAATCCATTCAAATTCAACTGTGGAACCAAGGCCCGGTCACCATTGTCCGTGACGGCGTCGCCATTGATGGGCAATGGCAACGCCACGCCGCCCAAAACAGCCTCGTCTTTGTTGACCCTTCTGGCAACCACATCCCGCTCAAACCCGGCAATTCGTGGGTGCAATTTGTGCCGCTGAATTACGGGGTGACGGTCAAGTAAATGCTAACGAGTAATGAGTAACGAGTAACGAGTGATTAGGCCATTCAGAAAAAATAATTCTCCGATTCTTTACCAATTCCGCGTCTCCGCGATCATAGAATTTGGATCGCGGAGACGCGGAATTGGCGAAAAATCGGAGGGCGTTTTACAGAACGATTCCGGTATTTATTTTGGCTAAACGGCCTTACTCGTTACTCATCACTCGTTACTCGTTAGCTACAACAACACCAACGCCTTCTGCGGATTACTTAGATAGTCGTTGCCGGTGGCGGTGACGACGACCATTTCTTCGATGCCGATATAGCCGTAGCCCTCGACAATGACGCCCAATTCGAGCGTAAACACGCTGCCTTCCTCGATTGGCTTATACGGCATCTCGCCATAACGATCCCAGCACGGGCCGAGCACGCTGCCGCCGTCGTGCACCCGCTTGCCAACATGATGCCCAAAGGCATGCAAATATTCGGGGTAGCCGCATTCCATCAGCGCCTCACGCGCCACTTGATCCACTTGCCACGCCGCCACACCGGGCCGCAATGTGGCCTTGCCGGCCTCTAGTGCAATCCAACACGCATCCCACGCCCGCTTGACCAAGTCCGGCGCATCGGCCTCGCCGTCGCGCCGAACATACGCCACCCGCTGCAAATCCGAGCAATAGCCGTCCCGTTGCAGCCACATATCGTAATGCAAAATTTGGCCGGGCTGCACCCGCAAATCGCTGGGGATGCCGTGCCCAATCGCTGAATCGGGGCCAGCATTTACAATCGGGTTATTGATGCGCTCACCCGCAAATTCGCAATCGTAACGGGCCACAATGTCACCAACAGCGTGGTGAATCTCCTTCTCACTCATACCGCGCACTGGCAATTGAAACATCTCGGCATACACCTGCTCGGTGCGCCGCGTCACTTCTTTAATCAAATCCAACTCGCTCGACGATTTACACTCGCGCAGCCGTCGCACCACATCTTCGGCGCTCACCCAGCCCTCGGCGGGCACAAGATCGCCCAACATTTTTTGCAAACGCAAAAACATGCCATGTGTCAGGCCATCGGCGCTCGACGTGCTGAGGGAATAATTTAAGCCCAAGCGCTTGGGCGCAATCCGCGAAATTGCCGCCCGCAACGCCTCGCCAATGCCTTGATCATAGGTCAGCACCTCGGTATAAGCGTTCAATTTGCGCACATTGTCGCCGTCATACCGCCCCACAATGGCAATCGCCTCGCCACTGCGTGTAAGCAGAAAAGCCGAATCCCACGTGACGCCAAAACCCAAAATCAGATCAATGGCGGGGTCATGCACCTGCGATGTCTCACGCGCAAAGGTCAGCCAACAATCAATCGCGTTGTCACTAGCGTCGTTTTGCAGCAGGGCAATCGCCTGCTCAATTTTTTGTTTAATATTAGACATAGTTATCGTCAGTATCCTTCATATATTATCGCCGTATAATCGCGCCCGCGATGAATATTACCCATCTCAACGCCACCGACCTGAGCGGGGGGGCAGCCCGCGCCGCCTACCGCCTGCACCGTAGTTTGGCTGAATTGGGGCTTCGGTCGCGCATGTTGGTGCATTACAAAAGCGGCGACGACCCAAGCATACACATCGCCTTGCGCCAACGATCGCCGCTCGACAAATTGATCTATCGCTGGCGCAAAGACCGCCTCGACCGCGAAATGTGGCGCTATGTCGCCAAACGCCCCGGCCTATTTTCGGCCCAAACGCTGCCCAATCTGTTCGACCTCGCCGCCATCCCAGCCGATACCGACATCATTCATCTGCACTGGATTTGTGGCGAATTTATTAGCATTGAGGCCGTCGGGCGACTCGCCAAATTGGGCAAGCCGCTGGTCTGGACGCTGCACGACATGTGGCCGTTTACCGGCGGCTGTCATTACAGCGACGATTGCAATGCCTATACCATCAACTGTGGCGCGTGCCCGCACTTGCTCGGCCAAGACCCGCGTGGCTTCGTCAACCCCGAAGACATCAACGACGACGACCTCAGCTTGCACGTGTTTGCGCAAAAGCAAAAGCATTGGCAAAACTTACCGGTCACGTTCGTCGCGCCATCGCAGTGGGTGGGGGATTGCGTCAAACAAAGCCGCCTTTTTCGCCATGCCCGCGTCGAGGTTATTCATCATGGGCTAGACCTCGACACATTTCAGCCACACGCGCCCGCAGCGGCCCGCCAAATGCTGGGCTTGCCCGTCGAGCCAAAGCTCATTGTATTTGGGGCCATGAACAGCACCGCTGACCCGCGCAAGGGTTTTCAGTTGCTATTGCCCGCCTTGCAACAATTGGCCCAACACGACAACAGCGCCGAGTTGGTCATTTTTGGCTCGAATGAAGCGCCAGAGGCCGAATTACCATTCAAAACCCATGTCTTGGGCGCAATCAACGACGATGCCAAACTCAGCCAAATTTACGCCGCCGCCGATGTCATGGTGGTCCCATCGCTGCAAGAAACCTTCGGCCAAACCGCCGCCGAAGCGCTGGCCTGTGGCACATCCGTCGTCGCTTTCGCCGCCACTGGGCTGAAGGACGTGGTTGACCATCGGGTCAATGGCTATTTGGCGCGGCCCTTCGACCCCTTCGACCTCGCGGCAGGCATGGCGTGGGTGCTGGCCCAACCCGCCGCCGCCCTGCGCCCCGTTGCCCGCGCCAAAGCCGTCCACGCCTTCAATCAAACCCATTGCGCCCAACGTCATATTGACCTATATCGCATAATGAGTAACGAGTAATGAGTAACGAGTAACAAGTAACGAGTAACAAGTAACGAGTAACAAGTAATAATCAACGGTTGCCTATTCGCTTCTCATTACTCATTACTCATTACTCGTTACTCGTTACTCCCAATCCATCCCTATGTCTCAATCCATCCCCACCTCCGTCCGCGATGATTTTATGCTGCGGCGCGACATGCGGCTGCTCAACAACGGCTCGTATGGCGCATGTCCCAAACCGGTTTTTGCCGAATACCAACGCTGGCAAGCCGAACTTGAGTATCATCCCGGCGGCTTCATCGGACGCTGGGCCAGCCTGCTCGAAGTATCGCGCACACGCTTGGCCGACTATCTGCACACCACCCAAGATCGGCTCGGCTTTGTCACCAACGCCACGATGGGCGTCAACGTGGTGGCGCACTCGATGCGCAGCTACCTAAAACCCAGCGACGAGGTGCTGACCACCGACCACGAATATGGCGCGTGCAACCACGCTTGGCAGTTTAATTGCGCCAAGGCCGGCGCGATTTACGTCAATCACCCGATTGACCTGCCCATCACCTCAAACGAAGATTTCATCGAGCGATTTTGGTCGGGCGTCACCCCGCGCACCCGCGTCATTTATCTCAGCCATACCACCTCGCCCACCGCGCTCACCTTCCCGCTCGAAGAAATTTGCCGCCGCGCCCGCGCCGCTGGCATTTTGACCGTCATTGACGGGGCGCATGTGCCCGGCCAACGCGACCTATTTTTAGACGACTTGGGGGCCGATTTTTACACCGGCAACTGCCACAAATGGATGGGCGCACCCAAAGGCACAGCCTTTTTACACGCCCGCCGTGATGCCGAGCATTTAATCGAGCCGCTCATCGTCGGGCATGGCTGGATCCCCGGCCAGCCCTCGGCAAAACCGCTGTACGATTATGTCGAAATGTTTGGCACACGCGACGTGGCGGCTTTTCTCACAGTGCCCGCTGCGCTCGATTACATGCAACAGCATGATTGGAAATCGGTGCAAGCGAATTGTTTCGCCATTGCCAAGCAAATGAAACAAGACATCGAGCAGCAACTGGGCACACAATCCATTTGCCCCGACGATTTTGAATGGTATAGCCAACTCTGCCCCATTCGCCTGCCCGACAACACCGACATGGACAAACTCAGGCACATCTTCACCGAACACTATCACATCGAAATGCCACTGATTACGTGGCGGGGCTTCAAATTTGCGCGGTTGTCGGTGCAAATTTACACCAGCCAAGACGAACTAGACGCTTTCTACGAAGCCGTCACCACCCATGTGTTGGCGTGTCAATTGCCCTCCACCGAATCGTGCATATAATCACATCCATTAATCACATCTATGTCTGCACGGACAAATGAGGAATGGCTACAAGCCTTACGCCGCAATGACGCTCAAAGCGCCGAAGCCCATAATGCGGCTTTGGCTGACTTGCGCAGCATCATTTTAAATGGCTTGCCACACGCGCTATCGCCCTGGATTCAACCGAGCCATCCCCAATTTGCCGCGCTGGCCGAAGAAGTGGCGCAAGAAACCCTGCTCAAGGTGCTCAAAAATCTCGGCTCGTTTGAAGGCCGCAGCCAATTTACCACTTGGACGCACAAAATTGCGGTGCATGTGGCGCTCACTGAGTTGCGCCGCCGTAAATGGCGCGACACCTCGCTCGACGAATTGAGCAGCACCAGCGAAGAAGAAGGAGACAACGAGCATAACCCGCTACTCACCGACCTTACCCACACGCCAGAACAAGCCGTCGAAAAAAATGACTTGCTGCAACGTGTGCATCGTGCCATTACCAAAGACCTGACCGACCGGCAACGCACCGCCCTCATCGCCGCCACCATTCAAGAAGTGCCTATTGACGACCTGGCCAAACGCATGAAGATGGAGCGCAATGCGCTCTACAAGTTATTACACGACGCCCGATCTCGGCTAAAGAAGCGTCTGATGCTGGAGGGCATCTCTGTGCAAGATATTTTTGCCAGCCTCTAACCTCAATCTCGTTGTCATGTATTGGTAAGAAATTTGATTGCAGTGCTGTCAAAATGATGAAAGGACTACAACGTGCGACTGTTAAATAAGCTAAAAGCCCTGTTGGGTGGGCAAACGCCCCTGCCAACCATCGAGGCATCCTCGCTTAAGATCGAGGATGTGGGCAAAATGCTGCGTCTGCTCGACGCCATGCCGCTGGTCGAGGTGACGTGTGACGAAGTAAATGAAGTACTAGACGAGTTTACCGAGGCCGCTGTGCGAGGTGAAAATGTGGCCGAATTGATGCCGCTTATCCATCAGCATGTGCAAAAATGTTCAAATTGCCAAGCCAAATATCTGGCGCTCAAGCGCATTTTGCAAGCGATGCCAGTCGCTTAAAAAAGGTATGTGCGCCGCCATGACCCTATGCAACGTCATACACCTTTGAATACACAAAACCAAAAAAAAATGGCTCGGTGAAACCGAGCCATTTTTTTTATTTTGCGTATTCCACTGCGCGTGTTTCACGCACAACCGTCACCTTGATCTGACCCGGATACTGCATCGTTTCTTCGATCTTCTTGGCTACCTCACGGCTGATTTCGATCGAGCGCAAGTCGTCTACCCGCTCTGGCTTGACAATAATGCGCACTTCGCGGCCTGCTTGCACCGCATACACCTCTTGCACCCCTTGGAAAGTGCGGGCAATGTCTTCGAGTTGGCGCACCCGTTTCACATACGCATCGAGCGTTTCACGACGAGCACCGGGCCGCGAGCCACTGACGGCATCGGCAATCTCGACGATCACGGCCTCCAGCGTCTCTTGCGGAATATCGTGATGATGGGCCTCGACGGTGTGAATGACTTTAGCTGGCAAATTGAAACGCTTGAGCAATTCCACGCCCAATTGCACATGCGTGCCCTCGTTTTCGCGGTCTAGCGCCTTACCAATATCGTGCAACAAGCCACCCATCTTGGCAACCTTAATATCGGCCTTGAATTCAGAAGCCAACAAACCCGCCAAACGCGCTGTTTCGACCGAATGATACAACTGGTTTTGCCCATAGCTGGTGCGGAAACGCAAGCGACCCAAGGTGCGAATAACCTCATTCGGCAAATTGTTCACGCCGGCCTCAACCGCAGCGCGTTCGCCTTCTTCCCAAATAATGCGCTCAACATCGCGCCGTGCATCTTCGAGCGATTTCTCGATCCGTTGTGGGTGAATGCGGCCATCGCGCACCAATGTTTCGAGCGCCCGCCGCGCAATTTCACGCCGCACAGGGTCAAAACACGAGACAGTCACGGTTTCGGGCGAATCGTCAACGATCACATCTACCCCAGCCGCCTGTTCAAACGACTGCACATTGCGCCCGTTGCGGCCAATAATGCGACCCTTCACCTCTTCGTTTGGCAATTCCACCGTCGAAACAGTACGCTCGGCAACGGTATCTGTTGCCACCCGTTGCATCGTCTCAATGATGATCTTGCGGGCACGTTGATCCGCAACTTCTTTGACCTCAGCCTCCGCTTCACGAATCACCCGCGCCATGTCGCTGCGCGTCTCATCACGCACCGTGCGCAGCAGTTCTTGCCGGGCCTCGTCGCGCGTCATGGCGGCGGCCTTTTCCAGCGCCGTTGTGCGATCTTTGAGCAGTTTTTCAATCTCAACGCCCTGTCGTTCGATTTGCGCTTGGCGTTGACTGAGCCGTTTTTGCAATTGATCTAGTCGCTCACGCTCGGCCAAAGCCTCGTTGCGACGCTTCGCCTGCCGATCTTCCTCGCGTGAAATTTCGTTTCGCCGCTCTTTAATATCCTTATCTGCACCATCACGCAACTTTATGGCTTCGTCTTTGGCCTCAGTCACAATTGCCCGCGCCTTCACTTGGGCATCTTCAAGCGTCTTGTCAAGTTCGATTTTCATGGCAGCATATCGTGCTGCGCTTTCATCTGTTGCCGATGCTCGCCCCGTGGCTTCGCCTTTTTTGTTTCCATATATCCACGCCGCCACCGCTAACGCAGAACCAATAAGCAATCCTATTACTAATTCCATTATCTTGCCTGTGTTCCAAATCAATCTTAATTGTTTGGCATTCGTTATTCTGTTGCGCTAGTCATGACCTTATCTACCGCCTCTTGGGCTGTTTCATAATCAAAACCTTTGCTGGCAAGATATGCGATCAACTTTCTTTTTTGCTCGAGAGGCGGCAAACCCGCCAAGCGTGTGAACCGCTTTGAGGCAGCGTTAAACGCACTCGCGTCGTCGCTCACCTCAGCAAGCGATGCCTTGACGGTTTGCGTGTCAACACCGCGTTGTTGCAGCTCCCACGCAATCATTCGCTTGCTACGCGGACTCGAGCGTAATCGGCTCTCAACCCACGCTTCGCTAAAAGAGGCATCATCGAGTAAACCTGCCGAGGCAAGGCGCTCAATGACGTGTTCAATTGTATTTTCATCTGCGCCAGCCCGCTGCAACCGCCGTTTCACCTCGGCAGTGCTGCGTGGCCGGTAAAGCACAAAGTTCGCAGCTTTGTCGGCTGCTTGTTCAAGTGTATCTGCTGATTTCAACTGTGCGATATCTTCATCGCTCAGAAATTGTCCAACTTTTAGCCAAAGCGCATGTATAAGAGCCAAACTAAAGGCATACGCGCCATCCAAATGCACGTTTACCCGTGATTTATGATGCGTTTGTGCCTTCAAGACAGTAATCGTACCTGCCATGCGCATAGATCATGATACCATAAACAATTATGCTTTTGTTGTTGGCTTACAGCACAAACTAAGGCTGTTCAAAAGTCAGTATTGCGCTTAATACGTCATCTCCGCGAATGCGGAGATCCATAACGAGGCCTGCAAAAAATGGCGCAACGCACTCGATTTGTGCCTGTAGCGTTATGGATTCCCTCTTTCGAGGGAATGACGAGGCGATTTTTGAACAGCCTTAACAGCACAAACAAGGCTGTTCAAAAGTCGAAAACCTTCTTCTGTAAAAAAAGCCCGATAGGGCTTCGCTACTAAGGGCGGCGGGTTTACCCCCGCCCATCGTTGCTC
>JAHBAL020000017.1 GCA_018500105.2 Anaerolineae bacterium
GAACACAAAGATCACAAAGAAAAGAAAGGTTTACCAATGCAAATCTTTGAGTTCTTTGTGCGCTTTGTGGTAAAAATCAAACTTTCGCGTAAGTCCTAAACTAATCAACCAATCAACCAATCAACGAATCAACTAATCAACTAATCAACCAACCAACCAATCAACCAAAAAAATGAACACAACAAAACTTAAACAACCTATTTTTGCTTTGGCCTGCGTTTTGGCGCTCTCGGCCTGCGCCGTGCCGGCCCCCAGCCCCAGCCAAATGACCAAAGTGCGCTTGCCGATGGGCTACATTCCCAATGTGCAATATGCCGCATATTATGTGGCAAAAGAGAAGGGCTACTTTGCCCAAGAGAAGATAGAGATCGAATTTGATTACAAATTTGAGACCGATGGCGTGAAATTGGTGGCGGCGGGCGAATTGCCCTTTGCCGTCGTGAGTGGCGAACAAGTGGTGTTGGCGCGGGCCAATGGCTTGCCGGTCAAATATTTTGCACAATGGTATCGCAAATTTCCCATCGCCGTCATTACGCCTGCCAAACTCAATATTACCAAATTGGCCGATTTGAAAGGCAAAAAAGTGGGTTTGCCCGGCTTCTTTGGCGCCAATTATGTCGGCTGGCGGGCCTTGCTCAATGCCAACGGATTGAGCGAGAAGGATTTTAATCAGCAAGAAATTGGCTTTACCCAAGTGGCGGCGCTGCAACAAGAGAAAGTTGACGCGGTGGTGGGTTACAGCGTCAATGAGCCGATTGTGCTGGCCGACAAAGGCGTGCCGGTTAACGTGATCGCGGTGGGCGATCACGTCGAGATGGTGGCGAATGGGCTGATGACGAGCGACAAACTCATCAAAGAGAATCCGGCGCTCATTCGCGGTATGGCCAAGGCGATGTTGCGCGGGCTGCAAGATACCATCAACAAGCCAGACGAGGCCATGCAAATTACCACCAAATATGTCGAGGGCTTGAAAGCCGATGATCCGATTCAAAAGAAGGTCTTGCTTGCCACCATTGACAATATGAAGACGCTTAACGGGGCCAAGATGGGCGAATCGCTGCCCAAGGCGTGGGAGGCCACCCAAGATACCTTGCTTTCGATGGGGCAGATTAAGCAAAAGCTGGATGTGAAGGACTATTTCACCAACGAGTTTTTGCCGTAAACAAGCTGGGGAAATTTAAAATTTAAAATGGAAAATTTAAAATTGGGGGCATGGGCGTTGGATGTGCTTAAGTTGCAATTTAAAGAAGCCGTCAAGATGACGGCGTTCCCAATTTTCCATTTTAAATTTTAAATTCTAAATTTTTATGTTGAGCGCCGACGGCATTTTCGTCACTTATCCAAACGGCACGCATGCCCTGCGGCAATTTTCGCTGCATGTCGAGCGCGGCGAATTTGTCGCCATTATCGGGCCGAGCGGGTGCGGCAAAAGCACCTTGTTGCGTGTGATGGCGGGCTTGCTGCGCCCAACGCATGGGCAGGTGCGGCTGGATGGGCAGCCATTGCAGCAGCCCAACCCAGCCATCAGCCTGCAATTTCAAGATTCAGCCCTATTGCCTTGGCGCACGGTCGAAGAAAATATTCGTCTGCCGCTTGAATTGGGAACGGGAATTACGAATGAGGGCGTTGATCTTCAATCCTTCATCTCGCTGGTTGGGTTGACGGGCTTCGAGCGGGCCTACCCGCGTGAACTGAGCGGCGGGATGGCGCAACGGGTGGCGCTGGCACGGGCGCTCATCACCCAGCCGCCCATCTTGCTGCTGGATGAACCCTTTGGCGCACTGGATGCCCTGACCCGCGAACGTCTGACCGAATCGCTCGAACACATTTGGCGCACACTCAAGATCAGCGTGGTGCTGGTGACGCATAGCCTGCACGAGGCCGTTTTTCTGGCTGACCGCGTCGTTGTTTGTTCATCGCGCCCGGGTCAAGTGCTTGGCGAGGTCGCCGTCAATTTGCCACGCCCGCGTCATTGGGGGCTGTCGGCCACGCCCGCTTTTGGGCAGTTGGTGCATGAGGTAAGGCGGATGTTGGGGGCGAAAGGTGTCATGTATTCGTAAGTATCGGCAAAGCTCAACGCCCATGACCCATCGCTATTCGCTATTCGCCAACCACATCGTATGAATCAACGGCGCAAAGCCTTGCTTGGCAAAAAAACGCTGGGCGCGGGTGTTAAAGGCGTGAACCCCCAGCGCCATATTGGCCCCTTGCTGCCTTGCCAAAGCCTTTGCTGCCGCCATTAACGCCTCGCCAACCCCTTGGCGAAAATAATCGGGATGCACCGAAATGTGGTTGATATATAGGCGTTTGCACGCAAATAATTCTGCACTTTCGAATGAATCACGACGCTGCGCCCATAGATAACCGATCACAGCGTCTGCCTTTGCTATCCGTGCCACCCAAATCGTCTGAGCCGAATCCGTCAGCATCGCCCGAAAGTCTTGCTCACGTGCAGCAAAATAATCGGTGCCAACAGGCGGCTTAAAAAACCAAGGCTCAGCCTCCGCATGTAACTGATGCACATGTGCGTTCAGCGCCGCCAATGCGGGCACATCATTTTGGGTTGCAGGTTGAACCAACACCATAGAAATTTAGAATTTAAAATGGAAAATGGAAAATTAAATAGTCAGAATCTAATTTTCCATTTTTCATTTTCCATTTTAAATTTTTTTGTCAATTGCTTCGGCAATGCGGCGGGTTTGGTGCATTAGCTCGGCGAATTGCTTGGGGTTTAGCGTTTGAGCGCCGTCCGACATGGCGTTCTTGGGGTCAGGGTGCACCTCAAGGATAATGGCATCGGCCCCGGCGGCGACGGCGGCGCGGGTGGCTGAAAGCACATAATCACTCTTGCCGGTGGCGTGGCTGGGGTCAACCACCATCGGCAAATGGCTCAATTGCTTGAGCACCGGCACGGCGTTGATGTCGAGCGTGTTGCGGGTGTATTTCTCAAACGTGCGAATGCCGCGCTCACACAACATCACATTGTAATTACCACCCGCCATGATGTATTCAGCCGCCATCAGCAATTCTTCCATCGTGGCACTCAGCCCACGCTTGAGCAACACTGGCTTATTTACCGCCCCGACCGCGTTTAGCAGCGGGAAATTTTGCATATTGCGTGCGCCAATTTGCAGCACATCGGCATAGCGGCACACCAAGTCCACTTGCTCAGGGGCCATCACCTCGGTCACAATCGGCAAGCCGGTTTGCTCACGCGCCTCGGCCAACCACTGCAAGCCCTTTTCGCCATGCCCCTGAAATGAATAAGGCGACGAGCGCGGCTTGAATGCCCCGCCCCGCAAGGCGTGTGCGCCAATTTCTTTGACCATATGGGCGCATTCCAAAATGCTTTCGCGGCTCTCGACCGAGCATGGCCCGGCCATAATCGTGATATGTCCATTGCCGCCTACCTTCACCGTGTGCCCGTTCGTGCCAATATTGACGGCGCTGTCTTCTTTCTTGAAATCGCGGCTGGCCAACTTAAACGGCTTCAAAATGGCATGAACCGTATCCACCCCGACCATGCTCTCAAAAATTTCTTGGTCTACGGGGCGCTCGTCACCCACCACTGCAATCACGGTGCGTTCTTCGCCGACGATCATGTGCGGCGTGAGGCCAATTTTTTGCACACGCGCCACTACCGCATCAAACGCATCTTGCCCAGCATGGGCTTTCATTGTAATAACCATGTCTTTTGTTTCTTCCTTTTGTCTCTTTTGGTTTTGTTGATTTGTTCTTTTCATTTAATGCGCGTTTTTATGAGTGGACATGAGCAACAGACAAAATAAAACGAGGGTGTGGAGATTACTCCGCACCCTCGTTAAACTTGCTTGCGTCTGAATATGTCTTTCGCTTGCCGTTGCTTAGTTAGCTAAAAGTAAACTCGCTTTACACCTTGTAAAGTAGTTAAACCCAAAATAGCTAAAATATGCAAAAACGCGCATGAAATTTACTGGGCATATCTTAGTCAAGATTGCTCAATTTGTCAAGGGCTTTCTGCGCCTCAATTTGGATATCTTTTATTTCCACATTACCAAGGCTGTTCAAAAGTCGCCTCGTCATTCCCGCGAAAGCGGGAATCTAGAACCAGACAGGCATAGATTGGCTGGTTTGCCGCAATTTTGCCCTGACACGTTGTGGATCTCCGCGTTCGCGGAGATGACGGGTTAAGTGGCGTGCTGACTTTTGAACAGCCTTGTCTTTTATTTCCACATGACAGTAATTCCCATATTGGGTATAGAATTGAGCCTCTTAAAACAATATAAGGAAATCATAAATATGACCAACAAACCCCAAGTTTTTGTTACCCGTATCATCCCTGACGAAGGGCTAAACCTTGTGCGCGAGGCCTGCGACATGGAGTTGTGGGAGCACGAATTGCCCCCGCCGCGAGAAGTGTTGTTAGAAAAGATCAAGGATAAAGTCGGCGTGTTGTCATTGCTCACCGACAAAATTGACGCCGAACTGATGGATGCCAACCCACAAATTCGCGTGGTGTCAAACTTCGCCGTTGGCTTCGACAACATTGATATCAAATCTGCTACCGCGCGTGGCCTGCCCATTGGCAATACTCCCGGCGTGCTGACCGACACCACCGCCGACATCGCCTTCACCTTGCTTATGTCAACCGCTCGCCGTATTTCTGAAGGCGTGGATTATGTGCGTGCCGACAAATGGAAAACTTGGGGGCCGATGCTGTTGATGGGACAAGACATTCACAAGGCCACGCTCGGCATTATTGGGTTTGGGCGCATCGGGCAAGGCATGGCAAAACGCGCCAGCGGCTTCGACATGAAAGTGCTGTATCACGATGTTTATCGCCGCGAAGATTTGGAGCAAAGCATGGGCGTGGTGTATTCAGATATTGACACTATTTTGGCGCAATCCGATTTCATCTCCATTCACACCGATCTCAACCCGTCTACCCGCTATATGTTCAACGCCGCCACCTTCGCCAAGATGAAACGCACGGCGATTCTCATCAACACGGCGCGTGGGCCGGTGGTAGACCACATGGCGTTGTATGAGGCGCTCAAGTCAGGCACAATTTGGGCGGCTGGCCTCGATGTCACCGACCCAGAGCCGCTGCCGGTCAGCCATCCGCTCATGTCGCTGCCCAACTGCTTGGTCGTGCCACACATCGCCAGCGCCTCGGTCGCCACGCGCGGCAAGATGGCGATGATGGCTGCAAATAACCTCATCGCCGGTGTGCGCGGCGAGCGCCTGCCCACCCCCGTCAACGCAGACGTTTATAACGGGGAAATACGCAAGTAAGGAAATGAGTGAATGACTGAATGTGTGGATGAGTGAATGAAGTATAAATAATAAAAATCTCATCTTTCCCATTTAGTCATTCACTCGTTCACTCATTCACTCACTCTCCCATTCACCCAATGAAAAAACGTATCTATATCGGGCGGCGCATCCCACAAGCGGCGGTGGATTTGATCGCCGAACACTGCGACTATGGCTATTGGAACGCGCTTGAGCCTTGCCCGCGTGATGTATTTTTAGCCGAAGCAGCGCAATCCGACGCCGTCATCACCCAAAGCGTCAGCGAAAAAATTGACCTCGAATTTTTGAACGCAGCCCCGCGCTGCAAAGTAGTGGCGCAAATGGCAGTGGGCTACGACAATGTGGACGTGCCAGCCTGCACGGCGCGTGGTGTGCAAATTACCAATACGCCCGATGTGCTGACTGAAGCTACCGCAGATGCAGCGTGGGCATTGCTCATGGCAACGGCGCGGCGTGTAGTGTCGGGCCACAAGCTCATTCAAGAAAACCGCTGGGGCATGTGGCATCCATTCTTTCAATTGGGCCAAGACGTGCACGGCGCCACCTTGGGCGTGGTCGGGGCGGGGCGCATCGGCAGCGCCATTGCCCGACGCGGCAAAGGGTTCAATATGCCGATTTTGTATCACAATCGTCGCCCCAGCCCAGAGCTAGAGGCATCGCTGGGAGCGCAATATCGCGCCCTCGATGACCTATTGCGCGAAGCCGATTTTGTGGTAATGTCGGCCCCGCTTACGTCTGAAACACGCGGCATGTTTGGCGCACGCGAATTTGCGCTGATGAAAGACACTGCCGTGTTTATCAACATTGCACGCGGCGCAGTGATGCAAGAAAAGGCGCTTTATGAGGCATTAAAAGCTGGACGGCCTTGGGCGGCTGGCTCGGACGTGTATGAGGTAGAGCCAACGCCCGCCAGCAACCCGCTCTTCACACTCGATAATTTTGTCGGCACGCCGCATGTTGCCAGCGCCACTCTCCCCACGCGCTTGGCAATGGCGACCCTCGCCGCCCGCAATGCCATTGCGGTGCTAAGCGGCAAACCGCCGATTACGCCAGTTAACAAAATTTAGATTTTGGATTTTCGTAAAGAGCGACGTCGTGAATGCCAAATCTAAAATCCAAAATCCAAAATCTAAAATCATGAAGACCATTGTCCTTGAGGAACCCTTTAAATTCAAATTGACCGACACCCCAGCGCCAACCGAGCCACCGCCCGGTCATGCGTTGGTGCGAGTGCATCGGGTGGGCGTGTGCGGAACCGATCTGCACGGCTATGCGGGGCGGCAACCTTTTTTTAGCTACCCTCGCATCCTGGGTCACGAATTGGGGGTTGAGGTGATGGCGGTCAACCTTGCCAACGACGCGCCAAACCCGCAAGGCATTCAGCCCGGCGACCGCTGCTCGGTTGAACCATATCTCACGTGTGGCAAATGTATCGCCTGTCGTCACGGCAAAAGCAACTGCTGCACCAGTTTGCAATGTCTTGGCGTGCATACCGATGGCGGGATGCGCGAATATATCACCTTGCCGCTGCCAAAATTGCACAAATCGAGCCTATTGACACTCGAACAACTGGCCTTGGTTGAAACCTTGTGCATCGGCGCACACGCGGTGCATCGCTCTGGGGTCGAGGGCAGCCAAAGCGATGAATTTGTGCTGGTCATTGGCGCTGGGCCAATCGGCCTTTCGGTGCTCGAATTTGCGCGGCTTGCTGTCGCGCCCAGCAAGTTGATCGTGATGGATATTAATCCGCAACGCTTGGCCTTTTGCCAACGTCAATATGGGCTACAGCATTTGGTTCAGGCCGACCAAAACCCATTGCAGGCCCTGCAAGACATCACCAACGGCGAATTGCCCACCCTCGTCTTTGACGCCACCGGCAATGCCCGCTCGATGATGTCGGCGTTTGAGTATGTGGCGCATGGCGGCAAATTGGTGTATGTCGGGCTGGTGCAGGGCGAAATCAGCTTTAGCGACCCGCATCTGCACCGCCGCGAGATCACATTGATGGGCAGCCGCAACGCTACCGCCCGCGAATTTCGCCGCACCATTGACCTGATCGAGCGCAGGCAAATTAATACCGACGCATGGATCACCCATCGCGCCCAATGCGATGACATGATCGCGCCATTCGCCACTTGGGTCAAGCCCGAAACCGGCGTGATTAAGGCGATGGTCACGTTCTAATGAGCAATGAGTAACGAGTAACGAGTAGTAAGTGAATCAGGATTACTTGTTACTCGTTACTCGTTACTCATTTTACCCATCATGCAAAAAAAACCTCGTTTTGCGGCGTTGCAACATGCCGATTTTCGCTGGCTATGGATTGGCTCAATGATTTCGGTATTGGGCAACGCAGTGCAAAACACGGCAATTCATTGGCAAATTTTCGAATTGCTCAAACATGAAACGGTCAAGCTAACCTTGTTTGGGCAAACCTACGAACTAGGCGAGGCCGCATTAGGGCTGGGGGGCATCGGTTTGGCGCGGATTGTGCCGATTGTTTTCTTTGCCTTGCTTGGCGGCGCGGTCGCCGATGCCTTTGACCGCCGCAAAATCTTGATCGCCTCGTCTTTTATCGCCGGGGGGTTATCTATTTTCCTTGCCATTTTGTCATTTACGGCTGGGCACAACTTGCTGCTCATCTACTTGGTCACGTCGGGCATTGCGGCCACCAACGCATTCGGCGCACCAGCGCGGCAGGCGCTCATCCCCAATCTTGTGCCGCGTCAAGATTTGACCAATGCGCTCAGTTTGGGCAGCATGGTCATGAACGTCGGGCAAATTGGCGGCCCAGCTTTGGGCGGGCTGATTGTGGCTGAATTGGGCGCCGAAGCCGCTTATGTTTTTAACGCCATCTCGTTTTTAGCGGTCATTTTTGCCGTGCTGATTATGAAATATCGCAAGGTTGAAAAGGGCGCAACCAGCCGCGTTTCGCTCAGCGCCATGGCCGACGGTTTTCGATTTGTGCGCAACGAGCGCATCATTTTCAGCACCATGCTGCTCGACTTTTTCGCCACCTTCTTTTCATCGGCGCAAACCATGCTGCCGATCATGGCGGGGCAATATTTGGGCTTGGGGGCGCGTGGCTTCGGCATTTTGGCGACAGGGCAAGCCGTCGGGGCGTTAATCGCAGGTACAATTGTGTCGTATCGCGGCAGTATTCAGCGCCAAGGCCAAGTGTTGCTTGGGGCGGTAATCGTGTATGGGCTGGCGACAGCGCTATTTGGGCTAACCCGCGATGTGGTTTTGGCCTACATTTTTTACGCCATGACCGGCGCCGCCGATGCCGTTTCGACCGTCATTCGCGGCACAGTGCGCCAATTGCTCACGCCCGACCACATGCGCGGGCGCATGGTGGGCGTCAATATGATGTTTTTTCAGGGTGGGCCACAACTCGGCGAGCTTGAGGCGGGGGCTGTCGCTGCCGTGTTCGGTGTGCCTGCCTCCATCGTTAGCGGCGGCATCATTACCGTGCTGCTCACCCTTTGGGTCGCCGTCAAATTTCCCAAGCTGCGAGAATACAGGCAATGAGTGAATGAGTGAATGGTTGAATGAGTGAATGGGTGAATGGGTGAATGGGTGAATGGGTGA
>JAHBAL020000014.1 GCA_018500105.2 Anaerolineae bacterium
TGATCAGCCGGACGGGTTTACCCTCCGGCGAACGCGCCTATTGAGCAACGATGGGCGGGGGTAAACCCGCCGCCCTTAGTAGCGAAGCCCTATCGGGCTGTTTTTACAGAAGAAGGTTTTCGACTTTTGAACAGCCTTGTGCGAGGGTGGCATTGCTACGCTTTTTATCTGTATATAATTTACAAAACGCATGCTCAAAAATCATCTCGGCAATCTCGCCATTCTACTCATTATTTTGCTAAACCCGTTACTATGGATGCTGTTTCCGCCCCCGCCAATGCGCTGGCTGGCGGATGGGCAACAACGCATGTGGGCCGAGCTATGCTCGACGACGGCGATGGCCCTGATGACCTGCGCCATTGTGCTCTCGTTGCGGCTGCGTTGGCTAGAGCCGCTTTTCAACGGGCTAGACAAAATGTATCGCACCCACAAGGTGCTGGCCTTGCTGGCTGTCACCATGCTCATTTTGCATTACATTCTGGTGCTGCCCTTCAAGTCATCGCCTTTTGGCGTGCAATTGGGCATCGCGGCGCTCAGCGGCATTTTGATCTTGGGCTTTCTCAGCCTCGCCCCACGCATCCCAACCCTGGGCAGCTATTTTCAATTAGGCTATCACCAATGGAAATGGACGCACAAACTGATCGGCTTGTTTTTCATCATCGGCAACTTGCACGCCACCAACGTCAACACACTGCTCATTGACGCGCCAATTCCGGCAATGTATTGGAAAATCATGACCAATATCGGCATCGTGGCCTATGTTTACCGCGAGCTGGTGCAGCCTTGGCTACAACGCCCCTACGCCTATCGCGTCGCCACCGCCAAGGCCCTCAACCCCTCAACGCTTGAGCTAACGCTCGCGCCAGAAGGACGCACAATGAGCCGTCGCGCCGGGCAATTTGCCTTCATTCGCTCCCCCGCCGCCAAAGGGGTAGGCGAATCGCACCCCTTCACCATCAGCAGCGCCCCGCCCGAGCCGACCCTGCGATTTTCGATCAAAGCTGGTGGCGATTGGACCAAACATCTGCACAAAGCCGCGCAAGCGGGGATGGTCGCCAAAGTCGAGGGGCCATATGGACGCATGAACTATAAAGACACGCTGGCACAAGGCGGGCAAATTTGGATCGCGGGCGGCATCGGCGTCACCCCGTTTTTAAGCTGGATGCGCGATTTTGAGACAGCCCAAACCGAGAAAGCGGGATTAGCAAACGACATTCACTTTTTTTACACCGTGCGCGCCCCTGCCGATGCGCTATTTTGGGATGAATTTGCCCAAGCGGCGGCCCAACACCCGCGTTTTCGCGCCACGCTCAATGTCTCCTCTACCGACGGCAGCCTAAGCAGCGACAAAATCGCGGCCCAATGCGGCGATATACACACCAAACACGTCTATTTGTGCGGCCCGCTCGCCATGACCATGAGCTTTGCCGCCAAATTTAAGGCGCTCGGCTTACCCGCCAACCACATCCACTTCGAAGAATTTAATTTCAGATAACCCGCATAATTAATGGTTAATGGTCAATGATTAGTGAATAATGAGTAATGAGTGATGAGTGATGAGTGATGAATAGTAATAAGTATTTTCTTCTCGTTACTCGTTACTCATTACTCGTTACTCGTTACTCGTTACTCATCACTCATCATTCATCATTAGCCATTAACCATTAACCCCTAATCATTAATCATGAGTGCAATTACAGCCCTAGTATTGGGCGCAGGAAACCGAGGTGCGAATGCCTATGGCAGCTACGGCATGGCCCACCCCAACGAATTGGACATTGTCGCCGTCGCCGAACCCGATGCGCCACGCCGTGCCCGCATCTCGACCGCGCACGACATCGCGCCCGATCTGCAATTTGAATCGTGGGAGGCGGCGCTGGCGCGGCCCCAATTGGCCCAAGTCGCCTTCATTACCACCCAAGACAACATGCACGTCGGCCCAACCATCGCGGCCTTGCAAGCCGGCTACGATGTGTTGCTCGAAAAGCCGATGGCGACCTCGCCCGCCGATTGCGCCTTGTTGGTCGAAACAGCCGAGCGACTGGGGCGCACCTTGCAAATTTGCCATGTGCTGCGCTATACCAATTTCTTCAGCACCCTCTACGATATCATTCGGTCTGGTCGGTTGGGCGATATTATCAGCATTGACCACCGCGAAAATGTGGCGTGGTATCACATGGCGCATAGCTTTGTGCGCGGCAATTGGGGCATCGAGGCCGACTCGAACCCGATGATTTTGGCGAAATGCTGCCACGATCTCGATATTTTGCTGTGGATTATGGGGCAAAGCGTGACAAAATTGACCTCGTACGGCTCGCTTTACCATTTCCGCCCCCAATTTGCGCCAGCCAACGCCCCGCTGCGCTGCCAAGGCGATGACGCGCAGGTGTGCCCTGCCGCCGCCACCTGCATCCATTACGCCCCACGCATTTACAATGCCGAATCGGCCAATCCGGCTGGCCCCGTGCCAAGCGAATACAGCTTTTCGCCCGGCGACTTCATGCTCAACGCACTCGACGGCGGCAATACGCCGCAATCACGCTGGGAAAAGCTCAAGACCAGCCGCTACGGGCGCTGCGTTTACCGTTGTGGCAACGACGTGGTAGACCGCCAAGTTATTGCGATGGAATTTGAGAATGGCGTGCCTTGCACCTTCACCATGCACGGGCATTCTGACCGCGAAAATCGCACCATGCGTTGGGATGGCACAAAGGCCACCCTCTACGCCGAATTTGGCTATGACCAAGCCCAGCACATTCGCATTTGCGAGCATGGCGGCATGTATCACGATGTAAAAGAGGAAATCATCGTGCCGCCGCCTGCCAGCTCTGGGCATGGCGGCGGCGATCATGGCCTTGTGCGCGATTTCTTGGCGGCGGTGCAAGGCCGCCCCTCGCATCGCCAAACCACCGCCCGCGCCTCGCTCGAAAGCCACCTGCTCGCCTTTGCCGCCGAAACCTCGCGCAAAAGCGGGCACAGCGTTGACTTTGTGCAATACAAAAAACAGATATGAGTTATGAATGATGAACTTGCTCATCACCCATAATTCATAACTCATCATTCATCATTCATCATTAAAGAGAATGGCAATTACCACAAAACTGGGTTTGGGCACAGCCCCGATGGGCAATATGTTCCGTCCGATCAGCGATGCCGAATCGGTGGCGATGATCGAAAGCGCACTGGCGCAAGGCGTGACTTTTCTCGACACCGCCCCGCTGTATGGCGCGGGCCTCAGCGAAATTCGGCTGGGCATGGCCTTGCGTGGCGTCCCGCGCCACCGCTATTTTCTGCAAACCAAGGTCGGGCGCTTGGTGCAGCCCGACGGCAGCGTCAGCTTCGATTATTCGCGCGATGGCGTGTTGCGCAGCATTGACGCCAGCCTCACCCGCCTCAAACTCGATCACGTGGACTCATTGCTCATCCACGATCCCGACCTCAATTTCGGCGCGGCCATTCACGAAGCCTACCCCGTTCTGGCCGAATTACGCGCCCAAGGGGTAGTCAAAATGATCGGCGCGGGCATGAACCAATTTGAAATGCTGCATGATTTCGCCGACTGTGGCGATTTCGATTGCTTTTTGCTGGCTGGGCGCTATTCGTTGCTGCAACAACACTCGCTCGACTTTTTAGCCATATGCCAGCAACGCGGCATCAAAATTTGGCTAGGCGGCACTTATAACAGCGGCATTTTAGCCACCGGCGCTGGGCCAAATGCCAAATACATGTATGTCAACGCGCCAGAGCGCATTTTGGCGCGGGTGCGGCAATTAGAGGCGGTATGCGCCAACTATGCCGTGCCGCTGCGCGTGGTGGCGGCCCAATTTCCACTCGCCCACCCCGCCGTCACACGGGTGATTTTTGGGGCGCAATCGGCGCACGAATTTGTCGAAACCGTTGCCGGTTGCACGCACCCCATCCCGCCCGCACTGTGGGCTGATCTCAAAACGAGCGGCCTTATTCGCCCCAACGCGCCAACGCCAGTGTAATCCTGTAGGGGCACGGCATACCGTGCCCAACTTGGCTAGGATTTAAGCACATTAAAATATTTCACCACAAAGAGCACAAAGCACTCGAAGATTTCCATCGTAAAATCTTTGAGTGCTTTGTGTGCTTTGTGGTAAAAATCAAATCTTACGTAAGTCCTTTGGCTATGCTTCATGCTCGCACGCCTCAAAGTAACGCCAGCCGTCGAGATAAGGCGGCTGAATGCCCAGTTGTGTCAGCGTCGTCATGATGTGGGCGCGGTGTTCGGTGGCATGGTTGATGGCTTGGGTGAAAAAAATGGCGATGGGCACAGGGCGCGGCGTGCCTTGCCAATCCACTATGACGCGCTGATCGCCATTTGCCAAAGGCGCAGCCGCAACCAAGCCCTCGCCACTGGCGCGAATGGCAGTCAACATTTCGCCGAGCGACATTTTTGGGGGTTCAGGTGGGCGCGGATAGGGCTGACCAGTTTGGATGCGATGCAAATACGAGCGCTCTGAAGTCACAATATGCTGCAAGGTGTCACGAATAGAGCCATAGCCACCCACTAAGTTGGTGTCCAATTGTGTCTCACTCAGTTCGGCGCACATCGCAAACAAACGCATATTGGCCCACAAATTTTGTTCGAACAAGGTTTTTAGGGTGTCATAAATTGGCATTTTGCAATTCTACCGCGTCCATATTTCTGACGATTGTTGTCCGCCCATAGCCCCATTTACGCCAGCAAAGCTGAAAATAGGCTTAATTGCGCTATGAATAAGAATATAAAATCGGCCAAATTTCGTAACCCTGTATACCTGTCTATGTTAAACCAAATTGCGACTTGGGTCGCCCTCGTCATCGAGAGCATTGTGCTCACGCTTGGCTATCCCGGCATTGCGCTGGTCATGCTCATCGAAAATCTCTTCCCGCCCATTCCATCCGAGCTAGTCATGCCTTTCGCGGGCTTTTTGGCAGCGCAGGGCAAATTGGATTTTACGCTGGTCATGGTGTCTGGAACCATCGGCGCGGTGCTGGGCGCAATTGCCCTGTATTACATCGGCGTATGGGCCGACGAAGCCATCATTCGCCGCTTTGTGCGTCGTTGGGGCAAATGGCTGACCATTAGCGAAACCGAACTCAATATCGCCCTCACCTTCTTTATGCGACGCGGCGAGGCGGTGGTCTTTTTCGGGCGCTTAATCCCCCTCATCCGCAGCCTCATCTCGATTCCGGCGGGCATGCGCCGCATGAATTTTGCGCGGTTCTTGCTATTCACTTCCATCGGCACATCGCTATGGAATTTGGCCCTCACCTTGGCTGGCAGCATTTTGGGCGCAAATTGGAAATCGGTGCTCAACTTCCTCGGCACCTGTCTCTTATACACATCT
>JAHBAL020000306.1 GCA_018500105.2 Anaerolineae bacterium
ATGGTTGATTGGTTAAATGGTTGATTGGTTGGTTGAAGGTTAAAAAATCTCTTATTCAACTAATCAACTAATCAACCAATCAACCAATCACCCATTCACTCATTCACCCATTCTTCTACGGGTGTATCGCGCCGTTGGTGTCAAGCAGGGTATCGGTGACACAACCAGCGTTGGCTGTAATGCGGAAATTGTCGAAATAGGCAATGGAGTTGTTGCGGTTGTTGACCGCCATCACGCCGACCAAGGTGCGTGTGGTGAAGTTTTCGATGGGTTGTGACGACACGACAAAGCCATTAACCAGCATAATCGCACGACCGTTGCCATAACGCACCTCTAATTTTTGCGGGGTGGTTGGGTTGGGCGCAATATTTGGATGTTGACCAGAGGAGATCAAAACGCCACTTGGTGCATTTGGGAACCAGCGCTCAATTCGATATTCTTGCCCAAGCGGGTTGATCAACAACGCATACCAGCTTTCGGGCTGCACTTTACCATCCACAATGGTCGGTTTGACACCAAAGGCCAAGCCCACCGCTGCCGTCGAGCGATCTGGATTCGACCATGCCTCGACCGAAACCGTGCTGCTGATGGGCACGCCAAACGAGGCCGCCGCAAACGAAAACGCAACATCGGATTGCAGCGCATTCAGTTGATAGACACTATTGTTCAAGTCAAAACCAACATTGCCGGTGCGACCAATCAGCCAGTGCATGTCTGGCGCGTTAAATTCGCTCAACGTGCTCACATCACAATTTGGCACGACCCAATTGCTAAGCAGGGCCGACAAATATACCTTCGATGGCGGCGCAATGCTGATCGTGACCATATCGGGTGCGCTGGTTTGCCCAAATGAATCACGCACCACAAATTCAAACTGATAAATACCTGTTTGCAGTGGGATAAATGTGGGCCTTAAGGTGCTCGCACCATTCAAATTGACCGTTGGGCCGCCCACTTGTCGCCATTGGTAGCTCAGCACTTGTGCATTTGGGTCAATGGTGACGTTGCCGTTTAAGGTCACTTGCGCCAAAGAGCCAAGGCTAACATCGGGGCCGGCATCGGCGATGGGCGTCATGGGCGAGAAAATGCGCAGAAAATACAGCTTTGATTCGTTTGTGCGGAACGCATACACACCGGGCGAAATTTCGACCACGCGGCTGGGGTTGGTAAATGCGGTCAGCACCGGCAAATCTTGGCGATTAGCATAGTCGCCGATGCTCATCACTTGCACCGACGGGGGCGATTTTTCTGTGCCGCCCGAATAAATGCCACCGCGCACGATTATGACGCGGTTTGCTGCCGAATGCACCATAACAATTTCGCCCGAACGCACTTGCGAAAATTCGTCTTTTGTCAGGTTATATTTGCCGGATCGCGCACTGGTTTCAGCATTAATAACCACACCATTAGTCATGTATAAAGCGCGGCCATCATAGGCCACGTAGCGGGTGGGAAATTCGTCGCCAATATTGGCAACAGTTGACAAATCGCTGTGCAGATAAACACCAGCAGGTGTAATTGACAATTTACGCAAACGGCCTAGGCTATATTCGTAAAGTGTATCGGCGCTGCTGCCAAATTGCAACGAAACGTCGTTGGGGACGGCTTCGGGCGCGGTGGCGACCACGCGGCGTTCGCCATCATCGAATACCCACGTGCCTTGATAACGCGGCGATGATTGACCGGCAGCACAAAACGCCGTCGCTACGACCGCCACGCTGTTGGGTTGGTTGGGCGGCACTTTTAGATCGCCAGCGCGAGTGCGCCCACACTCGCCACTCAGGGTAATGGGAAATTCGATATTGGTTAGGCGCGTATTTAGATCAATGCGGCGCACAGTAGCGGCTTCATCGAGACCGACATACAGAAATTGGTTATCGCCCGAAATAGCTAATTTGTTGGGCAAAGACCCCATCGGAATACTCGCTGCCACTGTGCCAGCCGGCACATTGATGGCGAGAATCGAGTTTGCCGAAGCGCCGGCGCTAGGGCCAACCGAGGCATATAAGAAGTTGCGTGCGCTGTCAAAGACCACATCGTTGGCGGGCACGTTGGCAATTTCTTGCACCAAGGCCACTAAGCCAGTGGGCGCATTTGCCCCGCTGTGTTGGTCGGCAGCATTTGGCGTGCTGGGCACATTGAGGCGCGATGCGGCATTTGAAGGCGAAGCAGCGAGAGAGGTGGCTAGGGTGAAGGTGAAAAGACCGGCGGCGGTAGATTGAAGTAGTTTTGATTTCATAGGAAAAAAGGTAATGTAAAACTGATTAACCTATTGCTAATATTTCTTAGAATTCACAGCGTGTTGCAAGGATAGTTTTATAGATCATTCATGCCTAAGTATAGCTTTTTATTAAACATGATAACAAAAAACAAGTTAAGGGTATACAATAGACGAATGCAATTGACAAAACATCAAACATCACAAGGCCCCCGCTGGGCTGCCAACGGCAAATGGCTTAATTCTGGCTTTACCTTAAGCGCTGCCTTACAAGTGGCTGGCGCACAATTGTTGGCGTATGTCAGCAGTTGCCAAAGCGACGAGAGCGCGAGTGGGGCGGTGCTCGCGCCAATTGACGCGGGGCAAGAAGTATGGGCCAGCGGCGTGACTTATCTGCGTAGCCGCGATGCTCGCATGGCTGAATCGGGCAATGCCAGTATTTATGACAAAGTTTATGTGGCTGAGCGCCCCGAATTGTTTATGAAAACGATTGGGTGGCGTGCCGTCGGGCATCAGGCGCATATTCGCATTCGCAAAGACAGCACGTGGAATGTGCCAGAGCCGGAACTGACGCTGGTGGTGAATGCACATGGCGAGATTGTAGGTTACACCGTCGGCAACGACGTTTCGTCACGCGATATCGAGGGCAGTAACGCGCTCTATTTGCCGCAAGCCAAGATGTATAACGGCTCAGCCGCCATCGGCCCGGCGATTCAATTGGCCCCCGCCGATGCGATGCGGGCGCTGCCAGTTCATATCGAGATCGAACGCGGCGGGGCTGTGTGTTTCAGCGGCGATACCTCGATCAGCAATATGAAACGCAACCTCGAGGAACTGGCGTCCTATACGCGGCTAGAACTCGATTTTCCCAACGGATTTATGTTGATGACCGGCACTGGCATTGTGCCGGATGAGTCGTTTACGCTGACGCCGGGCGACGTGGTAACAATTACACTTGGGGCGTTGACGCTGGTGAATACGGTAGGTTAAAGATACCAAGCATTACGAACTGATGGTACGCAAGGCTCAGCTTTTTTACCTCGAAGTGCACAAAGAACTCAAAGATTTGCATCCGAAAGCCTGCTTTCTTTTGTGATCTTCGTGCGCTTCGTGGTGAAATACTTACCTTGTGCGTAAGATGAATTACTAAAAAGCGCATTGCCCCAAATTGAGGGTTGATAAACTACGCAAAAATGGCGTTAGCCCCGACGGTGAAAGATATCGGTAATATAAATAGCGACGAGTCATGCCAAATTGGCCCATTTGTGCCGCCGCTGGGGCGCGTTGAATGGTCAATTTGGCACGACATCCTTTGGGGTCGAATTGGTCAACCAAATAATATTGACGAATAAAGGCGCGATCTTCGGGCGTGGTCATTTTGTCGCCCAAATCAACCAGCACAAGCTGATCGCTGCTCACTACGCGGGGGCCTAAAGCCAATTGCAACACGCCCGTCCAATCAAAGTAATTTTCGATCAAGCTCCAGCCTACATTTTCGGTGCTCATCGGCATAAATTGGTCGTCAATTTCGACAATGGCAACATTTTTGGCGGCAGGCATGGCTGCCAAGTTGGCGCTCACTGAGTTCATTTTGACCCAACGCGCTAGCCATGCAATGTTGGTGTCTATATTTGCGAATACGAATGCGCAAATGAGCGTCAAACCAAGCGCCCAGCCCATCGTCCGCGCCCGTAAATCGTTGGCATCTAAAAACCATTTTAGCAGCGCTGTCAATATAAGGCTCATGGCATAACCTATGGTCAGGGCGAAACGAGTATCGTTGCCGTGCAATGGCGCAATTTTGTTGACGGCGACATAGGGAAACATGGCGCACACAAGCAAAAATGCGCCATAAATCACCATTGCCCAGCGAATGCGAGCGGGGGATGGCAAGGGTGGGGCGTCGGTTTTGGGGGCGGTAAATTTTGCCAGCGCCAGCATGACCAGCATGAGCACGCCCACCGGCAATAAATTCAGCGACCAATTGAGCACGCCAAAAACATCGTTGCTGATAAAGCGCAACCATGCGTTTGGGTTTAAGACATAAGCCAGTTTGGGGGTGTTGTATTCGGCGTTGAAGATGGGCGGTTTGCTGAATAAAACAGCGCGATTAAGCACCCAAAACACGACGGGCAGCAACGCATAATCGAGGTATGGCAAGGCATGTCGCACCCAACTTGTCAAGGTGCGCGGCGTGGCGAATAGCCGTCTGAGCACAACAAGCGCCAAGATGCCATAGTAAAATACCATTAATGAGCCTGTGTTAAAGCTGAGCAATAAGCATCCCCACGACAAAATCCGCATCGCCCACTGGCGTGACCCCGCGCAGGCGGGCAAAATAAATGCCAAATATGCGCCCGCAAAAAAGACCGGTAACACCCATTGGTAAACCAATCCTTCATCGGCTGGCAAGGCTTGGTAGGCAGGATAAATGAGGCTAAATATTGCAATCAGAAGGCTGTCGCGGTGGGTCAATTGACAGGCGCGCCCAATGTGATAGATCAGGCCAGATGAGACAAATAACGACAAAAATTCAAGCCAGTGGTTGGCAACGGCAAAATTAGGGGCGTATCCCATTGACCAGCGCAAAAAAGCAATATGCGGGATGCGATGTTCGGTATAAAACTTGAGAAACAAGTCGAATCGCCCGGCTTGGCGATGAAAATACATCAGCCATGAATCGTAGGCAAGGCCATCGCTGACGAGCAAAAAGGCGTGCGCAGCCGCGCCAAGCATCAGCAACACGAGCCATGCTTGCAAGGTTTGCTTACGATCGGGGCGGGGAAGGGCATCTGAATGCACAGGGAATGGTGAACTGGTCATGATGGTGATTTGCACGCCGTCGCGGCAGGGTCAGAAATTGGCGTGACTGTAACCACTGTTAAATCGCGCAAAAAGGCATTCATTTGATCGGGCGCAAAAAAACGATAATACCAATAGCGACGTGCAATGCCAAATTGACCCATTTGCGCAGCGGCTGGGTTACGCTCAATTGTCAACGTTGCACGACAGCCATTTGGGTCATAGCGTCCGACAAAAAATGCTTCTTTGTAAAAATCAGTGTAATCGGCTTGAACCGGTGCAACGATGGGGTATTTGTCGGTGTTAAGGGTGCGTTGCACCATTGGATTAAAGTCTAAACGACGATCATTTAATAAATACCGACCAATTCTTTCGTTATCCAACCATTGCCACCGATCATCGAGTAAAAACACTGAAATCGGTGGTGCATTTTGAATTGGTTTTAGATTGAGCATCCAAGAACGATCTTTCGCCCACTTCGCTTGCCATCCGATATAGCTTTCGACATTTGCTGCGATAAAGGCGCTCGTTAGCAACACCACAAGTATATGAAGAACATGCGTATATTGCGGCAAACGCTCATAGCCCCATTTAAATAAAGCTGTTATCATGATCGCCATTGGTAACCCAATCAACATTGAAAAACGTGATTCGTTTCCATGCAAGATGAGCACTCGTCCGCCAGAAATATATGGCAACACACCCAGAAAAAATAATAATGCACCAAACCCTAACATCTGTGCTACAGTGACAGACACACGCGCATTCGTATTTGAAGGTTGAATATTGACAAATTGGCTCAACACCGGATAGGCAAACATGCTCCCAAGAATACCTAAGCCAGTCAATGCCCCTGAACTCCATATTAATATATTAATAATAGAATTATTGATGAATGAAAGCCAATAATATGCGACAAACAAGTTTTGTATTTTGGGTTGGGTGTAATCGGTGTAATGTGCTTGCGGCGGAAACAAACCACGTGTTAAAGCATAGTAAATCAGCGGCAAGACAGCTAATCCCAATAATATCCACAGCTTGTTTATTAATCGCTGGCGAAAGGACAGTTTAGATGATACGATAAAGCTGTGTGCAAGATAGAGAGCAAGAAAACCAATATAGAACGAAATAAGGGATTCAATAGAAAAACTGATAAAAAATAAAGCTGCCCCCACAACTAACTTTAATAGACGGTAACGTCCAATATCAGCACGCAACACCAACCATGTAGCAAGCAAAAAAGAGGTGTAACAGGCAATTTGCGGATTAGCAGAATGCTCAATATAGGCTTGATAGGCTGGGTAAACAAGACTAAATATACCGATTAAGATGCAATCACGCCACAACAAACCAAAAGATTGCGCAATTTTGATGGTGAGCCATGAATTGATAATTAGATAAAGCCAAACAGAAAATTTATGCCAAAAGATTGGTTGAAATAAATAGCCTGCAATTACATAGTAAACGCCAATTAAAGGGCGGCTATGATCTAATTGCCATTGAAAAATAATGTCATATCGCCCATTTCGCACGTGTGTCTCTAGCATCCACGAGTCGTAATACAAGCCATCATTGAGAAGCAACATGCCATGTGCAGCCAAAGCGGTGGCAACAATAAGCGTAATTGGGTGACGTAACATACGTGCCAGCATTTAAGTCAATCATACCAACATTACCCAGCCACATGCCCGATGCACCCCACAAAGCGCGTAAAATATCGTTAATGACTATCACTGCCCTTTACCCCGGCACATTTGACCCAATGCACAATGGACATCTGGATATCGCCGAACGCGCATTTCGGCTATGGGGATCACTCGTTGTGGGGATTTATGACCTGCCAAATAAAAAATTATTATTTACCCACCCAGAACGGGTAGCACTCACAACCGAAGCCTTGAGCAAAATTGACCATAAAGGCAAAATTCGCGTCATGGGTTATAGTGGACTCACCGTCACATTCGCCAGAGATATTGGGGCAAATGTGGTTGTGCGCGGGCTGCGCAACAGCGTTGATTTTGATTTCGAGCTACAAATGGGCCAAACCAACCACTGGATGGTCCCCGAAGTTGAGTTGGTGTGCATGTTCGCCAACACCCCAAACCATTTTGTCAGCGCCACCCTCGTGCGTGAAATCACCTTGCTTGGTGGCGATATGTCAGCTTTAGTGCCGCCTTGTGTGGCCGCTGCCTTGCGTCAAAAAGCCAACAAGTGATAAAATCGGTGTGGGGGACATATGGATATTGAACACTTGCTCAAACGGCTAGAAGCCGTCATTTTAGAAGGCCGCAAAGTGCCCGGCACTGAATATCGCGTCGTAGACGCGAAACGCTGCTTTAGCCTAATTGACCAAATGGTGCTATCCATCCCCGAAGAGGTAAAACGCTCTCGATCGCTCGAAGCCGAACGTGACCATATTCTCGAAAATGCCCGCCGCGAAGCCGCCCGCACCCGCGAGATTGCCGAAGAAGAAGTGATGCGGATGACTGAGCAACACAACATTGTGTTGGTGGCACAAAATCGTGCACGAAACTTAGAAGAACGGGCGCGTCAAGAGGCTGATCGCTTGAAATTGGATGCCGACACCTATTCAATTGACGCTTTGCGCCGTTTGAGCAATGAGCTAGAGCAATTACTCGCGCTGGCTAACAATGGCGTCGCCGATTTGGAACGCGACCGCACCGCCATCAAACAGCGATTGCAATCCTATGGCGATGATGCGGATGGCGGCGAGGCAAGCGACCCCTAAACCCGAACAGGGCTGTGCTGTATTTTGTGCATGAGTGATATTTCAACCCGTGAAATTCGTGAAAAAAGATCGGTCATTCTTATTTTGATCGCATCTTTTTTGTTATTCAACCTTTACAGTGTTGCAACGCCGTTGTTCGAGGCGTCTGACGAACTTTGGCATTACCCGTTTGTGCAGCACCTCGCCACCGGCGGCGGATTGCCCATTCAGCGCAAAGGCCAGACCGATGCCGAAGCCCCTTGGCGGCAAGAAGGCAGCCAACCGCCCCTGTATTATGCGCTTGCAGCGCTCGTCAGCGCCCCATTCGATAGCAGCAACTGGCGCGAAATTCGCCGCATCAATGTGCAAGGCGATATGGGCGTGCCCACCCGCGACGGCAACGCCAATGCCATGTTGCACACCCGCGCCGAAGCCTTCCCCTGGACCCGCGCCGCCCTCGCCGCGCATGTCGCTCGTCTCGTCTCGGTCTTGCTCTCCACCCTCACTGTCTTTGGCGTCTATTTGGTCGCTCGCGAACTATCGTGGGGTAAAAACGAGAACCAATACAGCCAATTTCGGCTGGCAAGCATGATCTTTAGTGCATTCGTGCCCATGTTCGCCTTTATCAGCGGGTCAATCAACAACGACAACGCCTCGGTCACCTTCAGCACAATTGGGTTGTGGTGGGCGCTGCGCTTGTTGCGAATGGGCAAACTGAGCGATAAAAACGCCGCCATCGCTGGCCTCATCACCGGGTTGGGTGCGCTGAGCAAATCATCGTCGTTGGGCTTGCTCGGTGTATTTGGCCTTGCCGCCGCCTTCACTACAGTCAATTGGCGCACGTGGCGCATCGAAGACTTCACCTTAAAATCCAAAATGCTCGTCCGTTGGGGTCTCATTTTAGCCACCGTCACCACGCTGATCAGCGGCTGGTGGTTTGTGCGCAATGTGATTTTGTATGGCGACCTATTGGGCTGGACCGCATTTTTAGACGTGGTCGGGCGGCGCGTGCCTCCCGCAACCTTGGCCCAATTGTGGAGCGAGCGCGAAGGCTTCATCTGGGCGTATTGGGGCGTGTTTGGCACACTCAACGTCATCATGCCCACTTGGATTTATTACCTGCTGAATGGCTTTGCCATATTGGCAATCGTTGGGCTGATCTGGGCTGCCATTCAACACACCCGCAAGCTCGGCTGGGGCGCAATTAACCCAGCCATCGTGCTGTGCCTGTTTTTCCTCACGCTCACATTTAGCGGCCTAATTCGCTGGACCACCCTCACGCCAGCCTCGCAGGGGCGGTTAATGTTCCCCTGTATCGCCATTTTGGCGGCGGGCATGGCCTATGGGCTAGGACGCATTCACCGCGTGGCATTGTGGTTGGGCGGCGCGGCCTTGGTGGGGGTGGCAATTGCAGCCCCGCTGGTTTACATCGCGCCCACCTATGCCAAGCCCGCCGACGAATGGCGCGAACGCCTGCCCATTACCCTCAACGCCAATTTCGGCACAGGCAACGCGGGGGGCATCGTCGAATTGAGCGAAGCCAGCACTGGCCCCGCCTATATCGCCCCCGGCGACGAAGCGATCATCCAATTTAATTGGCGTTTAAATGCCGTGCCGCCAAAGAATTACAGCGTTTTTGTGCATTTGGTAGATCAAAATAATGTCATTTTGGCCCAACGCGATATGTATCCCGGCCAAGGCAGCCTTGCCCTGAGCGAACACGCCAGCGGGTTTAGATGGACCGATCATTATGCGCTGCGTATTTCGCTGCTGGCCCCGCCCCCCAAAACCTTGCGCTGGCGCGTTGGGGTGTATGATTTTGAGTCGGGGCAGCGCCTAAAATTGCCAAACGGCCATGATTTTGTCGAATTTGGGCAAGTGCAATTGCAAGCCAAGCCCCAAAATTCAATAGCGCCCGCGCTATTGAATTTTGATAATGGCATTATCTTGCAAGACTACAGCGTGCCACAAAATCGCCTGCGCCCCGGCGCAAATTATTCGGTAACGGTGACATTGGGCGTCGCGCCCGAAAAACGCAATTTGCTGCAACACGACGAGAATATTTCGATTCAACTGCTCGACGATCAGGCCCGCAAAGTGGCGCAACGCGACCTCACCCTGCCTCGCGCCGAGCTTTTGGCCGGCGCACGCCCTCGCACACTCACGCTCGATATCGCCAAAGACGCCCCGCCGGGTGAATATAAGTTGCTTATGGTGATTTACACGCCCGACGACAAACGTGGTTTTCCGAAAGTGGTTGCCTACGACTCGCGACAACAATTTATGGGCGATCAGATCGAACTGACGCGGCTGCGGGTGGAATAAGTTAATTGGGCAGCCCAAACTTGGCCGTAAACCAAAATGTTGAGCCGCGCCCGTTCACACCGTCGCTACACATGCCAATTTGGCCGTCCATCAACTCGGTCAATTGCTTGCTGATTGCCAGCCCTAAGCCAGTGCCGCCATATTGCCGCGTAAGCGAATAATCGGCCTGCATAAATGGCTGAAACAATTTCGGCTGATCTGCACGTGACACGCCAATGCCAGTATCGGCGATCTCGAAGCGTAACAAAATTGTATATGCCGCAGGTAAAACGCCATCCGAGGCTTGATTCGCGGCTTCGCAATCGGCTTGGGTCGTATCAACCCGCGTAACACGCATTCTAACGCGCCCCACGTCGGTAAATTTGATCGCGTTATTGAGCAAATTGACCAAAATTTGACGCAAGCGGGCTTCATCACCCAGCAAAAATGCTGGCACGTCGGGCGAAGTGACGGTTTCAAAGCTAAGGTTTTTCTCGTGCGCCTTCGGCATCAGCATCGCCACCACACGGCTGATCGCAGCGTTAAGTTCGAAGCGCTCGCGCACCAATGAAATTTTGCCAGACTCGCCCTTCGAGAAATCCAGAATATCGTTAATAATTTCGAGCAACGATTTGCCCGATGTGTCAATGAGTCCAGCAAATTCGCGCTGATCGCTGCTTAGTGGGGTGTCGAGCAACAACTCGGCCATGCCCAAAATCACATTCAACGGCGTGCGCAATTCGTGGCTTATCACCGCAATAAAATCTGACTTCGCCCGCGATGCCTTCACCGCTTGGTCGCGGGCTTGGGTGACCGACTGGTATAGCCGTGCATTGTTGACCACCAGCGCCGCCAATGACGCAATTCGTTCGAGCGATTTCACCTCATCTTTGCTAAAACGCCGTTGTGGGTCGTTGTGCGACAAGCCCAAAATGCCCAGCACTTGCTTTCCCAGCATCATCGCTACCCCAACGGTCGCGTGATGTTTGACGAACGTATTCGTGGTTCGATACGGCCAAGTTTGATAGTCATCAATGACGAAGGTTTGCCCAGTGGCCCATACTGTGCCATTTAGCCCATGCCCATAACGCGGTTTGTAGGCCCAAAATTGCGGGGCATCGTAGCCACCGACCTGCACCGTTGGCAACAATTCGCGTTTGTCCAAATCGGCCAAATATAAGAAGCCATTGTCGGCCTTGCACATTTCTAATGCGCGATGCACGATGGTTTCGAGCACTTCTTTCAGATTAAATTGCTGTGATGCGATGGCTAAGGCGGTGCGGTTAAGCGCCTCAAGCAGCATATTGCGGCGACGCAGTTCTGCCTCACGCACGTTGCGTTCGGTGACATCGGTAATGGTGAACACCAAATCAATCGAGCCATCATCTTGCATCAAACGCGCATTTTGCACCAATACATCAATGACACAGCCATCGGCCCGCACTGCCCGAATTTCATATTCTCTGCTTTCACCGCGAATTTGCCGCGCCCGTAGCTCTTTTAGCCGCTCAAGATCGGGGGGATAAACGATGTCGAACGAGGTGCGCCGCCCAATGAGCGCTTCACGCGGGTAGCCCAGCAAAACCTCGAAGGCCGGATTGACATAACGATAGCGCCCCTGCGCATCGGTCACACTCATGGCTTGCGGCAAACTGTCCATTAAGCGATGATCGAGCTTGAGTGCGGGGCGCATCGTCGCCAAGCCATCGGGCGGATGCCCATTTGACGGCACAGATGTTGTGGGCATAATATCTTGATTAATCACAGGATCTGTCCCTAACTCAAGTCGCATTGAATAATTCTAATGTCACTTTAGAAAATAAATTGCAATACAGTTGCACACATACTAGGACTTTAGGTGTATCTAGTATACAGTAATTGAAAATATCTTTTTGAAAGCCGTGAGCCGTGAGCCGTGACTTGGATAATTGGCGCGTAAGTCGTAAACGCAAACGTGAACGTAAACGCAAATGTAAACGTTTTAACATTTACGGCTCAAGGCTCAAGGCTCAAGGCTCAAAACTCAAAGCTCAAAGCTCAAGGCTCAAGGCTCAAAGCTCAAGTCTCATGGCTCATAGCTCACATAACATAACAAAAAAAGCCAGCGTTTGCATCATACAAACGCTGGCTTTTTGTTGCACAAATCAGCTTATTCCGAAATCAGCCCAGTCTTAAGCCCGACGGCCCGAAACGCCTCGATCACGCGATCAAGTTGCTCATCGGTATGCGTCGCCATATAGCTGGTGCGCAACAGGCTTTTGTTGGGTGGCACACCGGGCGGCAAAACCGGATTGACATAAATGCCGGCATCGAAACAAGCCCGCCACGCAAATACGGTGCTCATGTCATTGCCGATGATCACTGGCACAACCGGTGTCACACTTTCGCCACAATTAAAGCCCATCTCGCGCAAGGCGTTGCGCACTTTGGCGGCATTGCGATGCACTTTTTGCGCATAACTTGGGTCGGCTTCGAGAATATCAACACAGGCCATGACCGTGGCGACATTGGCGGGCGGCATTGAGGCGCTGAAAATGAGCGAACGCGCCTTGTGTTGAATGTATTCAATCACATCTTTGCTGCCTGCAACTACGCCGCCCAGCGAGGCAAACGATTTGCTAAATGTGCCCATCACCACATCCACATCATCTACGCAATTAAAGTGGAAATGCGTGCCGCGCCCGCCCTCACCCATTACGCCGAGGCCGTGCGCGTCGTCGAGATATACCCGTGCATTGTATTTTTTTGCCAGCGCGGTAATTTCGGGCAACGGGGCCAGATCGCCGCCCATCGAATACACGCCGTCTACAATCACCAACTTCGATGCGCCTTCATATTCTTTCAAAAGTCGCTCTAAGTCGTTTACATCATTATGGCGAAAACGCTTGAGTTTGCATCCCGCCATCGTCAACGCATCTACCAACGATGCATGAATCTCTTTATCTGCAATCGCAATATCATCTTTGCCAAGCAAGGCGGTAAGTGCGCCAAGATTGGCTTGATAGCCAGTGCCAAAAATCAGCGCGGCTTCTTTACCCAAAAAGCTGGCCAATCGGCGCTCTAGTTCTTTGTGCAAATCGAGTGTGCCATTTAAAAAACGGCTACCAGTACACGACGTGCCAAACGTTGCAATCGCATCCATCGCCGCCTCTCGTACCGCCGGGTGCGTGGTTAGGCCCAAATAATTGTTCGACCCGATCATAATCAGGCGTTTGCCATCAATGATCACCTCAGTGCCTTCGGTTGTTGACAAAGGCTTAAAGTAGGGATAAAACCCCTGATCCTTTGCAACTCGAACGACCTGAAGCATTGGGTCTTTATTAATTTTTTCGAATAAATCTGCCATAAAATGCACATGGATTATACGAGGAAGAAATAAGGGTTTTGCCGATCTTCTTAATATTACAGACCCTCATAGTACAATCGCCTCCATGCGACATCCAGTCAACATCAAACGCTTATCCGCCGCAATTTGCTGTGTGTTTTGGGCAAGCGGCTGCACCCAATCCATCAGCAACGGTTTGCCCACGATGGTTCCTACGCCAACCTCGCCAGCGTCAGTTTTGCCGACCTCGTTGCCGTCTGGTTTTCCTGCGGTTACGCAGGCGAATGCGCCTAAGACCGCTACGCCAGCGAATATTACCGCGTTAACTGCGCCGGTTAATACGCCGGTGCCACCGGCGGGCGGATCTGTGGTGGTCACGGCTGCGCCGTTGCCATCGCCGCCCGCTGCATCGGCCCAGCAAACGACGCTTGACCGCAATCGAGTCAAAATATTTTTAGTGGCTCCCAATGACAACGGCAAATCTGGCCCCAAGATTGGCTGCAATGACAGCTTAATTGGGGTTGAGCGCGAATTAAAACAACCGACGCAAGCCGTGCTCACCGCCTCGCTCAACGAGTTATTCTCGATCAAAACCCAAACCGCCGGGCAATCGGGGTTGATCAACGCGCTTTATCAATCCAATATGCAACTCAAGAGCGCCCAAGTGGTGAATGGGCGCATGGTCGTGCAGTTGAGCGGTACCCCCAAATATGGCGGCACTTGCGACGTGCCCCGCTTCAAGGAGCAAATCAGCGCCACCGTCCGCCAATTTCCCACCACCACCAACGCCATCATTTATGTCAACGATGTGTTGATCGAAAACCTGAAGTGAACTACTTAAAGGAATTACGAATTACGAATTACGAATTACGACTTATACCAACCTCACGATCAAGAAGGAATTTTGATGTAGGGGCAAGGCATTTGCATTTCACACATCGTCAACCCGTTAAAGCCAGCAAATGCCTTGCCCCACCTTG
>JAHBAL020000161.1 GCA_018500105.2 Anaerolineae bacterium
AGATGTGTATAAGAGACAGACGACAACCCATTCGACAGCATGTAGCGATTGGGGGTGTAGGCCGGCCATGTCAAGGCCGACAAAATTTTGTGCGAACCAACATCGGTGCTGACGAAAATATCACGCGGGGTAGCATTGCGCACGATCTGCAACACCGTTTGCGGCAATAATCGGCCCGGCTGCGGGCTAGGCAAGGCACGGGCGGCAAGTTTCTGGCGAAAAGCCGCGACTCGTTGCGCCCCCCAATTGGCTTGCGACGCCGCCGACACAGTCGCCATCTGCTGCAACACGGGCGCAACCGGGCCGACAAACTCGGCAATGGCAGGAATGGTCGGGTCAACATTGGCCCACGCCGCCAGCCAAATGAGTGGCGCGGTCTGCTGCCAAGGCTTCACCAATTCGACCACATCGAACCCGACTGCGATGATGAGATCGGCCTCGTCGAGAATTTCATAAGCGGGATCGCTGCGCGTTAACCCAATCACCCCTGCTGAAAGTGGATGATCGTCGGGCACAGCGCCTTTGGCTTTGGGCGTGACGATGACCGGCGCATCGAGTGCCTCGGCCAAACGCTGCAACTCGGCATAAGGCTGTTCGGGTTCAAGCCCTAGTCCTAGCACCAGCACAGGACGTTTGGCTTTGGAAAACGCATCTTCTATTAGTAATAGTTGTTGTTGTTGGACTGGTGATTGCGATCGGGTTACGTCGCTGGGTTGCGGCGTTGCGGCTGATTCGTCATGCGCAGTCAAGCCTGCCGTTTCGCTGCTCAGCCCCAAATGCACCACACCGGGCCGCCCATCCATCGTGATCGCAAGTGCGTGGCGCACACGTGCTGCGACTTGCAACTGCGTCAATTCTTCGGTATGTTTGGTGACAGGGCGCATCACGGCTTGTGTGTCGAGCACCTGATGCGTGTGGTGGTCGAGCAAACGGCGCGGGGTTTGCGCAGTGATGACGAGCACGGGGGCGCGGTCGAGCCACGCATGGGCGATGCCCACATAGGCATTGGCAGCGCCCGGGCCGAGCGTGGTGAGCGCCACGCCGGGTTTGCCGGTCAAGCGTGCTTGCACATCGGCCATAAATACGGCGCTGCTTTCGTTGCGCACCAACACAAAACGCAATCCGGCTTGGCGCAGCGCGTCCATCAATTCGCTATTTTCGCCGCCGGGCAAGCCGAATACAGTCTCAATGCCAGCTTCGGCGAGAGTCTGGGCAAGAATTTGGGCTACGGTTGACATGGTTGTTATATCGTATCATGGCTTTAGGGCTGTGAAAAAGTCGTTTCGTCATTCCCGCATTTGCAGGTATGATGGAGAGAATGCCGATGACGTTGAATCCCAATGAATTTGTAATAGACACAAAAAGTTATAGAAACCATTCAGCATTTGCGGCGAAATTCGGAGTGACAATAGCAAACAGACTGCTTAAAATTAAATCGTCTTAGCCATGCAAAGCCATCTCACCTCTGCCACCGTTTTAGATACCGAATCCGATCACCAAGCGAGTATATCTCCGGCAAATTTGCCACCTCACGCATTGAAAACGGCTAAATCACGCCATCTTGTGCCCTTGCTGCTGTGCGTTTTGGTGCTGATTGGGCTAAATGTGGGCATGAATGCCTTGCTAAAGCCAAAGAAACCCCTGCCCGTCGCCGCCAAACCTGCCGCCACCGCTGCGCCAGCACCAGCGCAGCCAGCAGCCCCCGCTAACGCCAATTGGGTCTCATTGATGCCCAAAGACGGCACAGCGATCGGTTCGTTGTGGGGCGTTATTTCGGGGCAATGGAAGCTCGACAACGGCGAGTTTGTGCAAAGCAAGGCCGATGGCTTTGACATGACGATCTCGTATCGTGAGAAAAAGTTTAGCAATTTTGGGCTGCGCGTCAATCTAAGGCACGAGCAAGGCAATGGGGCAGGGGTGCTCATTAATATGCCCGACCCCACGCGCAAAAATGGGGCGCACGTCATTCGATTCACCGACGATGGCAAAGGCATCTTTTGGGGGCATTTTGACGACAACGCAGTATTTGTGCCGCAAGGCTTTGCCAACACCAGTTTGCCGCCCGGCCAAAGCAAAAGGCTAGAAGTGAAAAGCGGCACAGACACCTATAGCATTTTGTTTGATGGCGCAATGCTTGCCAAAGACATTCCACTCAAATCGAAAACGGGGTATCTCGCCGTCACCAATTCGGTCTCGGTGGCCCGATTTGGCAATATCGAGGTGAATGAGACCACAGCCGCCCCGCAACGCTTCGAGTCTATTAACGGGCAATGGGTGCAAAACGATAAGCTGATCGAACAAATTAGCCCCGCCGAAACTGATTTTTGGGTGAGCACCGGCATTATGGCCGAAACGTATCGCATTAATACCAAAATCGTGTCAAAATCGCCCAAGAGCGGCGGTGGTTTTATCTTCCACATGCAAGACAAAACCCAGCGCAAACTAGCCCACATGGTGCGTTTTGCTGACGGTGGCAACCAAATTTTTTGGGGAACTTACAACGATGCGGGCGTATTTATGGGCCAAGGTGACCTCGTTCTCAAAACACCACCCAAAAGCCCAAACACGCGCCAACTCGAATTAAACGTCGGACTCAACGCCTACGACATTATTGTGGATGGCGAAGTTGTCGCCAAACAGATTCCGTTGATCGCCAAAAGCGGCTGGATCGGCATGCTGAGCTTCAGCGGAACCGTTTCGTTCGAAGATTTTTACTTTCAACTCGGCCAAATTATTCGCTAATCTTTCATCATGACAGCACGTTTACCCCTCATTAAAAAAACATTGCCCGAATGGCTGGTCACGCCTAGCTTAGCCTTTGTCATCACACGGCTCATCGTGTGGTTGGCGGGCTATTTTGCCGAAGTCATGCTGCCCAGCGACACTGGCGCAGCGGCATGGCATTCTCGCCCCAACAATCTTTGGCTTGATATTTGGGCGCGTTGGGACAGCGGGTTTTACATCGGAATCATCGAAGAAGGTTATTTCTACAAGATCGGCGAAATGAGCAGCGTCGCCTTCTTTCCGGTCTATCCTCTTTTCTCCAGCATTCTCAATTTGGTATTAAAGGATAGCGTGTTGTCTGCCGTGATCGTTAGCCACATCTGCTTCTTTTTTGCGCTGATCTATCTCTATCGCCTCACCGAGGTTGAATTTGGTGGCGCGGCGGCTGGGCGCACTGTTTTTTATTTGGCATCGTTTCCAACCGCGTTTTTCTTCAGCGCGGTCTACACCGAAAGCACCTTTTTGCTATTTTCCACTGCCACCATGTATTACGCCCGCACCCGCCAATGGGCATGGGCCAGCGTAATGGGCATTTTGACCTGCGCCACCCGCATCGTCGGCTTTTTAATCGGCGTGGCCTTGGCCTTAGAATGGCTACGCGCCATCGGCTGGCAATGGACGCGCATCCACGACCGCAACATGTGGAAAACCGCCTTTCGTAACGGCATCGCCGAATGGTATAACGTGTTCTTCATTGGCATCATCGCGTTCGGCGTATTAAGTTACATGCTGTTTCTTTATCAAAATTTTGGCGACCCAATTGCATTTTGGAGCGTGCAATCTGCATGGGGGCGTAAAGAATCTGGGTTCGTCGCCGTGCTGGGGGGAGATCTGATGAAGCTCTTGGCACAAGATTGGCTAACTGGCAAGATTTACTGGCATGTGGCGCTCGACCTGTCGGCCTTTGCGTTTGTCATTGCGATTGGCTGGGCCGTTATCCGGCGGCTAGGCGCAAGCTATGCGGTGTATACCTTTTTGTGCATGCTCATCCCCGCCAACAGCGGCAGCGGTAGCCTTGTGCGATATGCGCTGGTCGCATTCCCCGTATTTATGATGTTGGGTTGGTGGGGCCGACGGCCTTGGCTCGACCGTTTCATCAGCACCCTTTTCTGTGTGTTTTTGGGCATTTGCAGCGCTGTATTTGTCAATTGGTTTTTCATGGGCTAGCCGTTTTCTCCATCATTTCTCCACAACTGTGCCCTATACTGCTGCCGACATGAGCAGAATTACTTCATCCGCAGAAAATCATCACGATGATTTAAATATCAACGACTTGGGTCTAACCGCAGACCTCGCCATGTGGCGGCAAACCCGCATGGCGCGACGGCGCATTTTGAAATTGGGCACGCTGGGCGCGGCGGCTTTTCTTGTTAAATTGGCCAGCGGCGACGACCAACGCCTTGCCGCCACCGGCGCAGCCTGTATCAGCAATATCCCCAGCGAAACGGCTGGGCCTTACCCCGCCGACGGCTCGAACGCCTCGAATCAAAATTTGAACGTGCTGACCAAATCCGGCATTGTGCGGCAAGATATTCGCAGCAGCCTGAGCACGGGCAACACCGCCGCCGGTGTGCCAGCCACCATCCACCTCGATCTGGTCAGCACATTGGGCAATTGCGGCCCATTGGCGGGGTTGGCGGTGTATCTGTGGCATTGTGATCGCGGCGGCAATTATTCGATGTATAGCAGCGGCGTGACCAGCGAAGATTATTTGCGCGGGGTGCAAGTGAGCAATGCGGCGGGCCGCATCACTTTTCAAACCATTTTTCCGGGCTGTTACAGCGGGCGCTGGCCCCATGCACATTTCGAGGTCTATGCCTCATTAGCCAAAGCCACCGCCGCCAGCAATGTTTTGCACACCTCGCAACTTGCCATCCCCGAAGATATTTGCCGCACCGTTTACAGCGCGGCAACGGGCTATAGCAGCAGCACCACCAACCTGTCGCGCATTACATTGGCGACCGATAACGTTTTTCGAGATGGCGCAAATTTGCAGTTAGCAACGGCAACAGGAGATGTGAATAATGGCATCACACTCACCCTCACGGTGGGTGTCGCCGTGGCAGGCAGTGACGCAACCGCGACCCTCGCCCCATCCATCACCGCCCCGCCCGCCGCAACAGCAACCAGCACGCCCGCTGCCCTGTCTCTTATACACATCTCCGCGCCCACGAGACGGGC
>JAHBAL020000232.1 GCA_018500105.2 Anaerolineae bacterium
AACCAGTCATTACCAAGAACAATTTTGCACGTGTTTTAAGATTGCTATATCGACAGATCATTTCCCCTATTGTCCACTATTTTGAATGTAATCTAATGAATTGTGGTTTAATAGATTAATATCAAACTCTCGTGATGAAATCAATGAGCTGAAAAGACTGCCATATCTCCTCTATTTGAAAACACCTCATTGGCGTCGTGTAAGGGCTGCTTTGTTAATGATTCGTAAAAGTGTTTGTCAAGAAAAAGTTTGTTGGCATTCCGGAGATTCTTACAGTTGGCATTATGGCGAACCCCATGTTCATCATCTGAACTACAAAAATAAAGGGAACGAGAGGTATAGTGACCTTGCATTGTTATGCTCAAAACATCATGAAGCATGGCATCGAGATAAAAACTCGATAGAAATTATAAGGTGAACCAAAGCAATATAGCGTGACCTTACTTTAAGGCTTAACATTGTAAGCCTGCTTCGCATAACTTAAAGCGCCCCCATCACCGCACCATACCCATATTTGCAAAACAGATCAGCATGGTCATAAAAGTAGACAAGTATACTTAATGGTATGCAAAAAAGTATACCAAGTATCAAGACAGCCATTTCACTGAAAAAGCCGTTGTATCAACAGATTGACCAACTTGCACGTGAGATGAAATTGCCACGTAGCCAAGTCTTTGTGCTGGCCCTAGAAGATTATCTTGAGCGGCATCAGAACCGAGCTTTGCTGAATGCGATCAATGAGGCATATGCCGAAGAAGTCAACGACCCTGATGCGAAACAAGTCGCAGCGCGGCGGCAATCTCATCGCAAGATTGTGGAAGGTGAATGGTGATCAGACAAGGGGATTTGTATTGGGTTGATCTGGGTGATCCAATTGGGTCTGGTCCGGGGTTTCGGCATCCACATGTGGTGGTGCAAAATGATGTGTTCAACCAGAGCCGCATTAATACCGTCGTTGTGTGTGCGCTTTCATCAAATATAAAACGTGCTTCAGTGCCGGGGAATGTTGCGCTGAAGTCAGGCGAGGGCGGATTGCCAAAAGAGAGTGTGGTGATCGTGTCACAATTGTTTACGGTAGATAAAACACAACTGGAAGAATATATTGGCCGGTTGTCTGCAAAACGTGTTAGGCAAATTCTGGATGGGATTAATATGTTAATTGAGCCACGCGATGAAGTGACCCCCTAAATTTCTGTGACTATGGAGGCATGTCAACTTTCGCCCACAGATCCCTTACTCACTGTCTGCTATTTTGCAATCACACGAGCAAATTAGAACAACTTCGCTGATAACAAAAATTAAAGATTAGAATCATAAAATGTCAAAATATTGGTTTGCGGGATACCTAGTTTTGTAAAATGATCAATGATATTTTGCATATCAATGTGCTGAGAAATAGGAATGAGAGCAATGGAATTCCAATTTCTATTTTGTTTTAGATGCAAAAGTAATTCATTCATTGATGTCTGTTTTCTTGTTGTATGGAATACTACTAGTTGGTATCCTTCTATTCTGTTGTAAGGTATTTTAATGTTTCCAACATGAAGTTTGCTTGATTTAAAGTTAACCATTAAGGAGCTTTTTTTGATGATAGCTGATATAGTAACAAGGAGCAAAAAAATCCAAACAATCAAAACCACAAACATATATACGCGGAGTAAAGGACTTCGAGTTACCCCCAAAATCGCTGGTAAGAATAGGGCGATAAGCAATATGACAGAAGCCCAACTTCCCCAAATTATAGGGCGTGTCCATATTACACGTTTGTTTTCGTCAATAATTTGTTGTTTTTTTTGATTGAAGGTGGGTATCTCCCAGCCAAAATTCGAGTTTTTGTCAAACATATCACTCATATCAACAGCTTATGCAAAAAATCACAACACCTTCGTCACCCGCAACCAATCGCCGCCTTGCGCGGCGTTGGCGGCCTCGACGGCCTGCGCCGACCCCATGACGACGACGCGCCCGTGCTGGCGCAGCAGGTCGAGGATGTCGGCATAGGCGCGGAAATGCTCGGCGGTTGTGCCCAGCACCTCGTCGCGCCATTGCTGCCGCGCCGTTTCGGTGTTGAGCAAATGGCGTATCAGCGAGCTATAGCCTTTGGCATCGGGCAATTGATAGCCGTCAAGGCCACTGATCGTGCCGATAATGCAGCGGGTGAGTTCATGCGGGTCGGGGATGTGGGTGCGCAAAAATTCGGCGGCGGCGTCATACACCTCCAGCGTCTGTTGCAAATTGGGGTCACGATACGACACCATCGTCAACGTGCCAGCCAGCCAGTCGAAATGCAATTGCCCGCCATACGCGCCACCCTGCACCCGCACCCGATCCCACAGCCAAGTCGTGCGCACATATTGATTGACCACCGCCATCCAGCCTTTTGGTGCAATGCCGAGATCGGCGAGGCTAATGCCTTTGCCGACATAGTTCACTTGGGCGGGAATGGTCAACCCCTCATTGACCGCCGTAACGCTTAGTTCGGGCTGCCATTGCGCCGCCGTTGCGTCATTTGCAGGCAAAGCAGCCACAAATTGACGCAACTTGCCCTGCGCCAGCGCCCAATTCGCCGCGTCGAGGGTGACATTGACCAGCAGACCAGCCCGATTGACCAAAGCCTTACGCACTGATTCAAGTTTGGCGGCAACGGCATCCCAATCGCGCTCGACTTGCGCGATGAGGTCGCGCACGAAGAACAAATAGCTCACGCCACCGGTTTGCTCGGCCACCCAATCGGCCAAATTGAAGGGGGCATTGAGGCGCGTGCTGACCACGCCGCTGCCGCCCGGCACGAGGCCCGATTCTTCGCCCGCTTTTTCTTGCAGCAAAATTTGCTTAAATCGCGTTTTATCGTCGAGTTTGGCCTCGGTCAAAATTTCGCGCATCAGGTCGAGTAGGTCGTCGAGATGCGACAGGGTGGCTTTGCCGTGTAGCATAAAGCGCGATTCAAACGCCTTGCTTGCTGCCCCTGCCGCGCTGGGTTTCACCTGCGAATTGAGCGAGCCGGACCAAATGCCGCCGGTTTTTTGGCGAATGCGCTGGGTGAGGCGCACATAACTCGATTTGTGGGTGCCCATTTCGAGCAACAAGCGCCCGATCAGCCCCAAATAAGGCACATCGGCTTGCGGCACGGCGCTCGAATCGAACACCACGTCGAGATAAATGATGCCGTTGGTGAACAATTCGTGATACAAGCAGCGGGCATCGTCGCCGAATGCGATTTCTTCAATCGGGATGGTTTTGGTTTTCGGCTCAAGATCGCCCAATTTGAGCGAGGGGATCAGCGCCAACACTTCGGGCGGGTCGGCGGCGGCCTGCATTTGTTTGAGCGTGCGCGTGTCGTCCACCACTTGCTGCACTTGGGCGGGCGTCATGGTGGCGCGGGCGCTGTCGAGGCGAGCACGTTCGGCGGCGTCTTCGGCGGCGCGTAGGGTTGGGTCGGGCTTCAGCAACACTTGCACCCGATGCGGGTTATTGAGCAAATGCTGGCGGATGAGGGTTTGGAAAACCGGCTCGCCGCTTGCCAGCCGTGTTTTGAGCGCCGCCAATGGCGCTTCGTAGGCCAAGCCTTCGAGCGGGTCTTCGCCATGCACCCAGCGATTCATACCGCCGATCATGGCCGCCAACCCACGCGGGAACCCGCCGGTATTTTGCTCGCGCAGATAAAACTCCATCGTGTTCAAGGCTGCTTCGATCATCTCCGGCTCAAGCCCGTTTTCGGCAACATTTTGCAAGGTGTCTAGCACAATTTGCGCCACTTTGTCGGCATCGCTGGCGACAATGCCCTTTAGCCCGGCGCCAAAAGTGGCCTCGGTGAGATAGAAGCTGAAGCCACCCAACACGCTTTCGCCCAAGCCGCAATCGAGCAAGGCTTTGCGCAGCGGCGAGGCTGATGTGCCGGTGAGCGCGTAGCCGAGCGTGCTCCACGCCATGTCGTCGGCCTCGTCTATGCGGCCAATCAGCCAATTGACGCTGGTCATGGCCTTTTTGCTGTCGGCGGCATCTTGGCCCGAATCGAAGCCAAATTCGGCGAATTTCGGCGCATCGAATTTGGGCTGATACACCTTGACGTGTTCGAGAAGGTTGGGGATTGAGGATTGGGGATTAGAGATTAGAGATTGGGAGGTTCTCCATTCTCCATTTTCCATTTTCCATTTTTCATTTTCAGGAACTGAACTGAGCCACTCATCGAGAATGGTGAGCCGGCGAGTTGGGTCGTCGTCGCCCCAAAACCAGATCAGCGCGTTGGCGGGTTGGTAATAGGTTTCGTGGAAGCGCTTAAATTGCTCGTATGTCAGGTCGGGGATGGCTTTAGGGTCGCCACCAGAGTCGAGGCTATAGATGGTATCGGGGAAGATGGTCTGTTGCAGCCGCTTCCAAAATATGCCATCTGCCGATGAATACGCGCCTTTCATTTCGTTAAACACCACGCCTTTGTAGATCATTTGGGCGTCGGCGTTGTCTAGCTCGTAATGCCAGCCCTCTTGCTGAAGTGTGTAGGGCGTAATGCGTGGGTAAAACACGCAGTCGAGATAAACATCAAGCAAATTGTAAAAATCTTGCAGATTGGTGCTGGCGACTGGGTAGACCGTGCGGTTGGCATAGGTCATGGCATTCAAGAAGGTCTTGAGCGACCCCTTCGACAACTCGACAAATGGCTCTTTGAGTGGATATTTGCGCGAGCCGCACAACACGCTGTGTTCCATGATGTGGGCAATGCCGGTGCTGTCTTCGGGCGGGGTGGCAAAGCTAATGCCAAAGCTCTTATTTTCGTCATTGTTGACGACCGAGATCAGTTGTGCGCCGGTTTTGGCGTGACGATACCAGCGAACCTCGCTGTTGATCTCGTTGATAAATTGGGTGCGAATGCGAATAAAACCATGCTCAAAATCTGGACTTGACATGGCGTAAGCATACATCATTTTTGTTTCAGGGGGTCAAGTATCAAAGTGTCAAAGTATCAGGTGTCAGGTTGTCAAAGTATCAAAATTGAGCGCATCACCCTAACACCCTGACACTTTGACATTCTGACACCTTGATACCTTGATACTTCAATCCCTCTCACGCCCGCAACTGATGGTGTAATCATGAGAGTTGGCCTATATATCCCCTTGGCGAAACTTAGAAGTCCGGTCACGTAGAATTTGTTGCACTGGTTTATCTCAAATTAGCCTCCAACAAACCTCTATCCAAGATAGGTCTTTAGCCCTATCTAGACCCAGCCGTCGGTCTGATTTGACTATCCCCCCAGATAGCTATCATGAAGTCACAGGACAAACTCAG
>JAHBAL020000239.1 GCA_018500105.2 Anaerolineae bacterium
AGATGTGTATAAGAGACAGGCAGTATCGGGAATCGGGTATGGAACGACGCCAATCGTAACGGCATCCAAGATGTTGACGAAACCGGCATCGAAGGCGCGACCATCAGCGCAGCTAGCCAAGATGGGGCCTTGCTCAGCACCACCACCGACAGCAATGGCAACTATACATTGGCAGGGCTGATGCCGTATACGCCCTATACCATCTCATTCAAGTTGCCGACCGGCTACACCTTCACCTTTGCCAATATCAATCAAGACGACACCGACAGCGACGCCGACCCCACCACTGGCCTCATTCGCGGGCTGGTCATTTGGCCCGGCGAAATCAACAACACCATTGACGCAGGCGCATACGAAATTTTGCCGCGCCGCACCGCACCTAGCCCAACCCCGCCGCCATCACCAACGCCCAAGCTGCCATCCATCAGCACACAGCCCGAATCGAGCGTGCCGAGCAATAACGCCTCGGCTTATACGCCGCCAAGGGCAACCCGTGCGCCTACCATTGCCAGCGCCCCCAGAACTGCAACCACCCCGCGCCAAAGCGCCAGCCCACAAGCGCAAATAGTTCGCCGTCCGGTTCAAATTGCGCCCGCAGCCCAGCCGCAAACACGCCCAGTCATCGTCGGGCAAAACCCAGCCATGAATGGGGTCAGGCCACCAGCGCCCGTCATCCCGCCCAATGCCGTCCTCATCCCGCCCGTTAATAGCGCCACATCCCCGCGTTCGGTTTTGATCTTGCAAGGGCCATAGTCACTAACGCCCCAGCGTCAATTTCGCCACGCTGGGGTCATGGTCACTGGCCCGCTCCACATACTCGGCATTCACATGCACAATATCGTATTGCGGCGCAGCCGTTTGGGCCAAATTTCGGCTAAGCATAATGTGATCTAGCACCTGCGAATTACCCTCGTAGACATACGTATAGCGCTCTTCGGGCGGCAATGTCTCAACGAGGCTATACAGCACCTGCGTCTTGTCGTCTTTGCCCATCAGCATCCGCATGGCGGGCGAAAATTCAAAGTCATTCAAATCGCCCAACACAATCACATTGGCGTTGTTGTCAATGTCCAAAATCGCTTGCACAAACCGCTTCACCGACAACGCCTGTTGGGTACGGGCCTGTTCGCTGCCCAACACGGGCGGCTGGTAGCGCCCAAATAGCGCCTGATCGCCCCCCTTCGACACAAAATGATTGCCCACCACAAACAACGTTTTACCGTTATAGCTAAATTCGCCGACTAATGGCTTGCGGCTATTGCGAAAGGCGAGATTTCCCGGGTCAATGCGGCCCGGACTATAGCTCAATTCGGGCTTACCCGCCGAGTTGCGCAGCACATTCACCGCCTGCGTGGCCGTGCCACCCGCCCGATCCACAAATTTAAGCCCGCGATCGGTGCGAAAGAAAAAGCCGACCCGAATATTGCCGCCCGGCTCGCCGCCATCTTGCTTGGCTTGCGGGTCAATATCGCGCCACACATAACGTGGCCCGCCCGCCGCCACCACCGCATCGGCCAGCATACTAAACGTCTTGCCTGCATCGGTGATGCTTGTATCTGCCGAGCCATCGTTATCTTGTACCTCTTGCAGCGTTAGCAAATCGGGGGCTTGCAAGTTTTGCACAATGATATTCGCCAAACGGCTAAATTTGGAAGCGGCGTCAGTTGCGGCCAAATTTTCAACATTAAAGCAACCCACCGCCAATTGCCCCGCCGCCGCTGGGCTGGTGCGCTCACGCGGCAAATTGGTGGCGCTCACTTGCAAGGCTTGGCTAGCATGCAATTGATATTTACCAAAGTTATAGTCAACCACCCCCACAATCGGGGCGGTCAATTTGTCGCCCACGTTCAAGTTTGGCACTTGGGTGAGCAAATTGGTCACGACCATACGTTCAGGGTTAAAGTCGTCTTGGGCGATGAGCAAGCCACCTCGCGCCGTGCGCCCCGTCGCATTTGCGCCATTATCGCCAATCACATACACCTCACGGTTGGGCGTGCCGCTGCTAAATTGGCGGGTTGGGCCAACCACCACCGCGCCATTCACCTGCACCAACATGCCTTCGAGGCTTTCGTAAAAATCCAGCCCGTCGGCCTCGGCCTCAAATTTGCCGGTCGTTTCAGCGTCGCCCTTCGCGTCGTCGTCAATCACCTTTTGCGGCGGCACACGCCCGCCTGTGCCAATGATGATCGGGGCAGGCAAAGCATTGCCGCTGGTCAAGGTTTTCATCTCCAGACCCGGTCCCGCCAACTGCGTAATGCTTAGATTGGCCTCGCGGGCGCTGCCCGACCCGGGCCGAAACTCGACTACCGTGCCATTCACCCACACATAATCGCCCACATTGACCGTCGGCGGGGCATTGACATACACATAAATCCCTTCAGATGTAGCGTTATTGGCATCGGGCTGCGGGTCTTGCATCCAAAAGCCAGTATTGCGCACCACCGTCACCACGCCGCCCACGCCTTGCACAGCCCGTCCCTGCATCGGCGACACATGCCCGCTCCCTTGAATGTCCCGAATACGGGTTTGCGGTGTAATCGGCGTCGGGCCGGTTTGACAGGCCGCCACCAGCGCCGCCATGCCAACCCATAATGATTTTCTAAGCATAACGGCTATTTTAAATTGAAAGTTTAAAATGAAAAATAGAAAATTGGGAGTTGCCCTCCCAATTTTCTATTTTCAATGCTTCATTTTAAATTTTTTATCATCGGCAACAGCACCCGCGACCCGCCTTTAAACGAGGCTGCGGCTGGGCCATAATTGATCTCGTTCCCATCGGTTTCGATCTCAACCAACCAGTAGGTATAGGTCTTGCCCGATTGCGCTGTGCTGTCAGACCATTCGTAGCTCGCGCCGCCTTGCCCGCGCCCTTTGCCCAAGATCGTCTGTGGCGTCACCTTGACCGCATCGGCAGGCATCTTGGTCGAAGTTGCCATACCCTCGCTGCGATACAACACAAAGCCATATGTGTTCACCTCTTGCCCAGTGGCCCAAGTCACATCCACCCGCCCGCCAACTTGGCGCTGCGAGTTAAACGCCAGCAAGGTCACTGCCGTTGGCTCCCGATCATTAAAGCCAAAGTCAATCGTCATGTTGGTGTTCGTATTTGTGTCACCATCGTTGGTGGGCAATTGGTTATTCACCAAGCGCACCGCCGTCGCCACCACATACCCGCCATTGCCAAGCACACCCACCGCCGTGCCATGATTACGATTGTCTTGGTTGCTATCGCTGCTCACCACCACCGTGCTGGGCACGAGTGAGGCCAGCGAACCGCCCGACACAAAGTTTGGCGACGGCAACACCACATAATAGGAGCCAGCAATCAAGTTGTTGAATTGATAGCGCCCTGTGCTGTCGGTTTGAGTTGACAACACCAAGCGATCCGTGCCAAGCTCAAACATATTGTCGCGGTTGGTATCCTCATACAATTCAACCAAGACATTGCGCAAACCAAGCTCGTTGGCGTTGACCGCGCCGTCGTTGTTCGGATCATGCCACACATAGTTGCCAAGGCTCATCGGTTGCCATACCCCGGCGTCAATCGTCGGGATGAATTGCCCAGCCGCCAAGGTATAGACCGCCGTTCGGCCCGACACTACGTCCGCGTCGCTGTTGGTGGCTTGATTGCTCGCGCCTTGCACTGTAAAGCTGTAGCCTGTCGGCAAGGTGAATTGCACCACATAGCGACCCGGCACCAAGTCGGTGAACGAATAGTAACCACTGGCGTTTGTGCGTGTGATCGCCAATTCGGCATTGGTATCTGCATTAAACAGGCGCACCGTCACATCCGCCAAGCCCACTTCATCAGCGTCTTGCACCCCGTTATGGTTGGCATCCACCCACACATAGTCGCCCAAACCGACCACCGCTGGCAATTCTGGCGGCGAGGTCGAATTAAAGTCGCCGAAGTAATGGCTCGGATTGGTCACCGACACTGTCGGCGTAATCTGCCCACCATTGCTCAGCGTGTTCGTCGCCGTCACCATACCAATATTGGCATATTGACCCGTGCGAGCCGTGCCCACCAAATTGCACACCACCGTCGCGCCGGGGGCCAATTGCAAACCTGTGAGCGAGGGCAAGCACAAGGTCGGCGTAATCACGCCCTCGCGGTCATCGCTCACCCGAACATTGGTCAAAGTCACATTGCCGGTGTTGGTAATGCGATACGTCCACGTCACAAACGAGGCTCTGGTGATCAGCACACCGGGCGCAACATCCGCATCTTGCCCATTGGTCAGCTTAATCAAAGCCACGCTTGGGTTGACACCAAAATAGCGGCTGTGATCAGTCATCGTCAGCGTTGGCGTAATATTGCCCGCGTTCGACAAGGGGTTGCTCGCCGTCACGGTGGCGTTATTGACATATTGCCCGGTCACCACCA
>JAHBAL020000063.1 GCA_018500105.2 Anaerolineae bacterium
ATAAGAGACAGCCCCTAACCCCTCCCAGCGGGAGGGGCTAGGGGTGGGCAAAGGCACAGTCATTAATTTCAAATGAGCAATTCTTCTAACACCCAAGCCGCGCCGAGCGAATTTCAAAAACGCATTAGCGGCGAATGGCACGGCTTGCCCAGCACCTTTGATGGCGAGGGCAATCATCTTGGCTTTAACAAGGTGTATCGTGAAAGCGCCTTCGATCCTGCTACCGGCGGCACGCGCTATATCATGCACACCCATTTTCACGACATGGCAGCCGTAGATTTTCATCGCCTCAATACGCCAGACGGTTTCGATTTTTCGGTGCGCGATAGCGACCAAGACCGCATTTACCTCGGCCCCGATTTCTACGGCAGTGGGCAGCCTTACGGCGGCTTGGTAGATTCGCAATACTATTCGCCGTTTTGGGCCACCGAGCTAAACACGCTCAATTGGGTGTTGGACGATGGGCAAACCCAAGTGTATTCGAGCTTGCTCTACGAAGGCCCCAGCCTCAAGTATGTTTTTAATGGCATCTATAAGGTGGCATTTGATTACCACACCAACCCCAAAACCAAGACCACGATTGATGAGTGGTGTGACAAAGAGCGCCGCGATGGCCCCAAGCCGCATGTGCTGAGCAGCAAACGCGCTGGCACGTGGCAAGGCCAAATGCACATTTACCGCGCCAGCGACCACGCCAATATGGGCGATGCGGCAGTACGCATGACTTACAAGCCCACCAGTTTGCTCACCGCCGAGCAAACGATTGAAATTGACGCGCCGGCTGCGACGCACCTGAGCCGCAAATACACCATGAACCGCGCCCGCAACGGCAACCGCCACACTTTTCATGGGCCAGATGCCTTTGGCAATGGCATCGCGTATGGGCGGGCGTTGTATATCGTGCAAAATTTTGTCGGCGAGGCGGTCAAGGTCAAAGGCCGCGAATTTTTAATTGACGACGACTACACCCTCGCCACCGTGTGGCAATTTCACCGCAGCAACAAACCCGAATATTTTGTGTTTGGCGTTTTAACCTTTTCAGCAGATTAGAAATTAACGATTAGGGATTTCCGATCCTTAATCTTCCACTTATGTCTACCCACACTTTTGCACGTTTGCGATTAGCGCCCGGCATTTTGCCCAAACATGCGTTGGGCTATTACCTGTCGGCCATGTCGGGCATTTTGTTGCTAACCTACATGCCCCAAGCCCAGCCGCTCATCCTGAACGATTTTTTGAAAATAGATGGCAAAGAAGTAGGCAAAATTAGCGGCGATCTTGGGTTTTATGCTGAGCTAGTTGCTTTAGCCACGATCAACCTTTGGGGCAGTTGGTCAGACAAAATTGGGCGGCGCGTTGTTTATGCCTTAGGGTTTTTGCTTATCGCTGTTGGGCTTGTGCTTGCGCCGCTGAGCAGCACCCTTACCCAATTTACATTGGCGCGGCTTGTCTTTGCGCTCGGCGCATCCGCCGTTACTGGCATGATCTCGACCGTCATCGCCGATTACATCAATGGGCAAGATCGCGGGCGAGCGGGTGGCTTGCAAGGCATCATGAATGGTATTGGCGCACTCATTACGGTGTTTTTACTGTTGCGTTTGCCCAGCATTTTTCAAAGCGCTGGACTAAGCGTCATTGATGCGGGGCGTAACGCATATTGGGTGGTGGCGGGTATTGCCCTGCTGAGTGCCATTTTAATGCTGCTGCTGCTCAAACCCGGGCTGGCGATCCGCGATAATGACGAAAATGTGCCATTTGGGCAATTGCTACGCGAAGGTTTGCGTGCCGCCAAAGACCCGGTGATTTTGCTGTCATATTTTGCATCGTTTGCCGCACGCGGCGATCTTGCCATTGTCGGCACATTTTTTACGCTGTGGGTGGCGCAATATGCCACCGATGTGGCAGGCATGAGTGGGCCAGCGGCCTTGGCCCGTGCCGGTATTGTGGTTGGCGTGGCGCAAACTTTTGCGCTGATCGGCGCACCCATCATCGGCATTCTGAGCGACAAACTCAAACGGGTAGATGCTGTCATTATTGCGGCGGCGATGGGCAGCGTTGGCTACCTCAGCACGATTTTTGTCAGCGACCCCTTGGGCGTCAGCATGTTTATCAGCGCCGCACTCATCGGGTTGGGCGAAGTGGCGGGCGTCATTGCCAGTGGCGTGCTGATCGCCGAACGCGCCCCGCGCCAAACACGCGGCAGCATCATCGGCTTTTTCGGGTTGTGTGGCGGCATTGGTATTTTGATCGCCACCAAAGTGGGCGGCATTTTGTTCGATGTGTGGCGTCCGGCTGCGCCATTCATCCTCTTTGGGTTAGCCGGTGTCGTCGTTGTTATTTATGGGTTAGCTGTTCGCAAACACGCAAACCCAGTCAAAGCATAAACATAAATAATAGGACTTACGCACATTAAAAACATTTCACCACAAAGAACACAAAGTTCACAAACAAAAGAAGGTTTACCAATGCAAAGCTTCGAGTGCTTTGTGCGCTTTGTGGTGAAAATCAAACTTTCGCGTAGGTTCTAAATCAATAAATTTGGAGATTTTTATGGCAGAAGTAAGCAAAACCTTGGTCGAAATGGTGGATGAGCGCCCCAATATTGACAACTCAGAAACCTTTGTGCAGTTGTGGGATATTTATCGCAGCGCCCGCCAATTGTTTGACAAGCGTTTTAAGGTCAGCATGGATGCAGGCTGCGCCGAATTTGTGCCCGAATACGAAGGCTTGCCCGGCACGGGCGCACGTGGCATGGTGAGCGCGTGGTCTGGCCCCGAAATTGACTGGTTCATCCATTCATGGATTGGCAACCCCAAGCACAGCTTTACCAATATGCACTTTACGGTGTGGCTTGGCCCACAAGTCAAAGTGCCTCATTTGGCGATTGCGCTCGGCACAGTGCCAGATGTCTTCTTTTTTTGCGACTTTTTGGCGCGGGCCGACACCACGCTCGATCTTGAGCATCTTGACCGCTATTATGGGGCCGAGACCAATGACGAATATTTTGCCTTTCGCCGTAATCCAAACATGCTGCAATTTGTCTCGCCCAGCAACTATGTGCGCCGCGTTATGAGCGAGAGCGGCATTTGTATCACCAGCCAATCGTCGCCCGAAAACATTCAGTTTATCGGCGATATGGTGTTCAAGCGCCTCAATCGTTGGCTGAAATGGGTGGACGAAGCCCCGCCTGTGCCGCTTGTCGAACGCGCCGCCTTGGCCGAGCGCGACCTCGCTTTGCGCAAAAATTGCGCCCTGCGCGACCCCGCCAACGTCATTGGCGACCGCTTGTTTGGCCCCGCCATGACCGAGCGCTTGGTCAGCACCTTGTGGGGCGGCAATCGCGTCAGCCAACGACCGATGTAGTCGTGTGCGTAGGGGCATGACAGCGCGTGAGGTTACGCACAAACCTTAGTGTCCCTACACATATTGGCAGTACAATCTTTAATCATGGTAAAAATTCTGACCGCCACCTATGATGGCAGCACACTTGTGCCAAGTTCTCCGATTTCGTTGGCAAAAGATATCGCTTACCTAATTACAGTGCAGCCAATTACCGAAGTTGAGATTGCGCAGCAAATGTTAAGTGACCCACTTAACACGATTACAGAACGACTTAATCAAGTTTACAAAAATTTGCCAGCAAAACTCGATGAGGAATTGGCTCAAATGCAATGGGCATCCCTTGCACCTGAGGAGTGGTAATGCAGCGCGGGGAAATTTGGTGGGCAAATTTGCCTGCGCCAGCAGGGTCGGGGTTGGTCGGTTGCCATCTGAGTTTATGGCTTTAGTAAATCAGAACTTGCGTTTAGTATTGTCGCTCTAAATTTTCAATCAAAATCTATGCCACTTATCGCCTCGCGCTTACTCGAGCGCATGACCCCAGACGAAATAGCCCGCGCCGAAGCGGTGGAGCAGGTGCTGCCCGCACTGCGTGAGGCCGCCAGCCAAGCCGACGCCGATGCGCGGTTTCATTTGCCGCATGTCAAAACCTTTGCCAATGCGGGGTTGCTTGGGCTAATTGTGCCGCGTGAATTTGGCGGCATGGGCGGTGGTTTGCGCGACCTGACCGGCGCAATTTATACCCTCGCCACCGCTTGCCCCAGCACGGCCCTTGCCTATTTTTTTCATTGCAGCAGCGCCAGTCGTGGTTTGTTGCCGCTCGAAGGGCTTGAGGCCGGGCTGTATAACGCCGACGAAGCACCGATTGTGCGGGCCTTTGCCCACAAATTGCTGCACAAAATGGGCACAAACCGGCTGTGGCTCGCCAATTTTGCCAGCGAAAGCGGCAAAAGCGAAGGGGCCAATATCACCATTGGCACGGAAGCCAAAAAAGTAGACGGCGGCTGGGTGCTCAACGGCATCAAGTCGTTTGGCTGCGGCACAGGCGTGGCCGATGAATATTTGGTAACGGCCAAACTGGCGGGTGTGGATGGTGTCGAAGGGCTGGCGGTGTTTTTTGTGCAGCGTGACGCGCCCGGCGTCAGCGCCCGCGCTCCGTGGGAGCCAATCGGTTTACGGGCCACCGCCACCGATGGCATTGTGCTCAAGGATGTTTTCGTCAAAGACGAGGAGGCGCTCGGCATTCCCGGCGCATTTACGCGCATGATGAAGATGAGCCGAGGCACATTTGTCGGCAACCAAGTGGCGGTGACGGCGGTGTATTTGGCAGCGGCGCAAACGGTGTATGACTACGCCATTGGCATGCTGACCAAGATGAAATTTCAAGACACAGGGCGCTCGATTGCCGAAAGCCCGATGCACCAAGCGTTGATCGGCGAAATGACGGTTGACCTTGAAACGGGCTATTTGTGGCAGCGCCGCCAACTTGAGCTTGAGAGCAGCGACCCGCCGATTTTGCCCAAGCCGTTGGTGATGCGACAATGGCGCATGGCAAAGGGCGAAATTTGCGAGGCGGCCTTTCGTGTGGGCACAAACGCCTTTAAAGCCTGCGGCACGAGCAACACCACCAACAACGGCCCCATCGCTCGCGCCTTGCGCGACCTCAGCATGGGGTTGCTGCAAGCCTTCCCCGCCGAGCGCGGGCGGCTCGAAGTTGCTAAGATGGTGACGGATGGGGCGGGGGTTCAGTCGTTTGGAGCGAAGTAGTTCATGACAGAGTGAGGGGGTGACAAGGTGAAAAAATCATCTCGCCACTCTTTCACCCCTGAAATTAGACTTGCCTACCGACAACAGCGTTAAATCACTCAATTGGCCGGCATTCGCCTGGCCGAATATTACGGCTACGGGTTAAATGGCGTGCTGCCATTTCTATTTAGGTATCAAAGCAGCGATACAATATTTGCATGAATATTGCAATCGTATGTGTTCCTTTTAGCAACGACGTGGCACGTTGGGGGGTGGCTGGTGGCCCGCAGGCCATTCTCGATGCCGGGTTGATCGAACAATTACAGGCGCGTGGGCATGTGGTGCAAACGCCGACGTGGGTCGAATTTGACAAAGCCGAACGCACCCGCGACAGTGTGACCAATTTGGCGCGTATCTCGGCGCATCAATCCGATCTTATCGCGCAAGCGTTTGCCAATCACGCCGATTATGTGGTTTGTCTCGAGGGCAATTGCTGCCATGCGCCCGGCGCGATGGGCGGCACGCTGCGGGCAACCCCCAGCCGACGGGCAGGTATTGTCTGGTTCGACGCGCATGGCGACATGCACACCATGAAAACCAGCGGCAGTGGCATGTTGGGCGGTATGCCTTTTGCCGTCATCATGGGCTGGGAGTTTGATGATTGGCGCGAGGCATCGGGGATTGGGGTGGGTGTGCCAGTCAACGCCACCGCTTTGATCGGCGCAAGTGATCTTGATGTGGAAGAGGTGGATGCGATTGCCCAACATCACATGCCCCATTTACACGCCGCCGATATGGTTGCGCCACACACGCGCAATCGCATGGAATCGCTGCTCAAGCCATTGGCCGCGAATGCGGACGCATGGTATTTGCATTTTGACATTGACGTATCGGGGCCAGAAGAAGTGCCGGGCGCGCACACGCCAGCCCCGCATTGGCCGACCCGTCACGAATTGCGCGAGGCGGTTGCGGCCACTGCCCGAACATTGCCAGTGAAGGTGTTTGGCCTGGCGGCCTACAATCCGGGCACAGATTTGGCCCGCAAAGGCGCACAACTTGGAGTAGAGATGATTTTGGCAGCAGTTGATGTTGCGCAATAAATAAACAAAGGGCCCGCAGTTTTGCAACTGCGGGCCGTTTTTATTGAGAAGCGCTAATCGCGATCAGTTCCTTGTCAATGGGATGAACACCTGACGCGGGCCAATATAGGCATTGAGTGTGGCCGTATTGTTTGCTAGGTTGGTTTCAGATGTGGTTGTGGATGCCGTTACACTTGTGCTCAGGCTAGAGCCAGTTGGGTTATTGGGGCGAACGGTGACAGACAACTCATCAAATTGGCCTGAAACCAGCGTCCCTGTGATGTTGCAAATAATCGTGCCACCAATATCGCCGACGGATGGCATGGTGGGGCAAGTTACCCCGCTGCCGCGCACCACCCCTTGGAACGTGGCATTGCTGGGCAATGTGTTGGTAAATATTAGCCCGCCCGCCGTCGTTGTGCTCTTGTTAAGGACACGAATGGTGTAGCTGAAAACGCTGCCGGTTGCGCCATTTGACGACGCTGAAAAGCTGGCTTCGATATCGGTAGGGGTGGAGGGGGTTGGAGACACAATAGGCGTTTGTGTTGGCGTTGGGGTTGCCGTTGCCCCGCCTGTGCTTGGTCGAGGGGTTGGTGTTGCCGTTGCGTTGGCAAAGTAAATGGATGCGCTTTCAAAGCCACCTGGGTCTGTCGGAATACCATTAATTTCTTGTGCTGACCAAGAAGCTGGGTATGTATTTGGTGCGCCACCAATAACCCCGCTGACCGATATAGGCCCTTGGCTATATACAGTAACCCCACCAATAGGTAAAGTAATGAGTTGTCCTGCAAATAATGTTGTGCCATTAACACTTAATGTGTGTGTATAAAGTGGGGTATTCCCAATATTTGTGGCTACATAACAAAATCTAACGCCAGTGCCGGGCGCAACAGTGATGGTGTCTGCAGTTGCACCAGTACAATCAGCCGCGGTGGTTACATAAACATTCAACCTGATGGCTGGTTTAGGCGTAGAAAATGTGACAGAGGCTTGGGCAGTCGCAAATATGGGTGAGGCTGCTATTGGGACCAAATGGGTTGCTGTCACCCTAGCTGTATTTGTAACATTTCCATTAACAATTTGAGCGACCAGCATTGGGCTAATAGAAGAGTTGCGCGGCAAAACAGCCGGAAAGATAGCAGAGCCAGCAGTCGCCACACCGGGGATTCGATCATCGCCAATTCCTGTAATGGTCACTGAGACATTGCCGTTATTGGTAATTCGATAACAATAAACCGCATTAATGGGTGCTGTTCCAAGTGCAGGGGAGAGCGTCGTTGTTGTGCTACAAGAAGCAGATAACCCCACCGTTTTTGTCATAATAATAGATGGCTTCATCACATAAGCTGTAAATGTTTTTGTGACAACTGTGTTGACAAAAACACCCCCTACTGGTTCCAAGCCACTAAACGTGATCACACGTGTTTCATCAACCGTAGTAGCGGTACTTGCATCTGCATAGGTAATTGGCACGCTCACTGTAAATGGCCCTGCTGGTGGAACAAAAGGCCCATCCGAATCCGAGACATTGTAACCAGTTGGGAAGGTATACGAGCCGCTATTCCTCAAAAAGTAACAAAACGCCATTGGCGAGCCGGGGGTAATCGGATTTGCATCCGTTGCAATTGGCGTGCCAGTGCAGGTTGTATCGGTATACACCCCCCCCGTAATCGTTACGGCGTTGGGCGCTTGCGCCCCATCCACGTCTTGCAATAAGGATTGCGCGGGTTGAATGAGGAACAAGCAAGCGATGGCAAGTGCGCCGAGCGCCCCCAACGCCAAACTTTTCAAAACGGCTTGCTGCGTCTGGTGTGATTTCATCATAATTAGACCTCGTTTATAACTAAAATTGGTTGGTTGATTTTGATCTAAGTTAAATGTATTAATCGGCTTAGCAACTTGCAATCCTTCGCCCCAAAATTGACAAATTCTCCCCCACTTAGAACAAGAACGATTATACTAACGTCTAATTTGTTTTACGCATAATTTTGTTGACAAAAAATACCATTTGTGACCTTGTTTGCCACCACACCCAATACCCCTAGCCAAAAACACATCAGCGCCATTGATGGCCTCAGAGCCATTGCTGTGATGGGCGTTTTTTTCTTTCATCTGCGTGTGCCCGGCTTTGAATGGGGCGCATCCGGCGTGCAACTTTTCTTTGTCATATCAGGCTTTCTGATTACAGGGATTCTGGTAGACACAATTTCGCACCCGCATTATTTTAAGAATTTTTATATCCGCCGTTCGTTGCGTATTTTTCCCATCTACTATCTTACGCTGATTTTGTTGTCAGTCTGGGGGCTTGTGCGTGGCTATGATATTTCAGCCCAATATTTGCCCTATTTCTTCACCTACACCCACAACTATATCCAAGCCTATCACCAATATCAATTGGGGTTTTGGATTATGCTGCCGCACACATGGTCACTGGCAATTGAAGAGCAGTTTTATTTGCTGTGGCCGTTATTGCTCTTTATTTTTCGCCCCAAGCGCCTGCCTAGCTTGTGCATCATGCTCATTATCATCGCCGTCTTATGGCGCAGCATCACCGCACAATATTCTGAATTTGACACAAAAACGTGGATTTACGCCTTTGCCTTGCCCAGCCATCTCGACACGCTCGGCGTGGGCGGGCTAATTACATGGGGCACACGCCAATTCGCCAAACGAAGCATGTTAATTGCGGCATTAATCGGGATTGTGCTGGGCGGCCTGTTTTACTTTGTCATGCCTAACTTCTTCACACCAGGCACAGCACTGCATCTGTTTTGGGCGCGAAACATGCACTATTATCTTGGCGGCACGGCGTTGGCCTTGTTTTATGGCGGGTGTTTGATTTGCGCCATTTACAATGTCAAGCCAATAAGCACCTTGCTGAATATGGCATGGCTACGCTTCATCGGCAAAATCAGCTACGGCATTTATCTGTATCACATGATTTTGCATGTCATGTTGCCCAATTTGCTGACGCCGATCACCAACTTATTGCCCCAAGCTTGGCAAATCATTGGGGTAGACGTGTTAAACGTCGCCGCAACATTCATCGTATCCGTTTTGTCGTGGTATCTCATTGAGCAACCGATCAACCGCCAAAAAGACCGCTGGGCGGCTTATGGCAATAACCGGTAATAGTCGCACCCGCTCTTAGAATTGCGCTACAATTAAGCCTTGGCTTGGCAAGCATATTCGCCCTTACACCATAAAGTTTTGCTTGCGCTTCAATTAACTTAATATAAGTAATGATGTCATTATGGCTAAGGAATTAACGCTTGCGCCGGACCGCTGCTTTGAGGGTGACCCTAAGCGCAAGGAGATTGCGACCTATCTACATACGCAAATTCGCAATTTGCCGCTTATTTGCCCACATGGGCATGTTGACCCGCGTGTGTTGGCTGACCCCGATTATTCATTTGGCACGCCCAGCGATTTGTTCATCGTGCCTGATCACTATCTTTTTCGCATGCTCTATTCACAAGGCGTATCGTTAGAGGCATTGGGCGTCAAGAATCGCAATCAGCCAGAACAAACCGAGCGCAATTCACGCCGAATTTGGCAGACTTTTGCCGACAATTACTATCTTTTTCGCGGCACACCTTCGCGGCTGTGGCTCGACCAAGAGCTATATGAGATTTTTGGCGTGCGTAAAAAGCTAAACAGCTTGACCGCGCAATCTATTTATGATCAAATTGCCGAAAAACTCGCTGCGCCACAATTTCGCCCTCGCGCCCTGTTCGACCAATTTAATATTGAGGTGCTCGCCACCACCGACGCCGCCACCGACACGCTTGAGCAGCATCGTGCCATCCAAGCCTCTGGCTGGCGTGGGCGCATCATCCCAACATTTCGCCCCGATGGCATCATCAACCTCGATGCACCCGATTGGCGGGCCAACATTGACAAACTGAGCGAGGTGAGCGGCATCGAAGCCAGCAACTACAACGCCTTTATCAGTGCCATCGAACAGCGCCGCACGTTTTTTCAGCAAATGGGGGCCACTGCCACCGATCACGCGGCCCGCACGCCTTACACCGCCACGCTCGACACGATTGACGCCAGCCTCATTTATCAGCGGGCGCTCAAGGGCGACCTTAGCCCTGCCGATACCGAGCGATTCACCGCGCATATGCTGATGGAAATGGCACGCATGAGCTGTGACGACGGCTTGGTAATGCAATTGCACGTCGGCTCATCGCGCAATCACAACGACGTCATTTTCGACCATTTTGGCGCAGACAAAGGCGCAGATATCCCGCTGCAAACCGAATTTACTCGCAATTTGCGCCCCATGCTCAATAAATTTGGCAATGATCGGCGCTTTGCGTTGCTTTTGTTCACGTTGGATGAGACCACCTATGGGCGCGAACTCGCCCCGCTGGCCGGGCATTATCCGGCAGTCAAACTCGGCCCGCCTTGGTGGTTTTTCGATAGCGTCAATGGCATGGCGCGGTTTTTTGATCTGGTCATGGAGACGGCAGGCATTTACAACACGGCTGGGTTTAATGACGACACCCGTGCATTTTGCTCCATTCCGGCCCGCCACGACGTGTGGCGGCGGGCTTGCGCCAATTGGCTGGCGGGCATGGTCGTCAAGGGCTTGGTTGATGTGGATGATGCCGAGGCCATGATGATCGAATTGGCCTATGGTTTAGCCAAACGCGCCTATCGCCTATAATCAAGATTCGAGTTTTCGCCGATTTCACTATATCCCCCATGCCCATGGCATGGGGGATATAGTGAAATCGGCATGTAATTTTTTAATCTGATCTTGTCAAGTGACGAATGCCTAAGTTGTGATACTTGAAGTTGCACGACTTAGGCCCAAATCTGTTATGCGCAAATATATTGATATTCACCTCAACGAACACAAAATTGCCACCCGCGAGGTGGATAAGGACGAGGCTGTGAAAGCCGGACGCTGGCTGATCTCGAAGATTCTGCTTGATGCAGGCGTGGCGACCGTTGACCCGCTGGGTCCGGCGAATCCGCTCATCTTCTCAGCGGGGCCATTTGCTGGCAGCAGCTTTAGTAATGCCAATCGCACCAGCGTCGGCTGCAAAAGCCCCCTCACTGGCGGCATCAAAGAAGCCAACGGCGGCGGCACGTTCGGCTATGGCATGGGTCAACTCCATATCAGCACCATTGTGCTCAATGGGCAATCGGCCAACTGGGTGGTGCTGCATTTCAAAAAAGACGGCACAATCAGTTTTGACGATGCCAGCGACTATTTGGGCAAAGGCAATATGGAAGTGGCGCGAATGCTGTATGCAAAATATGGCAAAAAGACCGCGCTAGGGCTGTGCGGGCCAGTGGGTGAATATGAAGGCTTGCTGGCGGGCGTGGCGTTTAGCGACACCGATGGTCGCCCGGCACGGTTGGCGGCGCGTGGTGGTGTGGGCGCGGTGATGGGCAGCAAGAAAGTCAAGGCCATCGTGCTCGACCTCGACAAAACCCCGAAATTTCATGATCCCAAAGGCGTGCGCGATGCGGTGAAAGACTATGCCAAGATGCTCTTGGCCGATTCTGTCGTGACCGGTTTTTATGCCGCTGTCGGCACAATGGGCATGGCCGATTATCAAAACATGGTCGGCGGTTTGCCGGTGCGCAACTTTAGCAGCGGGCAATTTGCCAATGTCAAGGCGGGCGAAACGTTTAAGATGGGCGGCGACTACATTGGCCCGCTCAACACCAGCCGAGGCGGCGAACAAACCCACGCCTGTATGCCGGGTTGCACCATTCAATGCAGCAACGTCTATTTTGATGCCGACGGCAAAGAAGTCGTGTCGCCGGTTGAATATGAAACGCTCGGCTTGCTCGGCACAAACTGCGGCATCGGCGACCCCGATGATTTGGCACAGCTCAACTATTTGGCAAATGACCTCGGCATTGACACCATCGAAGCCGGCGGCATGATCGCTGTATTGATGGAAGCCGGTTTAGCGCCGTTTGGCGATGTGCAATTTGCCGCCAAAGTGATGGCCGAATTGTATAAGGGCAGCGCCGACGGCAAGATTTGGGCGCAGGGCGCGGCCCGCGTCGGCGAACATTACAAGGTGCGCCGTGTGCCGGTCATTAAGAAGCAAACGATTAGTGCCTATGACCCGCGTGTGATCGAAGCCACTGGCATTGCCATGATGGCGACGGCGCAAGGGGCCGATCACACGGTGGGCAATTTGCCACGCCTCAAGACCCGCGACATGGATTTGGCAAAGATGATCGAGCTGAGCATTGCCGATCAAATTAAGGTGGCGGCGACGGATTCGCTCGGCTTGTGCATTTTCGGGCGCACGGTCACCACCACGCAGTTGCCCTTCATCGTCAACGCCATTAACGCCGCCCACAACACCGAATACACCGAGCAATTCTTTTACGATCTGGGCAAAGAGGCCCTGATTAATGAGCATAAATTCAACCTCGCGGCTGGTTTTACCGCCGCAGATGACGAATTGCCCGAATTTTTCTACACCGAACCCGTTGCCCCCAGCAATCAAATCGCCCGTTTCCACGGGGCTGAGGTGCACGGCATGTACGATACTTTGTAAAATTACGAATGATGAATTACGAATTACGAATTAAGCCGCAGTAGCAATTCGTAATTCGTAATTCGTAATTCGTAATTCACCATGAAAGACCTTACTTGGCAGGCGCTGCGACAACAAGCCGAGGGCTTGCGCACGCAGCCCAACCCAATTTACCGCGATTGCCTCGCGCTTGACCGACAGATTAACAAGTGGCGCAAGCAGCAGGCGACGTCGCAAGCGCCAAAAGCTAAAATCGCCCTTGTCGGCAGCAGCACGCTCGATTTTTTGCCGCCAGCTCTGCGTGTAATGGCCTGTGCGCTCAATATTGACGCGACCATTTGGACCGGCGACTACGGCCAATTTCGCCAAAATCTGCTGCAACCCAGCCCCGCGCTCGATGAATTTCAGCCTACGGTCGTCATCATTGCCACCGAATGGCGGGCGCTCAATTTGCCCGACGAAAGCAGCGCCCCCGATGCTTGGCTAGCGCAAACAGTGGCGGAATATCGCGCGTTGTGGCAAGCGGCCCGCCAGCGCTGGGGCGCATTGGTTATTCAGCACAATTTTGAACAAGCGCCGTATCAGCCTTATGGCTACCTGAGCGCGGCGTTGCCGACGGGCCGCGCACGCCTTATTCAGCAGCTTAATCTTGCGCTTTGGCAAGCAGTCCAAACCGAGCCGAGTGTGGCGATTTTGGACGTGGCGCAAATTTCGGGGCTGTATGGCAAGGCAAAATGGCATGATCCAGTGCTGTGGCATGCCGCAAAACAAACCCCCGCCCACGACGCATTGCCCTTGCTGGCGAAGCATCAGATGAGCCTGATCGGTGCGGCGATGGGGCAGACGCGCAAATGCCTCGTGCTCGACCTCGACGATACGCTGTGGGGCGGCGTAATTGGCGAAGATGGCTTGGCGGGCATTCAATTGGGCGGTGACGCGGCGGGTGAGGCGTTTGTCGCGTTTCAGCATTATGTCAAATCGCTCAAACAGCGCGGCATCATTTTGGCGGTCAACTCAAAAAACAACGAGGCCGATGCCAAATTGCCCTTTCAGCAACACCGCGACATGGTGCTGACGCTCGACGACATCGCCGTATTTGTGGCGAATTGGCAAACCAAGGACGACAATTTGCGCCAGATTGCCGCCACGCTGAATATTGGCCTCGACAGCCTCGTGTTTGCCGACAATAATCCGGTTGAGCGCAATTGGGTGCGCCAGCAATTGCCCGAAGTCGCTGTGCCCGAATTGCCCGAAGACCCGGCGGGTTATATCGCCGCATTGCACGATGGCTTGTATTTTGAGACGCTCAGTCTGACCAACGAAGATCGTCTGCGGGCCGATGCCTACCGCGACAATGCGCGGCGTCGTGCTTCGCTGGCAAATGTGGGCGATATTGAGGCGTATTTGGCGAGCCTTGAGATGCAGGCCGAATTGCGGCCCTTTGACGAACTAGATTTGTCGCGTATCACCCAACTCATCAACAAAACCAACCAATTTAACCTGACCACGCGCCGCGTGACCGAGGCGCAAGTGCGCGAGTGGATGCACGACCCCAACGTTTACACCCAAACCATTCGTCTGCGCGACAAATTTGGTGACAACGGGCTAATCAGCGTCATGGTTGGCACTCAGTCGGCGGGGCAAATGCACATTCACCTGTGGCTGATGAGTTGCCGCGTCTTGGGGCGGCGGGTCGAGGAGACCGCCATTGTCGTGCTGCAACGCCATGCGCTCGACCGCGCTTGTTATGTGGTGGTGGGCGAGTATCTGCCCACCGCCAAAAACGGCATGGTCGCCGATCTGTATGATCGCATGGGGTTCACCTTGACCGAAACCCGCGCCGATGGCTCGAAGCGTTATACGCTCGACACGCTGCCCATGCGCGAATTGCCGACCGGCTTGCAAATTGGCGATCACACCGGCACGGGTTTGCCGATGGTGCGATAAGCACAACTCATAACTAATTCCGCGTCTCCGCGATCACAGAATTTGGATCGCGGAGACGCGGAATTGGCGGAAAATCGGAGGGCGGTTTACAAGACGATTCCGGTATTTATTTTGGCTAAACAGCCTAAGCGATTATCGCCACCAATCTTTGTCTGAGCGCGGGTCGAGATATTCGCCGCCGTCGGTGATGGCGATGGTGACGCGGTTGCCGTCGGCAGTGCCAATGCGCTGATTGTTGCGCACGGCGGGCAAAAAGTTGGTGGCGCGGCGACCATCGGATGTGAGTTGGGCGCGATAGGTGGCGAGCAAATTCGGCTCGACGCAAATGTTGGTCAAGTGAAGCACATAGCCATTGTTCACCGTGTCGTGGCGACCATAAGCAATGGTCAACTCTTTGACATCGGCAAACAAGACCAGCCCTGTCAAGCCATCGCTCCAAATCGGCACATTGCGTTCGGGCGGGTAGATGGATTCGCCGTTGCCAGTGGAGAGATCGAGCACCGTCACCGGCCATTTGGTATTGACCCCGCCTCGGCTGCCATACGGCGGCGGGCCGCTGTTCCAGTTCCAGTCGTAGCGTTGGTAGGCGGCGCGGAAAGACGGCACGCGATTCGGCTCGAACAAGCCGTGAAATTTCGGCGCGTTGGGGTCGGTGTCGCCGTTATATCCCACCAGATTGAGCGCGGCATTGACGGGAGCATAGCCCAACACCGACAGCCGGAAATCGGGATTGAAATCGCTCACTTGGTTGTTTTTGTATGGCCCGCCCTCGACCGGAATCGTCGGATAAAACTGGTTGGAATTGGGGCAATATGAAATCGGCGTTGGCGTCGGTGTGGGGGGAATGGGGGTTGGCGCTGTCTCTTATACACATCT
>JAHBAL020000020.1 GCA_018500105.2 Anaerolineae bacterium
TTTGTATTCCCCATGGGGGAAAGTTTATCAAAAAAACGCCTAAACCCAAAATCGCCAATTTTTGACCCGCGCTAGGTGAAACAAAAAACCGCCGAGACTTTAATCTCGGCGGTTTATGGACCAGAGGAGAGTCGAACTCCTGACCTCTACTGTGCGATAGTAGCGCTCTACCAACTGAGCCACTGGCCCTCTGAAAAACCAAAAAATTGAAAATTAAAAATGCGAAATTTGACATTCTTAATTTTCAATTTTTCGCTAAGCGGGAAACGAGATTCGAACTCGCGACCTAATCCTTGGCAAGGATTCGCGCTACCGCTGCGCCATTCCCGCATTTTAATGCCGACGACCGGCATCGATCCGGTGACCCCACGATTTTCAGTCGTGTGCTCTACCAGCTGAGCTACATCGGCATTATTGTATCACGCTTTTTGATTTTACGCAGCTTAAAATTTTGGCTGTTTTAAAGCTTTTCTTTTTTGCTGCGCTGTTCAGTCAAGCGCAAGGTCTACATTCTACTCGAAGGAACGATTTTGTCAAGCGCTTTTTCGGTTTTTTAAGCCACGCACACAAATTTTAAGCAACTGCAACCATTACCCAAAGCGTTCTAACTCGGCCCATGCTTCGGCAAGGGCTTGTTCGGTGGCTTGATATTCTTCGCCAATGGTTTTGATTTTGGCAAAATCGCTGCCGGCTTGTTCCATTTTGCGGCTTAAGTCGCCCAGCGTCTGCTCAAGTTTGCCGATTTTGGCCTCGATTTGCGCCAGTTTTTTCTGTTGCTCGCGTTCTTTATTTTTAGAGTTCGCCGAGGGATTGGCGGGCTGGGCAGGGGCGCTTTGCGATTTTCGGTCTATTTCTTTTGCGGCCTGTGTTTTCGCATCGGCAGCTGCGCTTTTGGCGTCGCGCCATTCGTCATAGCTGCCCTTAAATATCGCCATCTGCGTGCGGCCATCCGCCCGATCCAGCGCCCAGATTTGGGTGGCGAGCGCTGCCACCAAATAGCGGTCGTGGCTGACCAGCAACAGCGTGCCGTCAAATTGGTTGAGTGCCTCGGTCAAAATTTCTTGGGATGGGATATCGAGGTGGTTGGTTGGCTCGTCGAGTAGCAAAAAGTTTGCGCCGAGCAATGTCAGTTTTGCCAAAGCCACGCGCCCGCGCTCGCCACCACTCAAAACCTCGATTTTTTTAAAGGCATCGTCGCCGCTAAACAAAAATTGCCCCAAAATATTGCGGGCATCGGGCACCGACAGACCGGGCTTGGCGTTAATCAGTTCATCGAGCGGCGTGTTTTGCAAATTGAGCGATTCATGCGCTTGCTCAAAATAGCCAATTTTTAGCCCTGCGCCCAAACGCACATTGCCCGCCAATGGCGTTAGTCCGCCCAAAATGGTCTTGAGGAAGGTGGTTTTGCCTGTGCCATTTGGCCCGACGAGGGCGGCGCGTTCGAGCCGCCACAGTTGCAAATCGGGGCAGTCGAATAGATGGTTTTTGACAGCGGGCGCAGTGTTGCCGTTTTTGTAGCCCACCGCCAATTTTTCGGTCTCCAAGATCAAATTGCCACTACGGTGCGCGGTGTCAATACGCAAGGCCATTGATTTGGCTTCGAGTGGGCGTTCGAGCCGCGCCATGCGGTTTAGGCGGGTGCGGCGGCCTTTGGCTTGATTGGTATTTTGCCCCGCGATATTGCGCCGAATATATTCCTCTTGTTTGGCGATGAAGGCTTGTTGGGTTTCAAATTCCTCTTGGGCGCGTTCGAGGCGCAGTTTGCGCTGGGCGACAAAATCGGTGTAGTTGCCGCGATATTGGATGAGCCGTCGGTCGCCGCCACCGCTCATTTCCATATCCCAAATGCGCTCGCATACTTCATCCAAAAAATAACGGTCGTGCGAAACGACAATGAGCGTGCCTTCCCATTCTTGCAAATAGCTTTCGAGCCACTCGATGCCTTGTGTGTCGAGGTGGTTGGTTGGCTCGTCGAGCAGCAAGACATCGGGCGATTGCAGGAGCAGCCGCGCCAAAGCCACGCGCACCCGTTGCCCGCCGCTCAATTGCGTAATATGTTTGCCTTCGTCATCGCGGCCAAAGCCAAGCCCAGTCAGCACGCGCCGAATTTTGGCATCCACATCGTAGCCGCCGAGTAATTCGTATTCGTGTTGCAATTCGCCATACTTGGTCAGCGTTTCATCCATTTTGGCGCTGTCTTGGGCTTCAGACATGGCGTTTTCAAGCTGAGTCATTTTTTCGACCAGCGCGTTTAATTGGGCGAAGGCACTTTGCATGTCGTGCCAAATGGTCTTTTCGCTGCCATGTTCTGCCGATTGCGACAAATAGCCCAACGTCGTGCCGCGAGCATAGTGCATTGCGCCCGACGAGGCTTCATCGGCCCCCGCCAAGATGCGCAAAAGTGTGGTTTTGCCGCAGCCATTGGGGCCAACAAGGCCGATTTTGTCGCCCTTGGCGACCGAAAAGCCGAGGTTGATAAAGACGTCGAATGCGCCGTAAGATTTGGTGAGCGCCGAAGCGGTGAGAAGTGACATGCGTGATTGGCCTAAGTTGTGAGCGCCGATTATAAGTCTTGGCATTCCAAGGCTTGGCATGGGTGTTGAGACAGGTAAAATCGAATACTTATGTCATTGGGGTCATTTAAAAAGAATTTATCGGGAATTTTGTATGCCGTCGCCGTCGCTGCCATTGCTTATGTCATTCAGTTGGCAGAAGAGGCGGTGCTGGGCAAGGGGCGGGCGCTCATTGAGGGGTTGGTGATTGCGATTTTGCTCGGCATGTCGGTGCGGGCCGTGCGCGGGCTAGACAAGCGTTTTGCGCCCGGCGTTGGGTTTACGGCCAAGCAAGTGCTTGAGTTTGCGGTGTTGCTGTTGGGGGCGCGTATTTATGCGCCAGATATGGTCAAGGCTGGCCCGATTTTGTTGGTTATGATCGTGGTGTTGGTCAGCGTCGTGCTGTTCGTTAGCACCCGCATTGGGCTGGTGTTTGGGCTAAATCCTAACTTGGCAACGCTGGTCGCGGTGGGCAACAGCATTTGCGGCAATAGCGCCATTGCCGCCGTTGCGCCGGTGATTGGGGCGAGCAAGGAAGATATCGCCAGCAGTGTCTCATTAACCGCCGTGCTTGGGGTGCTGGTGGTGTTGACGTTGCCCGTGTTTTATTACTTTTTGGGCTTCAGCCAATACCAATATGGGGTGTTGGCGGGGATGGGCGTGTATGCCGTGCCGCAAGTGGTGGCGGCGGGTTATTCGGTGAGCGTATTGAGCGGCGATACGGCGACATTGGTGAAACTGGTGCGGGTGCTGATGCTTGGGCCGGTGGTAGCCTATTTCACTGCTGTTGCCGCGCGTCAGCAGCGGGCCAATGGGCAATCGGGCGTGGTAGCGGGGCTGTCATTCTCGAAGTTTGTGCCTTGGTTTATCAGCGGTTTCATCCTCATGGCGATTTTGCGTTCGGTCGGTGTGATTGACGTGGGCATGGCGAATAGCATCCGCGACGTGAGTGGCTATTTGACGCTTGCGGCGATGGCAGCCTTGGGCTTGCAAGTAGATTTTGCCGTGGTGCGCAAGATCGGGCGCAGCGTGGCTTTGGCGGTGCTGGCATCGCTGTTTGTATTGATCTCGCTCAGTGCGTTGGCGATTAAGTTGCTGGGTGTGGGGTAGGCTGAGTTGGTATTAAAAATATTAGCGCGCAAAAGCGCAAGGTGCAAAATTTTTTCTTCGCGTTTGGCGATTTTGCGAGCGATATCGTGTTTCGCCGCACTCGTAGCGCCGCACTCGTAGCGCCGCCATCTTGGCGGCTGTTTCTTGGTAGCAGCGATAGGCCGATGTGCGAGGATGAAACGCATTGATTGGGTGACGGGCCGTCGGGACGACGGCGCTCCTGTAGTATCGTCCGTAGCGCCGTCGTCCCGACGGCTCCCTTTGCCGATGTGCGAGGATGAAACGCTTTGATTGGGTGATGGGGCCGTCGAGACGACGGCGATACGGATTAGCCATCCTTGCAAAAGACCACAATCCGATTTGAATTTGTGCCAGCGGTGTTGTTATAAACGCCCCAAATATTGGAGGTCTTGGTAAAAACCTGCTGATTGACCAGAATGCCGACACAGGTAAAGCCAGCCGCGAGGCCGAGCGGCACGACATGCTCATCGAGCCGCACACTGCGATTGCGCACCTCGCCCACCTCGAAGGCCACCCAACCGCCGGGCCGGGTGATGCGATAAAGCTCGGCGAAAACGCGCCCCATCACCTCGCGCCATTCACCAAGCGAACGCGCCATGGTGATGCGCTGGCCGACCGTCTGCGCGTCAATGCCATTAAACCAACAGCGCAGCCAATTATCGGCAGCATATTGCACCACATCTAAAAACGGCGGCGAGGTAACGGTGAGTTGCACGCTGTTGGGGGGAATGGCGCGGGTGGCGGCGGCATCGCAGTTGAGAAAAATAGCATCTTGAGCGGCATCGTGTAACTTTACTCGCTCGGTTTGACTTAATTTGCCGACCAAGGCTTTTGATTTGCGCAAAATAAGCGCCCATGTGTCGCGGTAAGGCGGCGTTTGTTGGCGTTTTTGGTTAATTTTAATTTGGCGCTCGGCGCTCACGGCTTGGTTGGGTGGCAAGGTGTAAACCGAAAAAAAGCCGGGCGAATGACCTGTTAGCCGATTGGTCGCCACCATGCGTATCCAGTTGTCAATCGCATCCGTCTCACCTTTTGCTTGCCGCTCGGTCAAATAACCGCGCAATCGGTGTAGCTCGGCCTCAGTTTGGGGGTGATAAAACATCGGAAATTGCGCAGCCCATTCGACTTTGTGCTGAACAATGGCATCTTTTCGTGCTTGAAGCTGATCAAGATCGGGCGGCGACAATCGCGCCTCGGTGAGGATGCGGCTGAGCGGATTGATATCGTTGGCAATGACACGCCTGCCAAGTAATGCGGCTTCGATGCTGGTTGTGCCGCGACCACTAAACGGATCGTAAACCACATCACCGGGGCGTGTCAACCGCTCGATAAAAAAACGCGGCAATTGTGGCTTAAAACACGCTCGATAAGCCACTTCGTGCAGTGGGTTGGCTTGACGTTGACGCGCGGTCCAAAATTCGGCGCTGATGCGGGTGATGTGCTGATCGCCAAGCCCGATCTGTTCGATTTGCGCAGCGGGGGCGCTGGGGGAGGGGGCGTTTAGACCGCTGACAAATAAATCGGCAAGTTTGGGCACAGCGCTGGCATTATACGTGGCGCTCAAAAACCAAAAAGCGGTAGTCAATCAGACCTAATTTTAGGCAATGTTGTAGCGCCAAACTGCCGATCATGCTGGGGGCGATCTCGTGGCGCAAGGGTAGGGCGCGGGTGAGACGGATGAGCCATTTTGCCAAAGTCTGTGGCAAAGTGCGTAACCGCAGCCACTGGGTGAATGGCGTATCGCTCACCAAACGCAAGCCAACCGCTTGCGCCATTTGCACAAGGTCACTCGCGCTGTGAATATTGGGCACGCGCCAGCCATCTTGGTAGGCGTTTAGCCAAAATTGGCGCTCGTTTGGCGGTGTTTTGGGGGATGGGGCAGGGGTAGCCAAAAAATCGTCACAAATGACCCAACGCCCGCCGGGGCGCAGCAAGCGTGTCACTTCGGATAAATAGGGCTGCGCAGTTGGCGCATGACAAAACGCCTCGATTGAATAAACTGCATCGAAGTCACTTTGCAAAGGCACATGAAAGAAATCGCCTTCTAAGAAATGAATATTTCGCATAGGCATATTTGTTTTACGCTTGTGCGCCAATCGTGCTTGCGTTGGACTAATCGTTAACCCGACCCCAGTAAATTCACGCTGCAAAAAATTAGCCAAATAAAATAAGCTGCCGCCAAGCCCGCAGCCCAAATCGGCTATTTTCAATGGCAAATTGGATTGGGGTAGGGCACGAATGGCCTCAGCCAGCCGCGCATTTGAGACATTAATCGCGGTTTGAAAATCGGTAACGCCATCGGCCCACACCGCCCGATGAATGGCATAGGACGCCGCGCCCCCAAGCCGAAAAAACAGCCCCGTGTTTTGCTCGTAGTATCGGCGTACAATGTGAGTGTGATGAGTGATTTGCCCGCCTCCAGCCAATCCAGAATGTTCTTGGACGAGCTTGTCCGCATTAACATGAGTGACTTCTTTGAATCGTTGGGGCTGTCGCATTTTAAATTTGGGCGCAGGCTAATTGCGCCATTTATACGCCCAATTGCGCGGCGTTTTGCTGAGCAAATTGTAACATTTGACGATCAGGTTGGTGCAAATGGACTGATGGCTGGCTCAAAGTGGCTGATGGGCGAATTTACACGCGGTTTGGTGGTATCTGGGGCCGAACATGTGCCTACGCACGGGCCGATCTTGTTTGCGTCCAATCATCCGGGCATGGCCGATACGATTGCGTTGTTTTCTAGCATTCCGCGCCCTGATTTGAAAATTGTGGCGGCAGTGCGGCCTTTTTTGCGTTCGCTGCCCAATGTCTCGAAGCATCTTATTTATGTGTCGGATGACGCAACTGACCGAATGCGGGTGGTGCGCGAAACGGCGGCGCATTTGCGGCGGGGCGGGGCGGTGCTTACTTTTCCGGCTGGCAAAATTGAGCCAGACCCAGATGTGTTGCCGGGCGCGGTGGCGTCACTTGACACGTGGGGCGAGAGTATTGGCGTATTTATGCGTTTGGCCCCGCAAACCCAGCTTGTGCCTACGATTGTGCGCGGGGTTGTGTCAGCAGCAGCCTTGCATAATCCGTTGACGCATTTGCGCCGCAAGCCCGCCGACCGCGAGCGTATGGCTGCCGGGCTGCAAATTATGTTCCCGCGTTATCATGACAATATTGTCAAAGTCACTTTCGGCCCACCCACCGCCCCCGATTTGCTCGTGGCGAGGGCAAAAGAAATGGTTTAGTTGATTGGTTGATTAGTTGAATGGTTGATTAGTTGAATGGTTGATTAGTTGAATGGTTGATTAGTTGATTAGTTGATTAGTTGATTGGTTGATCGGTTGATTGGCGGATCAGTTGGCCAGAGATTTCAATCAACTAATAAACCAATCAACTAATCAACTATTCAACCATTCAACCGACCATTTCCACAAGAAACTGCCGGATGTTGGCGGTGGTTTGCGCCCAAGTGGGATGTTGCTCGAAGCGTTTTCGGGCGGCGGCTCGCATGGCGTGTAGGCGTGAGCGGTGGCTGAGCAGTGTTTGCAGGCGGGCGGCTAGGGCGGATGGGTTTTCGGGCGGCACGAGGAAGCCATTTTCGCCAGTGCTGATGATTTCGTGCGCCGCACCTGCGCTGCTGGCGATGACGGGTAGGCCAAAGCTCATGGCCTCCAGATAAACGATGCCAAAGCCTTCGTATTGTGAGGGCATCACAAAAATATCGTGATTGGCATATTGTTGCGCCAAACTGGCATCATCAATTTCACCTAACCATGTAATGTATGCGTTGATTTTAAGGCCTTCTGCCATACTTTGCATTTGTTTCGCATAGGCATCATTAATATTACTATTGCCAACAACAGTTAAAGACCACAAACCGCCCATCTTTACATTAAGCTGACACAAAGCCGCTAAAAGAACATGCAAACCCTTGCGCTCACTCAAATTACCCACAAATAAGATCCGTAGCGGCAAAGCTTGCTTATCATCCGGTTCTGACGAAGCATCATGGTAAAAATGTTGCCAAGCTGAAAAACGATCCCCAGCCGGATAGGCAACTGTGCAAGGCTGATGTTCCCCAACAAGCGCGGTCACCGTCTTATAAGTGGACAAACTATTAAAAACGAAGCCATCAACACTTTGCAAATAAAGCCGCTCAATTTGACGATAAATGGCGTTTTGCCAAGATGGACGTTGCTCGCTACAACGCAAATGGTGCACGATTGATACGATAGGGCACATATTTGGCAAACGCGATAAACGACGATTTAGCCAAAATAATGATGGATGATTCAATTCATCTTGCAACAGCACATCGTATTTTGGGACCGCAATACGCGAAAAAATGTCAAAATCGGCATTTTGCAGCAAATGCTGCCCATAGCTTCGCCAAGGTTGCGAGATGATATCAACCTCATCACCGCACGACCGCAAATATTCAACTAATTTTCGGTCGTATAAATACCCACCCGAAACAGTGTCGAGCGAGCCATAAATGATGAGACCAATACGCATGTGTTTTTCGCTAAAAACGCCATAATTTGACAATTATGGCGCAAGTTGACCGTATAAGATGAGGTGTTTTTAGTGCAGTTCAAGACGATAAGAGGCCCAAGCGATGTCGTTTTCCCATAACTTAATGACAAGCGCCTTCAAGTTCGGGGCATTCAGTTGGCTAGCGAACTGGGTGCACAAAATGCGCGAAAAATGCTCGATACTGGGGTTTAAACCCGCAAATTCGGGCAAATCATTGAGTAATTGATCACGGTAATGGGTGACCAAGCCATTCAAAATACGTTCAATTTCCACAATATCGGTCAAATAACCATGTTGATCGAGTTGTGCACCACTGAGTTGCACCTCGACCACATAATGATGTGAATGCTTGAAATTCTCGGCTCCCCAATCACCGCCGATGAGGAAATGTTGGGCGACAAAATCGCGTTTTACGGCTACGGTATACATTAGGTCAGTATATCAATAGTATTTGGGTGGCTTGTTCAGGGGTTTGGTCGAGCAATTGATAGGCTTGGGCGGCATTGGCAAAGGCAAAACGATGCGAGACAAGCTGGGCTGGTTTAATCTGCTCGATCATGCGCCATGCCCAATCGAGCCGACGCTGTTTGTCCCAACGACCGGTGAGATCGGGCGCAAGCGTGCTGACTTGGCTACTGATAAGCTGGATACGACTGCGATGAAAACGCCCGCCAAGATCAATCGCAGCACATTTTTTGCCATACCACGAGCCGATCACCACGCGCCCACTGAAGCCGGTTAACGCAATTGCGGTGTCGAGCGCGGCAGGTGAGCCGCTCAATTCGTAGACCAGATCAGCAAAGGCGGCATGTTGAACGCTTGCTTGGGCGGGATCAAGGCTCGCCGTTGCGCCAAATGATAAAGACAACTGGCGCCGCTCACGCAACCGATCAACCGTCAACAAGGCGTTGGGTGACATACGAGCGAGTAGGGCAGTGGTAAGCAAACCAACCACGCCTTGCCCGACGACCGCCACATTGTCGCCCATGCGTGGTTGCCCATCGTGCACAAAATTAACCGCTGTTTCCATGTTTGGCAAAAAAACGGCATCTTCAGACGACAGATGCGGCGGCACAAGCTGCAAACTGGCAATATCGGCGACAAACTCGCTTTCGTGAGGGTTAAATGCAAAAACGCGCCGCCCAAGCCAATCCGCTGCCACGCCTACGCCCAATTCGACCACCTGCCCGATGGCCGAGTACCCATATTTGAGCGGGAACGCCAGCGTGCCGCTGAGCGCTGCGAGTGTTGCATCGGTCTGCATGTCGTCGGGGGCTTCGCCGCGATAAATAAGCATTTCGGTGCCGGGGCTGATGGCCGAGAGCAATGTTTGGACGCGCACTTGGCTGGCCTGCGGTGGCGGGCAAATTTCGGTACGATGTTCAATTTGGCGCGGCGCAGTAAAGTAAAGGGCTTGTCTCATTCGTTTTCCCACACAAGATCGGCACTCAGCACGATGTCTGGGCCGAGAATTTGATAGCTTGGGTTGATAAGTTGTGGCAAATGGGGCAACGCCGTGCCCAAAGCAGGCAAGCCGCTTAACCAGCGCGGGGCAAGCGTTATCACCACACGATCAACGAGCCGTGCTTGCAAAAAAGCGTGAATGACACTGGCGCCGCCTTCGACCATGAGCGAGCGAACCCCCTGCGCATGACAAACCTGCAACATTTCACTTAAATTAACTCGCCCATGGTCATCATTGACTAAAAAGACTTGTGTGCCGCTCGTAAGCAAGGCGTTTTGGCGGTGGGGTGGCGCAGCGGATGTGCAAAATACCCACAACGGATGCACTAACGGATGCACTGGCGTTTGGATGAGCGCGGCATTTGTCGGCAGCCGTAACTGCGAATCGAGCACAATCGGTTGCGGGCTGCGGCCTTCGACCAGCCGCACGTTGAGGCGAGGATTATCGGCGATGACGGTGCCGACGCCAACCAAAATGGCATCGTGTTGCGCCCGTAATGCGTGCGTCATCTGCATGGCTTGCGAACTGCTCAGGAGGGTGCGTTGACCCGGCGCAGCCGCGATGCAACCATCGAGGCTCTGCGCATAACTCAGGGTCACTCGTGGTCGCTTAGGCTGGGTGGTGACCATTTGACAAGGTAAGCAAGTGGTTCATGCGCAACATTTTGGTCAGCATGTAGTTGGCGCTGTTGGGCAAAATGGGGGTTTCGATCGGCACACGCTCGGTCACCAATACCCCTAACTCACGCAAACTGTCAATTTTGGACGGATTGTTTGTGAGAAGACGGATTGATTTTACGCCCCAATCGCACAAAATAAGCGGCGCAATGCTATATTCGCGTTCGTCGGCCTGATGCCCAAGCATGAGATTGGCGTCTACTGTGTCGTAGCCTTGATCTTGTAAGTTATAGGCGCGTAGCTTTTCGAGTAGGCCAATTCCCCGGCCCTCTTGGCGCAAATAGATGATGATGCCTTTGCCGACCTCTGAGATCATCCGCATAGATGCGGCAAGTTGTTGCCCACAATCACAGCGCTGCGAACCAAGCACATCGCCTGTAAAACATTCGGAGTGCATACGGGTCAAAATATTCTCTTGGTTGGCAATATCGCCAAATATAAAGGCTAGGTGTTCTTTTGAATCGTGGTTATTGTGATACAGGCACAGTTGAAAATCGCCATGTGTCGTAGGGATGGTCGCACACACCATGCGTTTAATGGTAAGTGGCTGGCCGTCGGGTGAATTGCTCATAGCATCAATTTACGCAATTTATAACACAGTCAGCATGTGCTTGACGCATCCCCGTTTGGTAAATCCTCATATAGGTGTAGAGAGGGGTCGGTGACCCGTCTAATTTTGCCATATCAACACCGAAGCCGCGAAAAGGCAAATCACCCGTCAGCGCAAAAGACGAGTCGCCGAGCCGTCTCTACGTCAAAATCCGTCATTTTATTGCACGGGTTAGACTTACTCTTTGAGGTGCAGCCACAAACAAACAATCAAGGCGACTTCAATGACTTTGTCTACGACGGCGAGCGAATCGCCAAAATTACCGCTGAGCGCGAACCATGCCAAGATGGTGACGGCGGTAAATGCCATAAACACATAATGCACCAAAGTGCTGCGCCCGTGCGTAAACGACAAATTGCCGAACATAGCGGCAAGCAAGGCTAAATAGCCCAAGCCGTTTAGGGTAAACGCCACATCAAAACGCCCAAGTCGCACATTGAGATAAAGATGGATGAGGGCAGTGGCGAAACCAAGGATGAGAATGAGATTTTTTAAGGTGTTTTTGCTCATAGGGTCTCAGCAGTATAGTGTATATAGCTGAGCAAACCTTGAGCGTTGGCTTATACAGCGTGATTACGCTTATATTTCAACCACGCCGCATGAGCGGTTAGCTCGGCCACACCGGGCCGAGAAAATACGACATCGTAGTCGGGGCCGGTATAGCCGCGAATGTCGTTGGTGTCCCATTCAGGGATGATGAAATGTTGTGTATCCAGCAAATGCGCTTCAAACCGGCGCTTGTCGCCGATATATACAAACGATTTTTGATCGGGCGACAACAACCCATTCAATTGCGCCACAGCATCTTCGCCTTCCCAGCGGCTTTCGATCGAGACCGTATCACCCCATTGGCGAATTTCCCACAAATGTGCAGGCGATGCCTTGAGGTGGGTTTCTGTGCTATCAAATTGTGTTTCGCCGATCCACGTGCCAACAAAATTCCAAGCGGTATTGCTCATGCTGTTTCTCCTGTGCTGGAGCGATTAACACAACAGACCCCGACGCCATTCCCACCGTCAGGGTCTGTCGGCAATGAGTGTATCCCTCCGCACACTCATTGCTCTCCTCCTTCGGATGCGCAGAGTTTAGCAATGAGCGCCGAATTTATGCGACAACAACCTGACATTTTGTCGTCTATTTCAAACCTTCGACAGCAACGGCATATTCAGCTACTTTTGCAGATGAGACAAGTGTGACATCAAAGCCAATTTGGGTATTGGCAGCCAGATTGCCATCACCTAAAGTCACATTGCGAAACCCAATCACCCGCTTTTGGTCGTCGTAAGTGGTCACGATTACCCGCGCATTGCGGGCATTAACTGTGTCACGGTTAACCACATCGCCAGAAATTTTGAACTGTGTCGCATCAATGGCAACCCCTTCTTTGCGGGTTAACTCCATGCGCACAAAGCGCGAAGCAGCATCAATAGCCTCGCCGCGCATGGGCCGCACGGTAAAACGTGAGAAATTGGGCGGCGGGTCAGTGAACAGCACTCTAAATGGCGACGTTTGACCGGGCGCAATAGTATCGAGCGCAACAAAGAAAATGGATGAGGTGAGCACTTTATTGCCGTCGTCAAACAGGCTGATCTGCAATTGCACATTATTTAGCGCACTTGGGCCGGGGTTAAACACTTCGCCCAAACATTCGAGACTGCCAGCGGCGGTGCGATAAACATTTACGCCACGCGTTGTGTATGGTGCAGGCGTGGGCGAGGGCAATAGTTGCCCGGAGCTACTGCTGCCGCGACTGGCGCCGGCAGATGGCACAACAAGCCGCTGCCCAACTTGAATACGACCGGGTTCGAGGCCGGGGTTGGCTACGATAATATCGGCTACGCTCACGCCAAAACGATTGGCAATGGGGATTAGGGTTTCGCCATCTTGCACGGTGTAAAAAATGGGCGTTGGGGTGGGGCCGGGGTCACGTTGGGTATTCACCACCACGCTATTTGCAGCACCGCTAATCGTAGCCGTTGGTCGCGGGGTTAACGTTGGCCTTGGCGTTGGCAACGGGGCTGTGGCAATGAGGATGGCTGGCGTCGCTGTTACGGCTTGGTTTGAACAAGCCACCATTAGGCCACAGCTAACACTTGCTAAAATAATCGAATAAAGTTTGCGCGTCACATCGCGGGATTATAGTTGAGGTGTAGAGGAATGGCCGATTTTGCGTGATGCTTGCGAAAACATTTGGCAGCCGTGCCATTTATCCAGTCAAGTGGCTGATGTTTTATTAAGCAAGGCAAGGGATAATAGCCGTCCTACAGAAAGTGACCTGAAGCAGGCGTGCTATCGCTAAGTAAAGACATATGAAACCTAAATTTATTATTGGCATTGGGTTGATCGTGGCTGCCATGATCGCCGTCATCGGATTCTCAATTGTTGGTAACGCCAGCGTCGAAGTTGGGGTCAACGACTTGTTGTCGCAAGCTAAGACCAACCGCGATATCTCGCAACGCTCGATGAAGCTAAGCGGCATCGTGGTGGGCGACAGCATTCAGTATGACCCCAAAACCTTACACATCGAATTTGATGTGGTTCAATCGCGCAACGACTTGGTGAATAACCTGAGCAAAGCGCAACGGGTGCGGGTGATCTACAAAGGCACAAAGCCCGACACCTTGCTTAATGAGTCTGAGGCTATCGTGACCGGCAAATTGTCTGAAGACGGCAAGTTTTACGCCGCCAACTCTCCCGACGCACTTTTATTGCGCTGCCCAAGCAAATACGTGGAAGAAACGAAATAATTACGAATTACGAATTACGAATTACGAATTGAAGCTAAAACTTAATTCGTAATTCGTAATCCGTAATCCGTAATTCCTGATTATGCTGACAGACCTCGGCTATTATGCCGTTTTAATTGCGTTATTTGCTTGCGCCTATGCCATTGTTGCCTCGTTGTGGGGTGTGCGTGTAAACGATGATCGTTGGATGCAAAGTGGGCGCACTGCCGCCTCGCTTACCTTTCCGCTGGTGTTGATGGGGTGCGTTGGGCTGTGGGTGGCCTTGCTCAACCATGATTTTGGCGTGAAATATGTGGCCGATGTGTCAAGTTTATCCACGCCGACCTTCTTCCGAATCACAGCCTTGTGGGGTTCACAAAACGGCTCGTTGCTATTTTGGAGCCTTGTCATGTCGTGCTTTATGTTCTTTGCAATGGCACGTGACTGGGACACAGACAAGGTGTTTTTGCCCCATGTCACGGCAACCATGTGCGCTATTCTGGGCTTTTTTATCGCCATTAATCTGTTTGTGGCAAACCCGTTTGTGCGCTACGATTTTCCGCCACAAGATGGTCATGGCCTCAACCCGCTTTTGCGTCACCCCGGTATGATCATTCACCCGCCGGTGCTGTATGCCGGCTTTACCGGCTTCATCGTGCCGTTCGCTTTTTGCATTGCCTCGCTTGCCACGCGCCGCCGCGACAATCTCTGGCTCATTTCGTCACGGCGCTGGTCGCTGGTCGGTTGGGTATTTTTAATGGCGGGTTTGTTGCTCGGCGGACGTTGGGCGCATGATGTCTTGGGCTGGGGCGGCTATTGGGGTTGGGACCCCGTCGAGAACAAATCGCTCGTGCCTTGGCTGCTTGGCACTGCGTTTTTGCACTCAGCCATGATTCAAGAAAAGCGCGGCATGTTTAAGAACTGGAATGTGTGTCTCATGCTGCTGACTTTTCTCTCGATCATTTGGGGCACGGCGGTGGTGCGCAGCGGGGTGCTTACATCGGTGCACGCCTTTGCGCAATCTAGCCTTGGCCCCATTTTCTTGGGTTTTATTGTCGTCATGCTTGTATCTTGTCTGGCGCTATGGTTTACCCGCCTTGACACGCTGCAAAGCGATCACAAGCTCGATGCAGCATTTTCACGCGAAGGCATCTTTTTGCTGCAAAATGTGGTCTTTGTCAGCGCGGCACTCACCGTATTTATTGGCACGACTTTCCCCATCATCTCTGAAGCGATTAACGGCACAAAAATTACCGTTGGCCCACCGTTTTATAACCAAACGGTTGTGCCCCAACTGGGCGTTTTGGTGTTGCTCATGGGGGTTGCGCCGCTCATGGCGTGGCGCAAGGCCAACCTCAGCTCAGTGGGCAAACAATCGCGCTGGGCCATCGTGTTTACGGTGCTGGTGCTTATTGTGATGATCATCACCGGCGCACGTCAGCCATTAGCATTACTGGGTTTTGCCTTGTGTGCTTACACGTTGGCTCAAACGCTGATCGAATATGGGCGCGGTGCAGCCGCCCGAATGCGCAATAACAAAGAATCGGCATTCGTGGCATTGGCGCGACTATTTCAAAAGAATCAGCGTCGTTATGGCGGCTATCTCATTCATTTGGGCGTGGTGCTGCTCGCCATTGGCGCGGTTGGCAAAGGCTTTTACGAGATTGACATGGTGCGCAATATCGCCTTAAACGACTCGTTTACGGTCAAAGATTACCGCTTTACGTATCGCGGGTTGCGCAGCGTGCCATGCGAATTTAACGACTGCCAAACCATTCAGGCGGCAGTATGGGTGACAGACCAGAATGGCCGTGAGGTTGGCTCCGTTTTCCCGCACCGCGACAGCTACCCGGCCCAACAGCACACCGCTACCATCGCCGACACAACTGGCTCGTTTAACGAAGAGGTGTATATCATTTTGTCGGCATGGGAGGGGCAAGGCGAGACGGCGACTTTCCAAGTCTATATTAACCCGCTGATTAATTGGATTTGGGTGGGCGGCGTGGTCATGCTGATCGGCTTTTTTGCCGCGTTTTGGAATCATGATAAAGCAGCTGAACCCAAAACCCGCAAGTCAGCTTCGGCGATTGGGCGTGGTTTAGCGATGATCATTGCGGTATGGTTTGTGATGGCCTATTTTGCTTTGCCCAGCTCGGCCCAGTCGGTTGACCCCAACACCGATGACGCTACGTATAAGCTGGCAAAACAACTCAATTGCCCCACTTGCGCAGGCCGAAATTTGGCCGACTGCCCAACTGAGTCTTGCACACAATGGAAAAACGAGATTAAGACCCAACTTGCGGCAGGCAAAAGCAACCAAGAAATTTTGGCCTATTTTCAGGGGCGTTTTGGTGAAACTGTGTTGCAAGAGCCACCTAAATCGGGCGTAACCGCACCGTTATGGCTATTGCCGGTGCTTGGCGCAAGCGCGTTGTTGGTGGGCGTCATTTTTGCCATGCGCCGTGCCACCCATTCACCCAGCCCAATGGTGAGTGTGGCAGGTAACACGACCACGCCAGCCGTGTCATCAGCAACACGCAACCCCACCGATCAACGCTTTATCGAGCAACTCGAAAAACAAATCAACGAAAATTAGATGCGCAATCGAAAATTATTCTTGATCGCCTCGGCCTTGGTCGTCGTGTTGATGGGTGGCTTGTTTGCTACCGCACTGGTGTTGGCAAGCCGCCCCGGCAGCCGGCCCAAGGTGGGCGATATTGCGCCCGATTTCACCCTGCAACTTTATAAAGAGTATCAAGCCGGTATGGGCGATTCGATCACGCTGTCGAAGCTGAAAGGCAAAGTGGTGGTGATCAATTTTTGGGCCTCGTGGTGCGAGCCATGCCGCGACGAAGCGGCTGATCTTGAGGCGATCTGGCGTAAATATCGTGATCGCGGGGTGGTGGTGATCGGTGTGGATGAGCTAGATACCGAGGCGGCGGCCTTGCGTTATCTGCAATCGTTCAATATCACTTATCCCAATGGTCTCGATTTTCAGCAACGGATTGGCAAGAATCAATATCGTATCACCGGCCAACCCGAAACGTTTATTGTGGACAAAACCGGTATGATACGTTATGTATATATTCAACCGCTGAATGCCCAAACATTGAGCACAGTGATGGATAAATTAATTGCGGAGTAATATGGCAACTTATTTTGCAGCGGCGGCTTTGTTGATGGTGTGTGTGGCGTTTGTTTTATCGCCATTGCTCGAAAAAAAACGCCCAGCTTTGGCTGCACCGACGGCGTTTGATGCGCTCGAACTTGAGCGACAAGCGGTGGTTCGTGTCATTCGTGAACTCGATGAGGATTATCGGGTGGGGAAGGTGAGTGAGGGCGACTATCAGGCTTTGCGAGCAACCCAGATGCAGCGTGGGGCCGAAATTCTGCACGATATTGAGCAATTGCGCAGCCACAAGCGACCACTCACAGCACAAGAAAGCGAGTTGGAGAAAGAAATTTTGGCATTGCGCCACAAAAAGCACTAATTGCCAGTATAATGCCTCCTTGGATAATTTATGGCAAAGTTTACTAAGAAAAGATATAACGAAGACAGCAGCAAACAAAAAGAAGATACGATCGAAGTGGAAGGCGAGGTGATTGAAGCATTGCCGGGCACCATGTTTAGGGTGAAGCTGGATCAAGGCAATCACGAAGTGTTGGCGACCTTGTCGGGGAAGATGCGCAAGTTTTATATTCGTATTTTGCTGGGTGACCGCGTTCGGCTCGAACTTTCGCCATATGATCTGACACGTGGGCGTATTTCACGTCGTATTAACAGCTAAGCGCTTGCACTTATTTCAAATTAAAAAGCGGGATGGAAACATCGCCGCTTATTTTTTTTCAACATGCCACATAAAATTATTTTCGACACCGACCCGGGCGTAGATGACGCAATGGCGCTATTGTTTGCGCTGAAATCGCCCGAAATTGAGGTGCTTGGGTTGACCACTGTTTTCGGTAACAGCAATGTCGAGGCCACCACGCGCAACGCGCTCAATTTGCTCGATTTTGCCGGACGGCCCGATATTCCCGTCGCTAAGGGCGCGGGTGTGCCGTTGGTTATCCCACCGCATCCCACCGGCGAATTTGTGCATGGCGATGACGCAATGGGCAACATTGGTTGGCACGCCCAAACCAACCCCAACATGCACGTAGTTGAGCAACACGCGGCGCAATTTATCGTCGAGCAGGTCATGTCAAATCCGGGCCAAATCACGCTTGTGCCGGTCGGCCCGCTCACCAATTTGGCGTTGGCTTTGCAATTAGAACCGCGCATTGCCAAACACGTAAAAGAAGTGGTGATGATGGGCGGCAGCGTGCTTCATGCCGGCAATGTGTCGCCATTGGCCGAGGCAAATGTGCATAACGACCCCCACGCGGCTGCGCTGGTTTTTCGCGCCGAGTGGCCCATTACGATGGCTGGGCTAGATGTAACCGAGGCCGTGCAAATGAACGCGGCCTATTTCGACGAATTGGCCGCAGGGGGAAATCGCTTTGGCGGCTTTATTCGGCGCGTTGTGGCGTTTTATCAGCAGTTTCATGTGGATTGGTATGGCATGCCCGACGGTGAGGTGCATACTCACGATCCGTCGGCCATCGCTTACCTCATTGACCCCAGCATTTATGTCGGGCAACAGTGGCCGGTGACTGTGCCTACCGATGGCCCCGCCATTGGCGCGACCATCGCCGACCGCCGTCTACGTTTTTGGCAATCGCCCAAGGTTAATTGTTTGATGCAGGTAGATGGAGACCGGCTACGGGCGTTGTATAAGATGCGTATTCGGGCCTAGCGCATAAAAGCGCAACTTTTGGGTGGCGGATTTCGTATGAATTAACGCAACTATGAAAGAGCCAATCGTTATCGTGGGCGGGTTTGCCTCTAGCTGGCGCGATTATCGCGCCGGGGCCGAGGCATTGTCGCGGGTTTCGGGTCGCCGTGTGTTCATCACCAATATTCATCGCTGGACATGGAGCATCGCTGGGCTAACCAGCTACTCGCTGGCGCTAGAGCTGACGCATCGCGCTGTCAACCATGCCATGCGCGAGACCGGCAGCGATAAGGTCATGTTGGTCGGGCACAGTGCCGGAGGCGTCATTTCGCGGGCCTATTTGGCCGATCATTTGGATGGGCTTGATACTCGCACCCCCTTTAAGCGTTTTCTCAAGCCATATGGCGGGCACAAACATGTCACCCGTGTGGTCACACTCGGCAGCCCTTTGCGCGGCATGCCAGAGCAGGTCAAATTGCATCGTGGTTTACAGCATATTTTGTGGGTAGATGAAAATTACCCCGGTGCATATTACCCCCATATCCAATACCTTAATGTAACGGGTAAAGCGTTCTTTGGCAAAAAAGACGGCACAATGGGCGAAAAGGTCGCTCATCGCTATTATTCTTTTCTCAGCGGCAATGGCGAACAATGGGGCGATGGCGTTGTGCCATGTTCGCTGAGTCAAGTAGACGGGGTGGGGGCGCTCGAAATTGAAGGCATGGGCCATTCACCGCGTGGTTGGTGGTATTTGTATGACGAGGCCGCTATCCGGCTGTGGTGGCATTATTTTGAGGCGGGGGATCCGCTTTATCCCCCTTCGCCGCACTCTCAGGTGGCGGTTTAGTTTGTGCTCACGACGTCGTCTCATCCTTGGCATAAAAAGATCGAATCATGAGCATCACCATCCAAATAATAAAAAAGATGCACATGACGATGATGAGGATGAGGGCTGTCGTGAGCACTTGCTCTAATTTATCGAAGTAGACCGCCAGCATAATTCCAACGCTAAGCAAGCCCAATGCCGATGTCATCCACTTATGGTCTAGCGTCCGATACGCCTTGTGCACCAATGTTGCAATGACGATAAATCCGATCACAGCGAGCAAGCGTGCAATTGACGCTAACCCCAAGGCATGGAGCACTGCGCTGACGATCATGACGATCCAAACGTAATGCCACCATAAGACGATTTTTTGCATTTTTTGTGGAAATCTTAACGGCTCTGACTGCATTCGCACAGCAGCCAACGGCCTTACTGTTTTTGATTTCTCGGTGTGTTGCATAAATCTCCCAACGAAAAAGTATGTATTTTGGTTTTTGATCTACTCTGTCAACGTTGGTCTACATCTCTGATGTCATTATTTTACTTGCATTCGCCTCTTCAGGTTTCAATCCATAGGTGTTCAATTGATCACGCAGCACCGCCGTATGGGTATGTGCATACACAATGCGGGTGGTTTCGGGTGAGGCATGGCCGAGATACATTTGCACGCTTTCTAGCGGCATCCCTTCGTTTAGCAATTGGGTGGCGCGAAAATGCCGGAACGAGTGTGGCGAGGTGGTTTTGCTAAGGCCCAATGTTTTGGCGGCGGCTTTAACTAAATTCCACACACTGGCGCGGGTGAGCGGCTGGCTGCCGTGCTTGCCACGCCGATGCGAAATGAAGAGGGCAGGGGAGGAATCAGTTCGGGCAGCGCAATAGGTGCGAATGGCGGCTTGGGCCTCGCCGGTCAACATCAACATGCGTTGTTTTTCGCCTTTGCCGCTAATGAACACCTCACTGACGCGACCATCGGCCACTTGCGCCCGCGTTAACGCTGCGACCTCGCTGACACGTCCGGCTGAGGCATAAAGGGTTTGCATAATGGCTTTATTCCGCAACCATTCAAGGTATTGTGTGTCGGTTGGCGGACGATCTAAACCATCATAAAAGGTGATAATTTGGGCTAAATCGGGGTCTGGTTGGCGAAATTTATAGCCGCCGTGCGAGCCGCCACGCGCTAATTTCAATTTTGCCTCGCTTTTTGCGCGATTAAAGCCCTCTGGCAGTTGATCTGTCGCGTCGAGCCATTCTAAAAACCGCCGCAGCGCTGTCACATAAAGTTGGCGCGTCGCCTTGGCAAATTTGCGCTTAGAAATCGCTAGGGCGAATTCTTGCAATACATTTTCCTTGATCTTGAGCTTAAGCTCTACCGCCAGCTTTAGCCCGGCATGATACGCATTTTGCGTATTCACACTCGACTCATCCAGCGTCGCAATAAATTTCTCGACTAACTCTTGATTTACGGTGGGGGGATTACTTTCCATGCGAGTATTATACTTAATAAGCATTGTGTCAAATAGTTGCAAGGTGGGGGGCAGTAGCCAGTAGTCAGTAATCAGTAGTCAGATTATGGATTCCCTTTTCCGAAAACAACTTGATTGCACAGAGCAGCAATCTGACTACTGATTACTGGCTACTGACTACTGACTACTGATGTATAATCTTTTGCGGCTAAAGTATTAAGGCCACGAAATATATATTGTCACCCATCTCAATCTATTGAGGTTATTCGTAATGATGCAAGCAAATTCTCTATTGAATGAAAATATTGGCGTATTATTGGCGGTTGCAAAAGAAGCCCTACTCCCTGCCCAAGCGCCACTGCTAAAACTAAGTGCTTTACCCATCGAACTCGCGCGGCGATCGCGTGATGAGGAAGAAGATGAAGATACAGACGAAGATCTGGACGAGGACATCGTATTAGACGAAGATGACGATGAGTTATCGCTTGAAGAATTGGGCGAAGCCGAAGATGACGACGATGACGATGATCTTGACTTCGACGATGACGACTTCGATTTAGACGATGACGACCTTGACGACGACGATCTGTGGGACGACGACGACGACGACGACGATGACGATTAGCACAAGACCAGAAGTCGGGGTTCTTTCAGAACTCCGACTTCTGGATTTCGAGTGACATCCAATTGACCCGATACAATAAACTAAATGGGTCAACGTCGAAACAGATCATTTGTTCTGCCGCTATTACTGCTGGTCATCGCTGCCGTCATCATGGCGCTTAGCCTTGGCTTCCAAACCCAAGTCGCTCAAGGCCCGCTTTCGTATGTGCTTGCGCCCGCACAACGCTTCCTATCCGGTATTGGGCAACTTGTTGGTCAATTATTTGACAGCAGCGCCGACAGCAGCACGTTGCGCGAACGCAACCAACAATTAGAGCGGCAATTGCAAGCCGTCAGCAATGAAAATACGCGGCTCAAAGAATTTCAGACCACCGTCAACCAATACCGCACGCTGCTCAAATTTGTCAATGACAACCCCACCCTAAAGTTTGTTGGGGCCGATGTCATTGGGCTGGGCAACCCAGCCTGCACCAATGACCCAAACACACGCCCTACCGGCTTGGCTTGTAGCGCCGTGATCGCTGCTGATCTAAATCCCTATCAACGGTATATCACCATCAATGCCGGAGCGCAACACGGCATTAAACGCGGCATGCCAGTCGTAGGGGGCGGGTTCGGCTTGGTCGGGCGCGTCGGCTTAGTCAACGACACAACCTCGCAAGTGCAACTCATTGACGATCCCAACTCGTTTGTCAATGTTATTTTGAGCACGAGCCGCGCCACTGGCGTGGTCACAGGCGGGCGCTCAGGCGGATTGCGGCTGCAAAATGTCTCGCAAACTGAGGCGGTCGCGCCGGGCGATTTGGTCTTGACGAGCGGTCTTGGACGCGCCCTCCCCCCTGCCCTGCCGGTCGGTCAAATTGAGAAAGTGACCAGCACCAACTCGCAATTATTCAAGGAGGCCACCTTACGCCCAGCCGTAGACCTCAATCATCTCGAAGCCGTGTTGGTCATCACCAGCAGCATCCCCAATTGGGGGGCGCCGTAATCTTCTATGCGTCGTATTGCCATCCCAATCGTGCTTATTGTGGCGCTTAGCCTTATCGAGGCCAGTTTGCTGCCACCCATTTTTAATAGCCCCATTCGCCCCAATTTAATTGTGATGGTCATGGCCGTATGGATCGCTTTTCGCGGCACAGAGGGTTTTGTGTGGAGCTTTTTATGCGGTTTATTGCTCGACTTGCTGTCATCCACCCCATTTGGCACAATCACCATCGGCATTATGCTCGGCAATTTAGTGGCCGAGGCCCTAGATCAATCGCCTATTGTGCCAGATTTAGTGCGGGTGTTTGTCCGCACCGCCATTGTCACCTTATCATTGCACACCAGCATCATCGCGACCATGTCGGTTAAAAATATCAGTATTAATTTTAGCGAGGCGATCACCGGCATCCTATTGCCCACCATAGCGCTAAATTTTGTGAGCGCCCTCTTGGTTTATGTTATCTTTCGCTTGGTCGAGCGTTTTACCACCCAACAACGCCGTCGCGTGTATTAAGCGTTTATAAAGCCATGATCGTTCAAGAGATTCCAATCCAGCGTCGCAGCAGCCAAACGCCGCCGCCTGATAATCAACAAGGGCGTTTTCGCATTTTGCTGATTGGTTTGGGAATGCTGATGGCGTTTGGCTTCATTTTGATCAGCATGTTTGATTTGCAAATTGTGAGGCAAAACACATTGCTGCAACGCGCCCGCGCCAACCTCATTTCAGAGCGTCGCCCCCCTGCCCTACGCGGCTTGGTGTTTGATCGCAATGGCGAAGCACTCATTTTGAACGCTCCCGAATATCAAGTTGGCATTATTCCGGCGCGGTTGCCACGCGGTGATGATGACGCCGAGGGTCGAATCGAACAGCGGATTGATCGCATTGCCATTTATAACCGGCTGGCAAACATGCTCAATTTGGCCGACCAATTTAGCATCGGCAACCAAATCACCAGCACAGGCAGTCTTTCGCTCACCAATACCAGCACGAATACCAATAAAATTGCAATTACAGCAGGCGATATATTTACCAAGGTTTTTCAAGCGCAAAATGCCTCACGAAGTTATGAGTTTGTTGTGCTGGCCGAGCGTGTGCCGCCCGACTTGGCGCTGATCATTCAAGAACAAGCCGTTGCTATGCCGGGCGTGGTCGTGCAAACGACCGCCTCGCGCATTTACCCACACAAAGAGCTGCTCGGCAATATTTTGGGCTATGTCGGCAAAATTCCAGCCGCACGTGCCAACGATTACCCCAAACCCACCTACGACCCAGTCAATGACAAGGTGGGAATTACGGGCATTGAGGCTGTGCTAGAGGAGGAATTGCGCGGGGTAAAAGGGCTAGATCGGGTTGAGTTAGATGTGTCGGGCGAAGAAATACGGCGCGTAGGTGAAAGCAAGCCCCCTACAGATGGGCATAACGTGCGTTTGACGCTCGATATGCGGCTGCAACGTATCATGGAAAAGCATTTGACCGAGGCCATGAAAATCCGCAAATCGCCCCGTGCCGCCGCGGTGGCGCTCAACCCAAACACCGGCGAAGTGCTTGGCATGGTGTCATTTCCGGGTTACGACAACAATTTGTTTGTGCGTGGTATCAGCCAAAAAGATTATGATGTGTATGCCAAAGATGAGCATACGCCTTTGATCAATCACGCCTTGGCCGATCTTGTGCCGCCCGGCTCAATTTTTAAGATTGTCACAACCGCCGCCTTGCTCGAAGAAGGCACGGTAACGCCAAATACCACCGTCAACGACCCGGGTATTTTCGTGTTGCCAAATAAATTCTTCCCCGACGAGCCAAATTTGGGCCAAAAATTCTATTGCTGGCTGCGCACCGGACATGGCCCGCAACGCATTAATGACGCATTGCGCAATTCATGCGACACGTATTTCTATAAAACCGTCGGCGGATTTTCGGCTGAGCGAATTGTGGGGATGGAAGATGCCGAACTTGGCCCACTAAAGCTCGAAAAGTGGGCGCGGCATTTTAGCGTCGGCAGCCCCAACGGCGTCGAAGTGGGAACCGTGCCCGGACGTTTTCCAACCGCGCAATGGGTGCGTCGCAACATCGGTAATCCTTGGACAACCGGCGATAGCTACAACTTGTCCATCGGTCAGGGCTATTTGTTGGTGACACCACTCGAAATGGCAAACATGATCGCCATTACGGCCAACGGTGGCACGTTTTACCAGCCGCAATTGGTGCGTGAGGTGGTGGATGCTCAAGGCAATATTGTCAAACCTTTTCAGCCCAAGCCCATCGCCAAAATGCCGATTTCGCCGCCCACCATGAATCTAATTCGTGGCACATTACTCGACGTGCTTGAAACCGGCACAGCCAAGACAGCGCGTATTCCGGGCTTTCAATATGCGGGGAAAACAGGAACCGCTGAATTTTGTGATGACATCGCCAGCCGGTTAAAACTCTGCTATCCGGGGATTGCAGAGCAACCTACCCACGCATGGTTTGTGGCCTATGCCCCTGCCGAAAAGCCACAAATTGCGATTGCGGTTTATGTTTGGAACGGCGGGCAAGGCTCAGGTGTCGCCGCACCTGTTGTCCAACGCATCGTTGCCGATTATTTCAACATCCCGCTCAGCGATAAAGATCGCGCTAAAATTGAGAGCGAAAAGACCTCATCTGAATAAGCACATCACTTCAGCAGAATTGCAGCCTTGCCAAAAGCCACGCGGCAAGACCACATCTAGGGTTTTAGGATGAACTTTGAAAATGAATGAAAACCAGTAATATTTTTATAGATAATAGTATCAATCAAAAATTATGATTTCAATCAAGGGTCAGCGACAAGGAATCCTTATTTTATTTAGCGATGCCGAAGGCGCAACATGGGCCGCACAACTGGATGAGCTAAAGGCAAAATTGGAGCAAAGCGGCAGCTTTTTTAGCAAGGCCCGAATGTCCCTTGATGTTAAAACCCTTAGTTTGTCGCTCGAAGAGTTGCAGGCCGCCAAAAATTTGCTCGAAGAACATCGCGCAACCTTATGGGCGATTGCATCGCAAAACGACAAAACCATCGCCAACACGCGGCGCATGGGCTTGGCAACCGACCCAAACAAGGAAGACCCCCCTGCCCTTGTCAATGATGTCGTCGCCAAAGAGAACCCATTTGCCGCTATTGCCGATGGCACCGATGGCCTATTGGTGCAACGTATCGTGCGATCTGGGCAAACGTTGCGTCATCCGGGTCATATTGTCGTTATTGGCGATGTGAATCCCGGTGCCGAACTCATTGCTGGGAGTGATATCATTGTGTGGGGGAAATTATATGGGGCAGCTCATGCCGGTTCGACAGGCAATGATAAAGCGGTTGTGTGTGCGCTTGACTTAAGGCCAACAATTTTGCGCATTGCCAACATGACCCGCCGTGTGCCCGAAGACAAAAAACGCAAACATCCTAAGCCAGAAATGGCAAAGATTGTTCGCCAAGAAATGAATATTTACGAATGGACTCCGTAGTCATTACAATTACCTCTGGCAAAGGTGGTGTGGGCAAAACTACCACGACTGCCAATATTGGCACTGCTTTGGCCCTGATGGGCAAAAAGGTAGTGATCGCTGATGCTGACATTGGGCTGCGCAATCTCGATATTGTGCTGGGCCTAGAAAATCGTATCGTTTACGATTCGGTGGATTTTGTGGAAGGGCGCTGTAAATTGCGCCAAGCGCTCATCCGCGATAAACGTGCAGGTGAGCTGTATCTATTGCCTGCGGCCCAAACCCGCGATAAAACTGCCATTAATCCGCAACAAATGATCGCCATGATCAACGAATTGCGTGACGAATTTCATTACATCCTCATTGACTCACCGGCTGGGATTGAGCAAGGTTTTCAGGTCGCAGTTGCGCCAGCCGACCGTGTGCTGGTGGTAACAAACCCCGAAGTATCTTCGGTGCGTGACGCAGACCGCGTTATTGGCTTGTCAGAAGCGCTTGAAAAAGGGCCGGCCATGCTCATCATCAATCGCATCAATTCTGCTCGGGTGAGGAAGAAAGATATGCTCTCTGTCGAAGATATTACAGAGATTTTAGGATCGCAAGTCATCGGGGTTGTGCCCGAAGATGAGGAAATCCTTTCGTCAACCAATCGGGGGCAACCGGTGGTGCTAAATAGCAAAGGCAGCGCTGCCCAAGCCTATCGAGATATCGCCAGACGGATTGTCGGCGAAAATGTGCCACTGACGATGCCGTCTAACGGCTCGTTTTGGCAAAAATTGTTTGGGAGAGCCTAATGGCATCATTTCGCGAGTTTTTTTTCGGTAAAAAATCGGCTGAAGACGCGAAAAGCCGCCTACAGTTTGTGCTTATCCATGATCGCGCCGAAATATCGCCGGGGTTGTTTGAAGAAATCCGTAATGACATCATTATGGCAATTTCAAACCGTTTGAATATTGACCCTAGTTATATTTCAATTAACATGGATGAAGAGGCAGGCGAGCGACGTTTGCTGGTGGATGTGCCGCTAAAAAACGCACGCCGCCCCACCGCAACGCGGTCAACTGCCGACACACGACGTTAATCTTTTCTTTGCCATATGCCAGACCGTAGACTTTGGCGACATTTTGACTATTTGCTTCTTGTCGTCGTGGCGCTAATCATTGCGTTTGGCGTCGCCATGATTTATAGCGCCTCACGCGGGGACCCCGAAATTGAGCGCACCCCAACCACACAAGCCGTCACGGCTTTGTTGGGATTGGTCGTCTTATTTGTCGTCACCATCTTTGATTATTCATTGCTGCGTGGCTTGGCGTGGTTGCTTTATGTGGTCATTTTGGCACTGCTGGTCGGGGTGTTGATCTTCGGTGAATTACGCTTCGAGGCACGGCGGTGGTATAACCTCGGTGGTTTCGACTTTCAGCCCGGCGAATTGGCGAAGCTGTTTTTGGGCATCGTGATTGCGGCATTTATTGCCGACCGACAAGGCAAACGCCCCTACCTCGAGACGGTGATTTTATCGGGGCTACTCATCGCGCCCTGCATTTTCCTCATTTTGCGCCAACCTAACCTTAGCACGGCACTCATTATTACGTTTATGTGGATAGCGATGGTGTTTGCAGGCGGGATCGAAAGCCGACATTTGGGTAGCTTTCTCAGCATGCTATTGGCGGTGGGGGTTGTGGGGGTGGTAAGTTTTGCCATTTTTGGCTTTGGTGTGGTCGAAGCCCCCACGCCGGTTTGTAAAGGCAACGACACGGGTTGCCAAAACGCACCGCTAGGAGACGAAAA